>JAJPXZ010000025.1:20086-40713 GCA_021205245.1 Planctomycetaceae bacterium
AACCCCTCAACTACAAAAACCGCCACGCGGTGCTTCAATACCTTCGCAAACATGAAAGCGCCTCGGTAGCCGAAATCGCCAAACATACCAGTTTGAGCAAGATGACCGTCCACAACATTATGGAGCATTATCTGGCCATCGGGTTGGTCCATGAGGCAGGCAAGGGCGACTCCGCCGACGAAGGCGGCAAAAAGCCGAAACTTTTCGCCTTTAACCCGGACTACCGCTATATCTTCTCGGTCCGCATTGTCGAGCAGTCATTGTCGTCGGCCCTCACCAACCTCCACGGCGAAATATCGGCCAGCCATACCGCCTTCCACGGCCAGGACACCAGTCTCGACGATATCATGCGCCTGATCCGCGAGTCGTTCGTCACCCTGACCAAACGGCGCAAGGTTTTGCCCGAGCACTGTCTTGGCGCGGTGGTGGGCTGCCACGGCATTATCGACGTCGACCGGGGCGTGTGCGTGATTTCGCCCCACTTCGTCTCGTGGGGGAGCGAAGTGCCGGTGCGAAAGATGGTGCAGGATCTTCTCCCTGGTGGGCTCCCGGTCTATCTCGATAACTGGATGCGCTACCACGCCTATGGTGAATTGAAGGCCCGGAGCGATCATGCGGACCGCTTTTTCCTGATCGGCACCGAGTACGACGGCCTGGCGGGCGGGCTGGTGTCGGAAGGCAGGCTGCATCATGGCGAACTCTGCCTCTCGGGCGAGGTCGGCCATATGGTGGTCGATCCGTCGAATCCGGAACTGTGCCACTGCGGCGGCCGCGGCTGCCTCGAGGTGGCTGTATCGCCCCGGCGTCTGGAGGAGCGCGCCCGCACCCTGCGGAGCGCCCACCCCGAATCCATCCTCTTTTCCGAAAAGCCCAACCGGGAGGTGAGCTTCGACACTATTCTCCGCGCCTCCAATGCGGGCGACAAGCTGGCGTGTTCCCTCGTCGACGGGGTGGTGCGGCCCTTCGCCATCGCCATTAACAACCTGGTCTATTCGTGCGATCCGGGGTTGTTCATCATCCAGGGCGAATACGCCAAGGCGGGCGATTATTTCCTCAACCGACTGCGCGAGCGGGTCAATAACCTCACCCTGCTGCGGATGAAAAAATCCATCGACATCGAGTACTCAACATTGGACGAGGAACACAGCCTCATCGGTGGGGCCTGTTATTTGGCCGACAAGTACTTCGAGGACGCCTCCGCCTTCGAGTAGCCACTTAAAGAATAACCTCGATGCCGTGCTCCCGCATTATTTCCGCGCAGGGCTTGAGATCCTCAGGGTGAAGCTGCGCCATGCCGTCGAGCGGATACGCCATCCCGAGGCCGTCGTATTTGTTTTGACCGAACTGGTGAAACGGTAACAACTGCACCGACGAAACACCCAGCCCGTGCAGGAGTCGGGCAAAGCCCACCGCATCGTCACGGGAATCGTTATAGCCCGGGATGATTGGAATCCGCACCAGCACCTCCCGCCCTTCCGCCACCATCGCCGACAGGTTGTCGAGGATCAGCCGGTTATCGACGCCGGTCCCGGCTAAATGCGTGGCCGCGTCGTGGTGTTTGACGTCGAACAGGATGAGGTCGGCAGCACCAGCCACCCGGGCGAAAGTGTCTGCCGGAGCGCAGCCGTTTGTCTCGAGCGCGGTGTGAACGTTCTCACCCTTCAGCCGTTCCAGCAGCGCTACCGCGAAATCCGCCTGAGCCGTCACCTCGCCGCCGGACAAAGTCACGCCGCCGCCTGATTCCTCGTAGAAGTCGCGGTCGGCGAGGCATTCGCGGACCACTTCGTCCAGGCTGTACATTTTCCCCGATATCGTCAGTGCGCCGTTCGGACATGCCGACGCGCAGGCGCCGCAATTGCGGCATCGGTCGCGCCCGACCCCCCCTCCGGGGGTGATTGCCTGGGTAGGACACACGGCAACGCAGCCACCGCACCCGGTGCAGCGGTCGCGGTTCCAGAGCACCTGCGGGCCAGGCGCGATGGATTCAGGGTTTGAACACCAGAAACAGCGGAGCGGGCAGCCTTTAAAAAACACGGTGGTCCGGATGCCCGGCCCGTCGTGCAGGCTGAATTTCTGGATGTTGAAAAGACACGCTTCCACGTCCGCCCTCCGCCCGGGCCGCCACCGCACCCACCATTACTATACCCTATGGAACCGGCGCGGCAATAATTATTATGTCTATTTGCAATCAAAATGGCTTTCGAATGAAAGAATGTCGATTGACTAACGAAGATCATGAGGTATACTTCCTATGGATGGCGGCATCGTTTTTGTCGTGATGGCCAGCCGATTACCCAGCGATGACCAGCCACAGTGGAGGCTCTACCATGTCTACCGATTTCGGCGCACTGACCCCGCGTATGCAGCTTTTTCGCGACGATCTCCTCGCCGCCGAACCGACGGTCTGCACCGACCGCGCCCGCATCACCACCGACACCTACCAGGCCACCCAGGACCAACCCATGGTTCTGCGCCGTGCGCTGATGTATAAGAACGTGCTGGAAGGAATGCGAATCTTCATTGAGCCGCAGACGCTCCTGGCCGGCAACCAGGCCTCGGGCAACCGTTCCGCCCCCATCTTCCCCGAATACGCGATGGACTGGGTTGTGGCGGAACTGGACGAATTCGACAAACGGGACGGCGACCGTTTCCACATCAGCGAAGAGAACAAACAGATCCTCCGCGACATCGCTCCCTTCTGGAAGCACAACACCATCAAGGAACGCGGCCTCGCCGCCATGCCCGCCGGGTCGAAGCTGTTCTACGATCATGGCATCATCAAGGCCGAAGGCAACATCACCTCGGGCGACGCCCACGTGGCGGTAAATTACGGCTACCTGCTTGAAAAAGGGCTGGCCGACGTCAAGCGCCGGGCGCGGGAAAAGCTGGACAGCCTCGACCTCACCGAGTACCGCAATTTGTCGAAATCCTATTTCTACCAGGCCATCGACATCGTCGTCGACGCCACCATCGCCTTTGCCCATCGCTTCGCCGATTTGGCCGAGGACATGGCGTTCCGCGAAGCCGATGCCGCGCGCCAGACCGAACTGCGCGAGATGGCCCGCATTCTCCGGAAAGTGCCAGAACACCCGGCCGAGACCTTCCACGAAGCGCTGCAATCGGTGTGGCTGGTGCATCTGTGTCTGCAGATCGAGTCGAACGGCCATTCCCTTTCCTACGGCCGGCTCGACCAGTTCCTCTATCCCTATTATGCCCGCGACCTCGCGGCCAAACGCACCACGCCGGACGCGGCCTGCGAGCTCCTGACCAACCTGTGGCTAAAGACCTATACCATTAACAAAATCCGCTCCTGGTCCCATACCCGTTTCTCGGCCGGCAGCCCGCTCTACCAGAACGTCACCGTCGGCGGCCAGACCCGGGACGGCCATGACGCAGTCAACGAACTTAGCTCGCTGGTGCTGCGGTCGGTTGCCCAGACGCGTCTGCCGCAGCCCAACCTGACGGTCCGTTACCACGCGGGGTTGAAGGACGCGTTCCTACAGGAATGCATCGACGTGGTCCGGCTCGGCTTCGGCATGCCGGCGTTCAATTCGGACGAGATCATCATCCCATCGTTCATCAACCTCGGGGTGGCGAAAGAGGATGCCTACGACTACTCGGCTATCGGCTGCGTCGAGGTGGCGGTACCGGGCAAATGGGGCTACCGCTGCACCGGCATGTCGTTCCTTAATTTCCCCAAGTCGCTCCTCATCGCCCTGAACGACGGCATCGACCCGGCCAGCGGCACGCGCCTCTGCGACGGCGTCGGCCATTTCCGCGACATGACCTCGTTCGACCAGGTGAAGGCAGCGTGGGACAAAATCATCCGCGAATTCACCCGCCACTGCATTATCATCGACTCCTGCTGCGATACTGTGCTGGAGGCAAACACCGCCGACGTCCTCTGTTCGGCCCTGTGCGACGACTGCATCGAGCGTGGCCTCAATCTGAAGGAAGGCGGCGCGGTCTACGATTTCATCTCCGATCTTCAGGTCGGTATCGCCAATTTGGCCGACTCGCTGGCCGCGATCAAGAAGTGCGTCTTCGACGACAAATCCATGACCACGGCGCAACTGTGGGCAGCATTGCAGGCGAATTTCGAAGGCGAAGCGAACGGAAAAATCCGCGACCTGCTCGTCGCCGCCCCCAAGTACGGCAACGACGACGACTATGTCGACTTGTTGCTCCGCGACGCCTACGACGTCTATCTGGACGAACTCTCGAAATACCACAACACCCGCTTCGGACGCGGCCCCATCGGCGGCACCTACTACGGCGGCACCTCGTCCATTTCCGCCAACGTGCCGCAAGGGGCGGGAACCCTCGCCACCCCGGACGGCCGCCTCGCGGGCGAACCGTTGGCCGAAGGTTGTTCTCCGTCCCACGGCGCCGATGTGCATGGGCCGACAGCGGTGTTCAAGTCGGTGTCCAAACTGCCGACGGAGAAGATCACCGGCGGTGTTCTGTTAAACCAGAAGTTGACGCCGCAGATGCTCGAAAAAGGCGAGGACAGGGCCAAGCTGGCGATGTTGGTTCGGACCTTCTTCAACCGCCTTAAGGGCTTCCACGTCCAGTTCAACGTGGTGTCGAAGGAAACGCTTCGCGACGCCCAGACCCATCCGGAAAAACACCGCGACCTCATTGTCCGCGTCGCCGGGTACAGCGCCTTCTTCAACGTGCTGTCGAAGCAGACCCAGGACGACATTATCGAGCGGACCGAACAGGTGCTGTGAACGTGGCGCTCTTGCCCAATCGCCACCCCGGCCGAACCGCCCGTTTTTTCCGCTGATGTACGTATTGACTTCGGGGTGACGTGTGGGGTGGGTGAGGCGGATAAAGCCAAAAACACGGGGCTGGACGAGATGTCCAGCCCCGTTCTTATTCAAATGAGTCGCTTATCGCCGCAACGCGCTTCTGTCAGGCCGGCCGGGTTGCGGTCCGGCTGGCGAAGGCCGAGTCATCGGGCGGTTGATCGACGGTGTCGGCGCGGGCCGTGTGGATGGCCGCATAACCCCTCCCGGCTGGGCGAACCCTGGCGAAGGGCGGGTGGGCCTGAACGAAGTCTCAGGCGCGGGTCTGGTGGTCGGTCGCATCGACGGACTCGGCCGGGTCGTTGGCCGCGACGGCAGGACCGCCGTTGGCGGCGTCACCGGTGCGGGCCGAACCATCGGCTGAGTGGGCCTGGTCGTCGGCCTGGGAGGGACCACCACCGTTGGCGGCGTCACGGGCGCGGGCAGGGTGGTGACGCCCGGATTAGGCCACGGCGCTGGCAACGTTGTTATACCTGATGGAGGCCTGCCGCCTTCGGGCGGACGACCGCCTCCACCTTCTGGAGGCCGAATTCCGCCGCCACCGGGAGGACGCGTCCCGCCGCCTTCGGGTGGGCGACCGCCGCCTTCAGGTGGACGCGGCCGGTTGCCGCCTTCACCCGGTCGCTCGGGAAAATGCGGCGGCCTTATCCCCGGAGGGCGGGGCGGTCGAATGCCGGGTCCGCCCGGATGCCAGTTGCCTGGAGGACGGGGCCGGTGACCGGAACTCCACCACGGCCGGTGGCCGCCTATGGTCCACATCCAGTCGAACAACACCACCGGCACGTACGACCAGTTCGGTCCGTAGGTGGGCTGATAGACCGGCGTCGTGGCCGGCACCTGGATGACCTGGATGATGTTCTCCGCTTCGGCGTAATCGAGGGGCTGGGCCGCAATCGCCCCATACGCGCCGAGGTTTCCGAGCGGCAGGGGCTCGGTCATTATCATGTTGATGCGGCTTTCGTCCATGCCGGGCGCGCTGGTCACGTCGGGGATGGCTCCGTTTGGTACCCACGGGAAATAATGCATGAGTTCCCGGCCACGGCGGAGCGCTCCGGCGTAATCGCCGTTTTGCGCATGGATGAAAGCGAGGTTGTACAGGGCAGACTCGTCGGCTGGGTTAACATCTGCGGCCTGGTTGAAATAACCCTGAGCCGCCGTCAAGTTGCCCTGAGCCAGCGAGACCTTCCCCAACTCTTGCCATACCACCGGTTCTTCGGGAGCCGAAGCCGCGAGCGAGGCAAGGTCCGACATCGCCTCGTCGTCGGTACCGGCCAGGGCGGCGGCTCCGGCGGCTCGGGCGCTCATTTCGGCCGCACCCTGGACCATCGCCGCCGCCGACGCATAGCTGCCGGTTGCGGCGGTGAGGTCGCCGGTCATTTCCTCCGCCATGGCGCGGAGAAGCATTGCCGCCCAGTTACCGGTATCCTGCGGCGGGGCTGCGTTCAGGACGGCAAGCACGCTTTCGGCGTCGCCCCGGTCCAGTTGATCGACCGCCGCGGCTACTGTGCCGCTGGCCATGCCGGTCAGGCCGGGGAACAACCAGATGCGGTCGAACGCCTGCCTGATTTCTGCGTCTGGTCTGGCGCGAGGACCAAGGTCGATGTCGACGCCATAAACCATACCGTTACGGTGGGTATAGCCTTCAAAGTAATTGCCCATGCCGGCGACGTTCCGTTGCACGCCAAACCACGGCCTGCCGCCCAACGACATCGCCACCGCGCTGGAGGCGTTGCCGACGCTGGCGGCGATGCTCCGCAGTGGCGTGTCGGTAAATTCCGGCACGAGGGAAAAATACACCACCATGGTTCCGCCCTGTAGCGGCACAGAGACGGCGGTGCGGTTGGTGATGGCCGCCCCCTGCGGCGAGGACGACAGGCCGGACGGCACGACGAAATCGCCATATACCGCCGCCTGCGCCCTGACCGCGACCAGGAGCGCCACGACCAGGAGTAATTTCATTCCACGCATGTCTACCTCCGGATTGCTTGGATGCCCCCCATCCACTAGTAACTGTGCGTGTTGTGGAAAGGCAACCTCGCCGAGATAGGGTGCGATAGGTCGTCGCTAGGGGAAAAGGCGTGATAATTCCATCCCGCCTAGTGATAAACACAATATTTACCCCCTCACGCCGGCGACGTAAGGGGGAGGTGGGATGGATCTACTGAACAAAAACCTCCACTGGAGGCGTGTGCATGGCAATCCACTCTAGCGCGGCATGGCGTTTTCAATAGCCTGCCGCACGCCGAACAAATGATCCGACATCGCCTGATAAACTGCGTCGCGGCTGCCGCTGAAATAGCATTCCATAATACGGCGATGATCGGCAACACACCGCCGCATCTGGCCGGGGATGGAGAAAAGGGCTCTTCGTTCGTCGTAAATGGAGCCGTTGAGGCTATTGCAAATGTCGTATAAGACCTTGTTGCCGGCGGCGAGACGGACGATGGTATGGAAGGCGAGATCGTGCTGCCGCAACGCGTCGACGCCGGACGGGGTCGGATCGATGTGGTCGAGGCAATCGCGGAGTTGCGCGGCAACGTCTAGGTATTTTTCGAGCGGGACGAGGTCGATGGCCCGCATATCGAGCGTCTCCCGGACGGTCAGGATATCGAGGATTTCAGTCCGGTGGATGAGGAGCCACAGCGAGGCGTGATCATGAGGATTGAAATCTTTTTTACGCAGATAAATGCCGCTGCCTCGTTTGATTTCAATCACTCCGAGCGCCTGAAGCGTCTTCATGGCCTCGCGCAGGGAATTGCGGGAAATGTCCAAGAGGTGCGCGAATTGTCGTTCCGAAGGCAGGCGCTCGTCCAGCCCGCAGGAATGAGCCCGGACATAGTCGAGGATAAGGCGAACCACAGGCGTGATGTACGGCCCGACTGTTTGTGCGTCCTTTTTCATGGCAGTGCCCCCTGCTTCTTCGGAAAGCCTCTTTCTTCTTCAAGTTATGTGAAGAGGTAAGAAATCGATTTCCGGCGGTTAAATAATAGCAGGCACACACTTTATAGTATACCCCATTCCATGCGCGCGGGAGGGAAAAAATGTCCGCGACTGAAGCCTCCGCGCCGCTCTGTACATGACCGGGGAGGCGGATGCACGGACAACGACGGTGGGCATTATTGTACAGCCTGAGCGGCACACGCGGCAGCCTGCGCGAACGCGGATGGCTGTCACCTATCGCTGGCGAAGCGGTAGAAATACGGAGCGGAAAAAAATAAAAAGGTGTCCGGATAGATCCACCAAAACGTCTCGGAATACGCGCAAAAACCCTCTCTCCCAGTTCGGCATGGATACAGACGGCCTTACCATAGTTAGCCTCCGGAGCGAGAAATTTTTTCCACAACCGACTTGACTAAGGCTTCACGGGGGATAAATTAAAGGGAAAGCCACTCAAACGTTTGCGTTGGCTTTTTGGGTTCGCCGAGAGCGTCCTTTTTTTTCCAGTCTTTACTCAAACGTTTGCGCCACTATCCTTGTGGTATTCGGACGATTCGTCCTCCCTCTCTCTCGGTGACATAATGGCAAATATTACCATCAAAGACATCGCCCGCGCCATGGGCGTCAACGTCGCGACCGTGTCGCGCGCCCTCAACGACCAGAACGGCGTCTCCGACGCCATGCGCACCGCCATAAAGGCGAAGGCGGCCGCTCTCGGCTATCGCCCGAACGCACTAGCGCGCAGCCTGGTGACGAGCCGTGGCTCGACCATTGCTTATATCGCGCCCGACCTCGCCAACCCGTACCACGTCGAGGTCGCCCGCGCCATCAAGGATTACGTGCGCCCGCTCGGCTATACCCTTATCCTGTGCGACTCGGAGTGGGATATGGAAACGGAACTGGCGCAGCTTGAATATATGGAACGGCAGCGTGTCGAAGGGCTGATCATGAAGTCGGCCAGGAGCGACTTCGACCATATCGCCGCGCGCCTGTCGTGTCCGGTGGCGATGTTGTCCACCAACTATTCGGACACCTACTCCACCATCGATACGGACAATTTCTACGGCGGCTTCCTCGCGGCCGAAGCCCTGATTCGTTGTGGCTACACCCGTATCGGCTACCTTGGCGCCAGGCAGGATCCACCCACCTCGCGTCAGCGCGGGGCAGGATACAAGGCGGCGTTACAGCACTACGGCGTCTCGTATTCGAAAAATCTCACCGCCGACGGCGAGTTCACCATGGAAGGCGGGCGCGAGGTAATGCGCCGCTTGTGGAGCCGGAAAACCCGTCCCGACGCGGTATTTTGCGTTAACGATATCTGCGCCATCGGCGCGATGGATTTTCTCCTCGACCAAGGCGTGCGCATCCCCGAGGACTTCGGCATCGTCGGCTTTGACAACATGTTCATGTCGTCCTTGTCGCAGATCCAGATGTCCACCATTGCACAACAAGGGTACGAACTCGGCACCGGGGCGGCGGAGTTGTTGATGGACACCATACAGCAGCGAGACGGACACCGGCCTGAACACCGCATTATCGAACCGCGCCTTATCCTCCGAAACACGACGCGGCCGGTCGATCCGTATCAACCCACTCCGGCGTCCCAAGTGCGCCGGCCATAGAAAAAAGCGATACAGTACATTGGACCTTGCATAGTCAGCGGCGTCGTACGCCGCAGGGACGCACCACCGTGTTATCGCCGGCGGCCCTGGTCCGGAATCCGGAAAACTAGCCTCTCACGGCTTACGTTCCACGCACACTGCCAACGTACCATTCCGGATTTCGGACCAGGGCTGCCCGCACTTTGTGGATTTTTCCAGGGCAAAAACCGAGCACCACCGCCATGCCGCGTGTCGCGGCGTCGGCGACGGGGGCGATTTACCTCTATAAGGAGATATGGCATGGCCAAGACCGTCAAGGCGGCTGTCGTGGCGGGACCGAAGCAGGTGGAAATCCGTCAATTCCCGTATCCGCGCCTGGAAGAGGGCGGGGCGATAATGAAAAGCCTGATGTCCGGCATCTGCGGCACCGACAAGCACTCCTACCGGGGCGAAACGCGGCAAAACACCGGCACAGACACCGAGTTTCACGCCGCCTATCCCTACATCCAGGGCCACGAAGCGGTGGGCATTATTGAAGAAATCAGCCGGGAAGGCGCTAAAAACCTCGACTATTACGGCGAAGAGTTGAAGGTCGGCGACCGCGTCACCTTCTGCCCCGACATCGTCTGCGGCAAATGCTATTACTGCCGTCACGCGTCGTGGTATCCGTGGTGCGAAGATCCGTCCCGCGAATGCTACGGCAACAGTCTTTCCTGCGACACCGCGCCGCACCTCTTTGGCGCGTTCGCAGAATACATGTACCTCCTGCCCCGAACCTACGTGTACAAGGTGCCGGAGTTTGTGTCGAATGAAATGGCCTGTTTGGCCGAACTGATGAGCGTCACCTATACCCTCGACAAGGCGAAGGAGCTCTTTTCCTTCGACGGCGAAGGCTTCGGCTTCGGCGGCACGGTGGTGGTGCAGGGCGTCGGGCCGCTGGGCCTCGCCCATGTCATCAAGGCGCGCATGATGGGAGCCGGCACCATCATTGCCACCGACCTTTCGGACTACAAACTGAACCTCGCCAAGGAATTCGGCGCCGACATCACCCTGAACGTCAAGACGACCGATGTCAAACAGCGGCTCGAGGCGGTGCGGCAGGCGTCGCACGGGCTGGGGGCGGACGTGGTTGCCGAATGCACCGGCGTTCCGGCTGTGGTTCCGGAGGGGTTGCAGATGGTCCGCAAGGCGGGCGTCTATCTCGAGTGCGGCCACTTTGTCGATATGGGTCCGCCCGAGGGCAACATGGCCATGGGCTGCGGCAAGAACCTCCGCATCATCGGCATGAACAACCACGCCGTGACCGGCTACCGCCCGTCGATGGAGATGATGCACCGCTACCGCGACGATTTCCCGTGGATGAAATTCTTCAGCCACCGCTTCTACCTGGACGATTACGACGAAGCCATCCGCACCAGCCAGACCGAGGAAAGCATGAAGGTGCTGGTGGAGTGCTGGAAATAGCCATACGCGCTTCGCCCTCCCTTTTACGTCACCCCGGCGTGCGGGCATCCACCAGCGGCGCAAGCGGCCGAACCGCCCGTTTTTTGCCCTGATGGACGCACAGACGCCGGGGTGACGCCAAGGGAGATTGTTGTGTCAATCGTCAGCCCTAATGGCGAACCCACATGAAAGGAGGTGAACCCTGACTACGTCACCGCCCCTCATATCGCTCCGAAACATCACGAAACGCTTTCCCGGCGTGGTCGCCCTCGACGATGTGTCGTTCGACATCCGCCGTGGCGATATCCACGCCCTCTTGGGCGAAAACGGGGCAGGCAAATCGACCCTTATTAAAATCCTCACCGGCGTCCACAAGGAGGACACGGGCGAGATCTACCTGAACGGCGAGCGCGTCCATATCCACGGCATGCACGACGCCCGCCGCTTCGGCATCGGCACTGTTTTCCAGGAGAACAGCCTCCTGCCGCACCTCTCGGTCGCGGCCAACGTCTACCTGACCCGGGAAATCCGCGACCGCTTCGGCCTGATCGATTGGCGCAAAACCTATGCCGAATGCCGTCGCTGGTGCGCCGAGTTGGGGGTCGACATCGACCCGCGCGCCCGCATCAGCGACTTGTCCGTCGCCCAGCAGCAAATTGTGGAAATTATCAAGGTGTTTTCACAAAAGCCGTCCTTCATCATCCTTGACGAGCCGACCTCGGCCCTTTCCGACAACGAGATCGATCACCTTTTCGAAATCGTCAAGAACATGCGCGCGAAGGGCATCACCTTTCTCTATGTCAGCCACCGAATGGAGGAAATTCAACAACTCTGCGATCGGGGTACGGTGCTTCGGGACGGCAAATTCGTCGCCGACGTCGACGACCTCGCCACTGCGAGAATGGATGACATTATCAAACTGATTGTCGGCCGCGACCTGACGGAGAAATATCCGGTCCGCAACGCCCAGATCGGCGACGTGGTGCTGGAGGTCGAAAACCTCTCCGTCCCCCGTCTCCTCTTCGATGTTTCTTTTTCCGCCAGGCGGGGCGAAGTGCTGGGCCTGGCCGGATTGGTCGGCTCGGGCCGCACCACCACGGCAAAAGCCATTTTCGGGGCGATTCCGGGCAAGACCGGCAGCATCCGCATCGACAACTCCGAGGTGCGCATCCGCCATCCCATGGACGCCATCCGTCACGGCATCGGCCTGCTGCCGGAGGACCGCAAGGCCGAGGGATTGTTTTTGGCCAAGCCGCTCAGTTGGAACGTCACCTTCGCGGCCCTGAAAAAATACGTCCATTTCGGCTTCCTCAACGAAAAGAAGGTCAAGGACGAGGTCAACAGCCACGTCGACCGCCTCAGCATCAAGACGCCCTCACTGCATCAGCAAGCCAGGCTGTTGTCCGGCGGCAACCAGCAAAAGGTGGTGTTTGCCAAATGGCTTACCGCCGACTCGAAGATTTACATTTTCGACGAACCAACCCGGGGCATCGACGTCGGGGCGAAGTCGGAAATCTACCGCATCATCAACCGGCTGGCGGAGGAAGGCGCGACCATCATTGTCATTTCTTCCGAACTTCCGGAAATTCTCGGCACCTGCGACAGGATCCTGGTTTTCCACGAAGGCCGCATCACCGGCGAACTCTCGAGGGAACAGGCCACCCAGGAAACGATTATGCACCACGCCATCGGCGGCTTGAAGTAGTACGCAAGGAGAACAAACTATGACCAGTGCGGCACAATCGGTCCGGGCATTTCGCAAACGAATGCGGCGCGTCTCCGGCCTGGGGGCGCTTCTCCCCTTGGCGGTGATCTGCCTCCTGCTGGCCCTGACCACCGACACCTTCCTCACCTACAACAACATCATGCAGGTGCTGCGGCAGACCGCCATCTACGCCATCATGGCGACCGGCATGACATTCGTCATCATGACGGGCGGCATCGACCTGGGCCAAGGCTCGTATCTGGCGTTCTGCTGTGTCGTCACCGGCCTCATCATCAACGCCACCGGCAACATCTGGCTGGCGATGCCGGTGGGCGTGCTCTGCGGCGCCGCCATCGGCGTTGTGAACGGCGCAATTGTCGCCTATGTACGCATCCCCGCCTTTATCGTCACGCTGGGCGCGATGTTCGTGGTGCGCGGCTTTACCTTGTGGATGACCAACTCAGCCATGGTCGCGGTCAAGCACCAGGCGTTCCGCGTCATCGGCCAGGGCTTTACCCTGGGCATCCCGAATCCGGTGTTCATCTTCATCATCGTCGGCCTGATCGGTCAGCTCCTGTTGTCGAAGACCGCCACCGGCCGCTATATCCTTGCCATCGGCTCGAACGAGGAGACGGCCAGGCTCTCGGGCGTCCATATCGAATGGAACAAGATAAAAGTATTTATGATTTCCGGCGCGTGCGTCGGCATCGCCGCCATCGTCTATCTGTCGCGCCTGTCCGCCGCCCAGCCGGTCGCGGGGCAGGGCTACGAGATGGAATCGGTCGCGGCGGCGGTCATCGGCGGCACCAGCATCAACGGCGGCGAAGGAAGCATTATCGGCTCGCTTATCGGCGCGGTGGTGGTGGCGGTTATTCGAAACGGTCTGGTGCTCTTGGGCGTCCAGAGCTTTTTCACCCAGATCGTCGTGGGGGCGATCATCGTCATCGCCGTGGGCCTGGACATCACCCGCACCCGATTGGCTGCAAGAAGGCTTGACTAAGAACGAATGGAGCGCGGCCGCGTGGCCGCATTCCGTAACCGCGAATTCACAGAGGAGAACAGGCATGAAGAAATGCGCGCTTATTCTGTCGTTGGCGTTGGTGACGGCCCTGTCCGCCGGTGCGGTGGACATGAAGGGAAAAACCATTGCCCTGGTCCCGAAGACGCTGAACAACCCGTTCTTCGTCGCCATGACGGACGCCACCCGCCCGGCGGCGGAAGCGGTCGGCTTCGAGATGCGCATCAACGCGCCCGACGCCGAGACCGAAGTGGACAAACAGATCAGCATTCTGGAAACGTTCATCGAGCAGGGCGTCGACGTCATCATCACCGGCCCCTGTTCCGCCACCGCCATTGTCGACACGATTAAAATGGCCGACGCCAAGGGCATTCCCGTATTCCTCATCGACTCGGGCGCGGACGAAAGCCCCTTTGTCTCATTCGTCGGCACCAACAACTACGAAGGCGGCAAAATTGGCGCGCGCTGGATTGGTGAAAACGTCAAGGGCGAAGTCGCCATCCTCGACGGATTCTCCGGCAACGACGCCACCACCCAGCGCTACAAGGGCTTTATGGACGAGATCGTCAAGTATCCGGACGTGAAGGTAGTCGCCAGTGAGTATGCGAACTGCGAACTCGCCAAAGGCATGGAAGTGACCGAGAACTTCCTCACCGCCTACCCGAACCTGAAGGGCATCTTCGCCGTCAACGACAACATGGCCATCGGCGCCGGCAATGCCATCGCCGCCTCCGGCCGCCGGGACGATATCAAGATCTGCGGCTTTGACGGTCAGCCCTCGGCCGCGCAGGACATCATTGACGGCAACATCGACGCCACCATCGCCCAGAAGCCCGCCACCATGGGCCGTTTGACCGTCGAGCAGATCGTCAAGCACCTGAACGGCGAACAAGTGCAACGCATCGTCGACACCGGCTGCGACGTGGTTGAAAAGCACAACGCGCAGAAGTACCTCGATTGGCAGTAGCAAGCCCGAAGTCATCAATGCATCGAGGGCCGCGCCCGCGCGCGGCCCTCATCTACCGTATCCCGTCCCAACCTCCCCCACACGTCACCTCGGCGTATACCTGGTTTCATGCCAGATACAGTTCAGCCTTACTCCGACGGACAACCTCTGCCATCGGCTCGGACAAACCGTGGTCGGTAATCACCCCGGCGACATCATCCAACCCACAGATCCGGGCCATGCCGGTCGCGCCGAATTTGGACGAATCCGCGACGATATAGGTCCGTGGGCAGCGGCCGACAATATTGGCCGCAATCTCCGCCCGCTCCATATCGCGGTTGGTAAAACCGGTCTCGGCGGTAAAACCGTCGACGCCGATAAATGCCTTGGTGAAAAAGGTGTTCGCTATATTCTGCCGTGCCATCGCGCCGACCAAACTTTCGCTGTCCGGCTGATACACGCCGCCAATCACCACCACCCTCGCCAAATCGCCATGCTTGACCTGCCGCGCCACGAAGAGGTTCGCCACCACCATCTGCACTCGGCGGCCCGACAGTTCCCGTGCCAGCAGGGCGTTGGCGCTTCCCGATTCCAGCAGCACCGTCTCGCCGTCATCCACCAGCGACGCGGCCTGCTTTGCTATCTCAACCTTTTTCTCGTGGTTGATGCTGAGCCGGTGTGAGATGTTTTCCAGTTCCAGCAGGGTGGCTCCTCCGTGGGTGCGGTGGAGAAAGCCCTCTTTTTCGAGGAACGACAAATCCTGCCGCATCGTCACCATCGACACGTCGAACAGGTCGCACAACTCCTGCACCGTCGCCTGGCCGCGTGTGGACAGGTACTCGAGAATTGCTGAACGTCTCTGCTTCATAATGACACTCCCCCGGGTGGACGCGGTTGCTTGTCCACATTGCCCACTTCACTATAATACATGTTATCACACAAGTCAACCCGCATAACGAGTGGCATATGTCTAACGGAGGCAATAAAACTTTCGAAAGAAAGTCATTTGACATTCGAAGAATATGGTGTACACTAATTACCACCTACCCATTCGAGACGTGGCGTGCCAGCCTCACAGCGAATTGCCGAGATCACGGAATCGAAACAGCCTATCAAAAGAAAGCGACGCGATGACGACATATTGTTGCGGCATCGACATTGGCGGCACCAAAATGGCGGTCGGCATCGTCACGCCCGAGGGCGAGACGGTTGCCCTCTGTTCGACTGGCGATCATGTCCGCCACGACGAATCCGGCGTCATGGATCTCGCCGCCGACCTGGTTCGACAGGCATGCGCCGAGGCAGGCATTGCCGTATCGGACCTCACCGGGGTCGGGGTGGGTATGGCTGGCCATATGCGTAGCCGCGACGGCATCGTCCTTTTCACCTCCAACCTGGACGGCTTTGCCGGATATCCCCTGACGCGGGAACTCTCGTCCCGCCTCGGCGGCATCCGCATCATCCTCGAAAACGACGCCAACTGCCAGGCATGGGCCGAATACCGGTACGGCGCGGGGATGGGTCACGACGACATGGTCTTCGTCACCGTCTCGACCGGCATCGGCGCGGGCATCATCATCAACGGCCGCCTCTACCGGGGCCGCACCGGCACAGCCGGCGAGATTGGCCACACCATCGTCGAGCCGAATTCCGACATAGCCTGTACCTGCGGCAACAAAGGCTGTTTCATGGCCCTCGCCAGTACATTGAACCTGGACAATATAGCGCGGCAAAAAAGCCAGCGCCTGCCGACGCGGATGTTCTTGAACCCGAACGCCCACCCGGGCGGCCGCCTCGACGGCAGGCACATCATGGCCCACGCCCGCGACGGCGACGCCGTTGCTCTGGCCATCATCAACGAATACGCCGATTATCTCGGCATCATGCTGTACAACATTTTTCAAATCTTCAACCCGTCCGCCATCATCCTCGGGGGCGGTTTGATGAATTGGGAATTCGGCTATTTCGAGCGGATGCAGGATAAGTTCACCGCCCTCGCCGGCGACATGCTGCACGATCCGATGACGGTCGCCAAAGCCTCCATCGGCGCGGGAAGCGGCGTGCTGGGCGCGGCGTCGCTCCTCCTCGATGGGTAGGCGGCGTGCGCGCCTACACGTGACAATTCGCGGCATGAAGCGTCTTGCGTTTATTTCGCATGACGGTATAGTATGGTAACCGCCCCAGTGGCGGTTCTCTCCTCTCCGAGTAGTGCGCCAGGTTCAATCCGAAAGGATGCTCATGACCGACTCGCACCACATAATCCGTATCGACCGCGTCTCGAAAAGCTTCTCCGGCGTGCCGGTCCTGAAGGACATCGACGTCGGCATCCGTCGTGGCGAAATTCTCGGCATCATCGGCGAAAACGGCGCGGGCAAATCCACCCTGATGAAAATCATCTCCGGCATCTACCAGCCGACCTCCGGCGACGTGTATGTCGAAGGCGAGAAGGTCGACATCCCCGACGCCATCGCCGCCCGTGGCCTCGGCATCAGCCTGGTGCCGCAGGAGTTCAACCTGGTCCGGGATCTCCCGGTCTACAACAACATCTTCCTCGGCGCGGAAATCCTCAAACCGAACCGCCTCCTCGACAAGGCGGCGATGAAAGCGCGCACGAGCGAACTGTTGGCCGAACTGAAGGTGGACATTCCGCCGGACGCGATGATCGAAAACCTCTCATCCGCCGAAAAGCAGATGGTGGAAATCGCCAAGGCGCTCGCCTTCGAAGCCCATGTGCTGATCATGGACGAGCCGACCACCATGCTCACCCTGCACGAGATCGACATCCTCTTCCGCCTTACCCGAAAACTCCGCGACAACGGCATGACCATCATCTACATCTCCCACAAACTAAAGGAGGTGAAAGACCTCTGCGACCGGGTGCTGGTGCTGCGGGACGGCGCGGTGGTCCTCGACTCGCCCACGGCGGAAATTTCCACCGTCGAGATGGCGCAGGCGATGGTGGGCCGCGAACTCGGCACGCTGTTCCCGGCCAAGACGTCGCCGTCGGACGAGGTGGTGTTCGAGGTACGCGGGCTAACCGTCCCGGGCGTTATCCAGGACATTTCGTTCGCGCTCCGGCGGGGCGAAATCCTCGGCCTCGCCGGTCTGGTCGGTGCGGGCCGGACCGAGGTGGCGGAGACCATCCTCGGTTTGCGGAAAAAATCGGCAGGCAAGATTTTCCGCGACGGGCGCGAGGTGACTATTCGCGAGCCGCGTGACGCCAATGAGGCGGGCATCTCCTACCTATCGGAAGACCGGCAAGGCTCGGGCATCATCACCAGTTTTTCCGTCACCAACAACACCACCCTGGCGTCGCTCCGCAGTTATTCCGGCCGCTTTCTCGGCCGTATCGATAAAAAGCGCGAGGCCGAATCGGTGCGCCGCTATATCGAATCGTTCCACATCAAAACAGACAACGCCGACAAGCGGCTGGAAAACCTCTCCGGCGGCAACCAGCAGAAGGTGTCTCTCGCCAAGGCGGTCGACACCCGGCCGCAGGTGCTTATCGTCGACGAGCCGACCCGTGGCGTCGACGTGTCGGCCAAGCTGGAAATCTATTCGTTCCTGAATCGCCTCGCCCGCGAGGGCATCGCCTGCCTTGTCATCTCCTCCGAGCTGGAGGAGGTCATCGGCCTGTGCAACCGCATCGTCGTGATGCGCGAGGGCGCCATCGCCGGCGTCGTGGAGGGAGGGGCGATGAACGAGGAGGAAATAATGTTCCTCGCCACCGGCGTCCGCGAAGAAGATATTTCGAACGCATCGTAACGAATCATTTCGTCCAGAGGAGAATGACTTGTCGTCGAATCCGGCTAAAACCGAAGCGGCCCAGCCGCGCGCGGGATTGATGGAAAAACTCAACCTCGAGCGCTACGGCGTCTACTACGCCCTGGTGGTGCTGCTCATCGCCGCCACCTTTATGGGCTGGCCCTATTTCCATACACCGGCCAACCTGATCAACATCATGCGCCAGGCATCGTATACCGGCATCATCGCCCTGGGGATGACCTTCGTCATCATCTCCGGCGGCATCGATCTCTCGGTCGGCTCCAGCGCCGTCTTTGCCGGATCGCTTGGCGTCATCCTCATGAACCATCTGCTCGGCCGGGGCATGCAGGACTCCTACAGCTTCCTCGCCCTCATCTTTGTGGTCATGGCGGTGCTGGGGACGATAAACGGCCTCGTCAACGGCGCACTCATCGCCTACGGGCGCATCGTGCCGTTTATCACCACCCTCGGCACCATGTCGATCTACCGCTACTTAAGCCTGTATATCGGCGACGCGGGCGAGTTCGCCGCCCGGTCAAACCTGATCAACCAAATCGGCATGTCGTCCCTGTTCACCTTCCAGTTCGCCGGGTCGCGGGTATCGTTGCCGCTGCCTGTGTTTGTCCTGCTGGTGTTGGCGGCGATGCTGTCGTTTATCCTCAATAACACCCGCTACGGCCGCTACCTCTGCGCCGTCGGATCGAACGCCAAGGTGGCCGAGTACTCCGCCATCAAGGTGCAGCGCGTCCGCTTCTGGGCCTACGGCATTATCGGGACGATGGTCGGCATTTCCGCGTTCCTGTTGGCCGGGCGTTTCGGCACGGTGTCCACGAACAACTTCGGCATCGGCTTCGAGATGGACGCCATCGCCGCCGTCATCATCGGCGGCACCGCCATGGCGGGCGGGCGCGGCACGGTATGGGGAACGGTTGTCGGCTGCTTTATGCTGCAGATCATCCAGAACATGCTGAACATGGCCGGCATTTCGCCATATCTGCAGGGCGTTATCAAGGGCATCGTCATCATTTGTTCCGTGTTTATTCAGAAGCAGAAGCAATAGGGCCGGACGCCATTGTGGGCGGCCGGGAAAAAATTCCATCGTTTTGAAAGGAGCAGCGCATGCGGTACCTGGCAATCGCGATACTGGCACTGTGCGTCACAATGGGGGTCACCCAGGCGGCAGACACCAAGCTGAAGGTCGGCGTCTCCATGCCCTCCGCTACCCACGGCTGGATGGCCAACGCCAATTACTGGGCCAACAAGGCGAAGGAAGATTGGGCCAAGTGGGATCCGAATGTCGAAATCGAACTCAAGTTTTCCGGCACGTCCAACCAGCAGGCTTCGGACATCGAAGACCTCGTCACTAAGCAGATTGACGCTCTCGTCGTCTTCCCGCACGACACCTCGGTAACCAATGTGGTGGAGCAGGCGTTCAACCAGGGGATTTACGTGGTCGTGCTCGACCGCGGCGTGTCGAAGGAAGGCATCTACGATCTCTACATCACCGGAGACGACTACAACTACTCGCGTAAGGGCATGAAGTTCCTGATCGACAGCCTGGGCGGCAACGGCAACGTCATCATCATCGGCGGCACGCCCAGCCCCATCGACACCATCCGCACCAACGCCGCCAAGGAAATCGCGGCCGAGTATCCCGGCATCACGGTGCTGGACGTCCAGCCGGGCGAATGGAACCGCCAGAAGACCCTCGCGGTCATGGAAAACATGCTGCAGAAGTATCCCAAGATCGACGGCGTCTTCACCTGCGACGACGACATGATGCTGGGCGCGATGCAGGCGTTCCGCGAATCCGGCCGCAGCGACATCAAGATGTTCATGGGCGGCGGCGCGCTCAAGAACGTGGTCCGCGAAATCATGGACGACTCGAACCCGCTGGTGAAGGCCGACTGTACCTATCCGCCGTCCGTCATCGCCACCGCCACTTCCTACGCCATCCTCGGCGCGCGCGGCGAAAAGCTCAACCCCTACATCTACCAAATCCGTGCCATGCCCAGCCGCGTCATTGTCCCGGCGGAACTGATCACCAAGGAAAACGCGGCGGACTTCTACAACCCGGATACACCGTTCTAAGCGAATCGAAAGAGATTTACCGAAAACAAAAAGCGGGCCCGCCTTTCACTGGAAGGCGGGCCCACGTTAATAGTGCCCCAGGCACCGAACTAGAGCGGTCGTCATTGCGAAACAATCCGCGCCACTCGCACCAAAAAAGAATCGTCATCCCCGCGAACGCGGGGACCCAGAGGGCGGCCCAAACAGGGAACGGTACCTTTCCCCATTTACCTAATGCGCTCAGCCGGTATGTACCACCGTTCCTTTATTGAGAAGCCCGCTGGGCCCCCGCGTTCGCGGGGATGACGGTTTTTAATGGTACGAGCGGGAC
>JAJPXZ010000018.1 GCA_021205245.1 Planctomycetaceae bacterium
CCCCGGCCGAACCGCCCGCTTGCGCGCTGGTGGAGGTCCGCACGCCGGGGTGACGATAGGGGAGGGTGCGGCGTGGACTTGCTGACGAAGACACGGACTTCGCCCACCTTTTCCGGCTATGTCCTGCGACAAAAAAACCCCGGCCTAAAAGGCCGGGGCAAACATTAGAGCACATACATCGCAGGCGGGTAAATACTACCACCCGGCCTGATTGACCTTTTCGACAATCGCGGGAACAGTCATGCCGAGCTTTTCAGCAACCGCTTCCGCCTTGCCGGACAAACCGAACCGGTCCAAGCCGCAGAAGATGCCGGAATCGCCCAGCACGCCTTCCCAGCCCTGCACCACGCCCGACTCGATGACGATACGCTTTTTCAGGCGCTTCGGCAGCACTTTCTTGCGGTAGCCTTCGGCCTGGGTGCGGAAGACCTCGAGACACGGGGCCGACACAACCCGGACCGCCTTGCCCAGTTCGCGCAGCTTGTCGGCCACGCCCAAACCGAGGTGGACATCGCTGCCGGACGCGATAATCAGGATCTCCGCGCCCTTTTCCGCGTCGGTATCGAGGATGTACATCCCCTTCAGGGTCTCGCGGGCGGCGGCGTATTTGGTCCGATCCAGGACCGCCAGGTTCTGACGGGACAGGCAGATCGCCGAGGAGCCGTTCTTGCGCTCAAGCATGGCCTGCCAGGCGAAGGACGTTTCGTTCGCGTCGGCGGGACGCCACACATGCAGATTGGGGATGCAGCGAAGCGCGGCCAACTGTTCGATCGGCTCGTGGGTCGGGCCGTCCTCCCCGACCATGATGCTGTCGTGGGTGTAGATGAAGATATTGCGGAGGTTCATCATCGACGACAACCGAACCGCCGGGCGCATAAAGTCATGGAAAACCATGAACGTGGCGGAATAGGGGATAAAGCCGCCGTGCAGGGCCATGCCGTTCGTGAACCAGCCCATGGCATGTTCGCGCACGCCGAAGTGGATATTACGGCCGAGGAACGCGCCACGGTTGATAAAGTCCGGGTTCGCGCCGGTCTTGATGTCGGTCTTGGTGGAGGGGGCGAGGTCGGCCGCGCCACCGACGAGTTCGGGAATCACCGCGCCCAGCTGGTTCATGACCGTGCCGCCGGCCGCGCGGGTGGCGATGGCCTTGTCGGTCGGGAATTCCACCAGTGCGTTTTTCCACTGCTTCGGCAGTTCGCCCGCCATGACCCGCGCCAATTCTCGCGCGGTGGAATGGTGCTTTTTATCGTAGGCGGCGTACATCTCGTTCCATTCCTGCCGCATGGCCATCCATTCGCCGCGACGGACGTCGAAGTAATCCGCCACTTCCTGCGGCACATAGAACGATTCTGCCGACCAGTTCATACCAGCCTTGGCGGCGGCGAGTTCGTCCACGCCCAGGGGTTCGCCGTGGGCGGAGTTCTTGCCCGCCTTGTTCGGCGCGCCACGGCCGATGACGGTGGAGGCGACGATGATGCTGGGGCGGGAGGTCTCCTCCTTCGCGGCGACGATGGCCGCGTCAATAGCGGCGATGTCGTTGCCGTCGATTTCCTGCACGTGCCAGTTCATGGCGCGGTAGCGGGCCGGAACGTCTTCGGTGAAGGCGAGGTCGCGGGTGCCTTCGATGGTGATGTTGTTCGAATCGTAGAAGACGATCATTTTGCCGAGGCCGAGATGACCGGCCAGGCTGCCTGCCTCATAGACCACGCCTTCCTGCTGACACCCGTCGCCGGTAAGGACATAGGTATAGTGATCGATGACGTCGAACTTGGGCGTGTTGTACAGTTCGGCCAGCATCCGTTCAGAGGTCGCCATGCCGACAGCCATGCTGAACCCCGCCCCCAGGGGGCCGGTGGATGCTTCAACGCCGGGGGTCTCGCCGTGCTCGGGGTGGCCCGGGGTGCGGGAGTCGAGCTGGCGGAAGCCCTGGAGGTCGTCCATGGTCAGGAAGCCCTGCAGATACAACATGGAGTAAAGAAGGGCCGACGCATGACCGGCGGACAGGACAAAGCGGTCGCGGTTCAGCCACTTGTCGTCCTTCGGGTCGATGCGCAGGTGCTTGGTCATCAAGACGGTGGCGATTTCGGCCGAGCCCATGGGCATGCCGGGGTGGCCGGAGTTTGCTTTCTGGACCTGATCGGCGGAGAGGAAACGGATGGTGTTGGCGATTTTCTGCGCCAACTCCAGTGATGGGGGTTGCAGTACCAAGCTGGGACCATCAGCCATGAGTCGCTCCTTGTAAGAGAATACGCCGTTCCCCTGACCGGCGATGGTAAAATGATGAAGGGTTGGTGCAAATGTTTGCAACAAGCCACCGGCGCGGCGGACATCCGCGCCCTACGCGCCCAATAGTCGAAATACAGAAACGATATGTCTCTCCACTATTCTAGGTAAGCGGCCTTCCCGCGTCAAGGCAGGAAGAATTTTTCCCAACTTTCGTCGTAAAGGCCGGAGCCACGAAGGAGGAGTCTTCGGTTGAACACAGTCTTCCTGTCGGGGAAATTGCTTCATACCCGCTGAATTTGCGGCTGCTCACGGTTGACACCGAAGCCGCTTATCCATAATAATGTATACCTTGTGACGCACGTTGTCGCGCATTATCCGCATGTCGCGGCGTCTGTCGGCGTGGCCGCAGTCGCTCACTGCGAATGTCGGACGATGGCGCGAAGCGTTATTCTGCTGAAAGGATTGGATATGTCGGGTATTTTTCCTCGCCGGATGGCTGTGGCGGCGGCCGTAATGATCATGGTCGCCAACCTGGTTGCCGCTGGCGAAATTCTCTCAACCATGCGCAACGTCAACGCGGTTCCCGAGGCACATGGCTTCCAGGTCATTCCGGCCGACGACGTGACTGTCGCACCCCTGCCCGTTGATCATTCACCCGGCAAGGCGTTCGAAATCATCCGCCCGGACGGCAGGCCGGTGACGATCGGCAGGCTGTTCACCTCCTGCACCTGCATCCAGCTCCAGGCCCATAAGCGTACCTTCGCGGCTGGCGAGCGGGCCATTCTGCAACTCCGCAACATCAGGCCGACGCCCGAAGCCGGCGCGGTTTATGCCATATTTGTGCAAATAACGTCGCCTGTCCGCACCACCCTCCGCTTCGACACCTTTGTCCAGAGCCTGCCGCCCGGAGCCGTCGCGGGCGCAGCGCCGACGCTCATGTCGAACGCGGACGAACCAGGCACAGCGCCGACGCCTCCCGTCGCCGCACCGGCCACAACGCCCGCGACCCCACCCCCCACCGGCGTCAACACCGACCTGGCGGCGCAGATCCTCGAAGCTGTCGAAACCGAGATTCAGGAAAGCCGGACAGATACCGCCGGGACGGTCCAACTCGAAGATGGGACCGAAGTGCCTGAAGTGGCCGGCGAATTGCGGAACGAACTCGAGGCGATGCTGGACCGCGAACTGGCGGTGCGCCGCGTCGACGCCGCTTCCACCAACCCGATAGACAGCAGCGGCGATAGACGGGAACTCGGCACCGCCGACCTGGCGGTGGATCTGAACGACGGGTTGCCCGATTTTTATGCCGCAACACCGAACCCGGCACCAGCGGCGACGGACGCCGCGCCCGCTTCAGCACCGGCGGCTGCCGCACCTGCGGATTCGCTGCGGCCCCCGACTCCGGAAGTCACGCTCGACCCGGCCCCGACCACCGACTTTGCCGAAGCCGCGCCGATACCTGAACCCGAACTCGCACCCGAAGCCGCCGTCGCCGTGACGCCGGAAGCTGCCCAGCCGGAACCAATCGCTTCAGCCTCGACGGCGTATGCCATGCCGGCCACGACACCCGAACCGGCAGCCGTCGCCGCGCCGGCGGCGCAAGCCGAGGAGGGCGTTGCCGTTCCGCGCCCACCGGAACGCGACCCCAATGCCCGTAAGCCTGTCCAGGCGGTGTCTCTCATCACCGTCGGCGTGCGCGACATGCCTGCTTCGATTCGCTTCTACGAAGCGCTTGGCTGGCGTCAGGCCGCCCGGGGCAAGTACGACCAGACGGCGTTTTTCCAACTCCAGGGCCAGATCCTCGCCCTCTATCCGATGGCGGATCTCCTGCGCGAGCAGAACATGGTCGGCAGGACGCCCGCCCCGGGCGGAATTACCCTGGCCCTGCATGTGCAGGACAAGGCCGACGTGTGGAGCGTGTACCAGCGCTTTATCGACGCCGGCGGCCTGAGCCTGCGGGAACCGGCGGAAATGGCGTCCGGCGCGGTATCGTGCTATGTCGCCGACCCGGACGGCAACGCCTGGGAAATCTCCTGGGTGCCGCAGTTCAGAATAGACGAAGACGGCGGGCTGTGGCTGCCGTAGTGGGTTTAAGTTTTCGTCCAGAAAAAGGCCCCGCCGATCGGCGGGGCTTTTTTTATCGGAAAAACATCCACCCTCCCCCATACGTCACCCCGGCCGAACCGCCCGCATTTTCCGCTGATGGACGTTTTTCACGCCGGGGTGACGTGGGAGAAGTTCGGCGCGCAACTCCTTCCCGGCAACGCCGCCGAGAATCCCCTCAACCACCAGCGGAATCGCTGGCATCGGTGCCTCCGTTTGCGTATAATCAGCCCTGCCCCGGCGACTCAGGCGTACAGCAGGAGGCGCTAGCAGGGCGTTCCGAACGGGGAGCGTTCAGGAGGAGAAAGCATGAACGATGAGGGCGGAAACAGGGGATTATGGTTGGTACTTATCGTGGCTCTTTTGGCCATGGCGGCATTTGTCGTGTTGTGGTATATGCGCGGCGGAGAGGTCGAACGGCTGAACGAGGCGCTCCGCGCCGCCCAGGCCCAGGCCACCACCACCAGCACCAGGCTGGAACGTGACCTCAGCCAGGCCCGCAGCGAAACGGAAACGGCCAACAGGCGCTTCGCCGACATGGAGGCCCAGGTCCGCGACATTCAGCGCCGCGCCACCGAAACAAGCCAGCAAATCGAACAGCGCTTCCGCAACGAACTGGACGTCGCCGCCAGCCGTATCCGCGATCTCACCGCCGCAGCCGATACCGTCCGCATCGACGCCGAGGCCCAGGTTCAGGAAGCGGTCGCGGCCCTTCGCGAGCAAATGGTTCAGGCGCAAAACCGCGCCGACGACGCGCTCGCCCAGGTCGAGGCCCTGCAGGTCCGCGCCATCCAGGCCGAAGGGATAGCGGACAGTCTCGTCGCCCGGACCCAGGAGGCGGAGGAACGCGCCGCCGCCCTGTCGGATCAACTTGCCGCCGCCCGCAGCGGCTTGACCGAAGCCAAGAACATGGTGGAAAACCACCCCGAGGTCCTGGCTCTGACCGAGCGCCTCGCCGCCGCCACCGCCAGGGTGGAGTCATTGGAGACGGATAACAACGGTCTCCGCCGCGAGGTCGAAATGATTCGCGACCAGCTCGACGCCGCCACCGAAACGGAAGCCGCTCCTGCCGCAACCGACGAAAGCGATGAAATCATCGCCACCCTGCGGACGCGAATCGAAGCGCTGGAAGCGGAGCGGGACCGCCTCACCCGCACCCTCGACCTCGCCCGTCAGGACGCGGAAGCGGCCCAGGCCGCCCAAGACCGCAGCGACGGCGATGCCCAGCCCGAAGGCGAACTGGCCGAAGCCCGCGACGAAGCCGCAACCTGGCAGCGCCGCGCCCGCGAGGCCGAAACAGCCCGCGACGAAGCCCTTGCCGATCTCGAACAAGCCCGCGCCGACGTGGCCCGTCACGAATTGATTGCCGGCAACGCCCAGCGCGACGCCGCGCTTCTTCAGGAAAAGTTCGACGCGCTGCAGCGCTCCAATGAAGAACTCACCGACGCCGAGCAGACGCTGCAGTTGCACCTGCAAGAGGTTCTCCACGGCGAGAGCCAACCGGCCGAACCCACGGCCGCGCCCTCGTCCACGCTCAGGCCTCCGGCCGCCGCACCGGTTTCATCAGCGCCTGCGACCGCGCCAGCAGCAGTCGCACCGGCCACAGCAACCGCCACCGCAACGGCCGCACCCGCCGACGAACCGGCGATGAACATCATCATCAACCCCGCCCGCAGCGTCGGCAGGGTTATTGACCGGCTTGCCGACGGCAAGACCTATGTCATCGACAAGGGGAGACATCAGGGCGTTCGCCCCGGCATGCGTTTTGATGTGCATCGCCCCTACAACAGCATCAACCGTTTCACCGGCGTTCTGCAGGTGACCCAACCGATGGAAGACATCTCCATGGCTGTCCAGGTCGAGAACGTCCCGGTCGCCCTCTGTCCCATCACCGGCCGCGCCATTTTAGAGCCGGGAGCGCGGTACAGCCCCTATGTCGTCTCCGCCGACGGCAGGCCGGTGCCGCTTATCGCGCCGTCGAGCGTCGGCCTGGACAAGGAATGTCCCGAACCGGGCGATTCCATCGACAACCCGTTCTACGACCCGACCCGCAAAATGTACTTCGCCATCGATGCGGATATCGCCGACGACGCCGAAGCGAGACGGGTGGTCGAGGCGCTTGGCTGCGTCGTCGATGCGGAAGACCCGCCGACGCCCGTCGACTACCTTCTCGTCCGCGACAACGGCGCTTTCTCCGGCGACATCGGCGGTCCCAGGCGAGTAACCCGGGAGCACGTCGCCAACTATGTATCCGTCCCCATACCGGTCGGAAAATGACCAGCAACCGAACCTCCAACCGGACCTCCAACCGCACGTCCGGGCGCGCCAGCGCCACCCTGCGGCGGCTGCGCCTGACCGCCCTGTTCCGGCCCGAAGACATTATCCATAATCCCGAGGAGGCCGCGGCCGACGATGTGCCGCGCCTCCTGCTGGAGCACCTCGCCCTCGAGTACGGCATCGGCAACTTCAAGGCGGCGATGGCCGAAGTCGCGGCCAACATGAAAAAGGACGATGTCCACGTCTCTCCAGGCATGGCGGTCATTTACGGCAGGCTCGAGAAGGTCGACAAACCTATCGTCGCCATGGCCACCTCCCGTGCCGGCTGGCAATTCGCGGGCAAGCGCGTCCACCTGGTGGTCGCCATCCTTATCCCGTCCGACATGCCCGGCATCTACAAGCAGATACTCCACGGCCTGGCCAAGACCTGCGAGGCCGACGGCGCCGCCGCGTCCATCGCCGCCCTCCCTTCGCCGCTGGCGGTGTGGCAGCACTTCGAAGCCGGCGGCCACCGCCTGCCCGACCATCTGCAGGCGCGCCACATCATGTCGCCGCCGACCGTCTATCTCTCGTCCGACGACAGCCTGGCCCGTGCCATCGATCTTTTCCTCGCCCACCGCGCCGCCGAGTTGCCGGTCCTCACCCCGGACCGCGAACTCATCGGCGTCGTCACCACCCGGCGGCTCGTCAAGGTATGTATGCCCGATTATCTGATGTGGGTCGAGGATCTGTCGCCGTTCCTGAATTTCGAACCAATCGCCGAGATCATCCGGAACGAGTCGTCGACCTGGCTCAGGGAAATCATGGTCCAGAACTTCGCCCACGTGGTCGAAACCTCGCCGGCCATTCTCGCCCTCAAGGAAATAGGCCGCCGCGAGACAGACAACGCCTATGTCCTGCGCGGCCGGGAACTGGTCGGGGTTATCCATCTTCATGAGTTTTTGGGATCGGTGTTGCGGTAGATCGTTAAAGGACATTCCATGCCATCCGACAACCCGGACCCGGTCGCGAACCAGCCACTCAAGCGCCTCGCCCGCTCTTTCGCCATTATCGTCCTGACCGCCCTCGTCACCCTGGCGGCGCACCATTACGATTTTACCTATCCGCAGATCCTCTCCGCCTCCATCTTTACCCTCATCATCACCTCGGCCCTGTTTTACTGGGACTACCACCTGCCCATCGCATTTGTCCGCATCGCCCTTCGTACCATCCTCGGCGTCCTCCACCTCACCACCGTCGTCCAGGTGTCGAAGCTGTACATCCTCCTCTTCCTGGTCGGGATGATGATCATCATGGGCGTTCTCCGCGACCTCGGCCTGTTCAGTTGGATGATCATATCGGTCATCGCCTCCCCGTCCATGACGGCCAGGCGCTTTGTCATCACCACCTGCGTCGTGGGCGCGCTTACCTCCTGCCTCGTCGACGAGATGACTTCCATCGTCTTTATCGTCGCCCTGGTCTTTCAGGTCTGCGATACCCTGAACCTCCGCCCGGTGCCGTTCGTCATCATGGCGGTGATGTCTGTGAACATCGGTTCGGCCGGAACCATGCTCGGCAACCCGGTCGGCATCCTCATCGGGCAGGGCGCGTCGCCGCCGCTGTCGTTTATGGATTTTATGACCTGGTCGTTCCCGGTCATGCTGGCCGAATTCGTTGTCGTCATGATTTTCATGCTGTGGAATTTCCGCCGTGAGATTGCCGTCATGGAACAAGGCATCCGCAACCGCCGCGCCATGGGCCTGCGGCTCGGCCCCATCGTCATGGTGCCTCACGGCCAGGGGCTGGCCATCCTCATCGGCCTGATGCTCCTCCTCTCGCTGCATACCTACTTCGAGGACTGGCTTGGCCAGACCCGCAATACCATGCTTATCATGACGCCGCTTCTCGTCGCCGGGCTCCTGATGATCTGGCGGCGGGAGCACATCCGCAAATACATCGAGAACGATGTGGAGTGGCTGACCCTTATCTTTTTCATGATGCTGTTCGTTGTTGCCGGGACGCTCGAACATACCCAGGTAACGGTACGGGTCGCCGAAGGGTTGGCTGCCCGCTGGGGCGACCGGCCCGGCCTGTTGCTGCCGGTTGTCCTGGCGATTTCCGCCATCGGCAGCGCATTTATCGAGAACATCGTTTTTGTGGCAGCGTTCATGCCGGTGGTGGTGAAGCTTGATTCCACCCCGCTTCTCTGGGCGCTCCTGCACGGAGCCTGCATCGGCGGCACCATAACCATGATCGGCTCGACCGCCAACATCACCGCCCTCGGGATGCTGGAGCGGCGCTATTGGACGCGGGTCAATTTTTTCCTGTGGCTCAAGACCGGCGCTGTCGTGGGCCTGCTGAGCTGTTTGGTTGCATGGGGAGCGCTCGGGCTATTGTCGCCGTACATGCCAACCCGGGCGGAACGGCTGGAGGCGGTGGCGGCAATGGAACCGCAGCCGTAGGGGAAAATAAGCAGGCGGTTCGATCTACCTGAGCAGGTCAACCATCCCCAACC
>JAJPXZ010000009.1 GCA_021205245.1 Planctomycetaceae bacterium
GGCAATGTGGCCGCGCATGCCACCCGCCTCGACCGTCGTCTGGATTCCAGCCGCCCTTGAAGTTGTTCCAGCCACGGCGGAGTTGCCCTTGGCCGATTTGCCTCTGGCCGAACCCGGTCATGCCGACGTCGCCGGGGCATGGGTGCTCGGTCCCGACCTGGTGGACGGGACGCGACGGTGGCTGTGGGATCGGTTTGAAATGTCCACTGCGTATGGTCGGCTGGATGACGACGGGAAAAAAGTGTCCCGCCTTCTCGGCGATATGATGGCGCAGCTCTTTACCGCCTATCCGCGCGGGCAGGTGCGGATCCGCTACGACCAGCCCGGGGATCGGTGCCGGTTTGTCGGACGCGTTCCGCATGGGACCGTCCGTCCGCCCCGCTGAAGCACGTTCTGACGCCGGGGTATTACTTGCCGATCATGGTGTCGCAGTGGCGGCAAAGGGGGAGGGTGTGGCGCGATTCCAGGACACTCCCACGGATAGCCTGGTATTTTTCATCGTACCAGACGCCTTCGATGCCTGACTCGCCCACGTTGCCCAGGGTCACTGAGCCGAGGGCGTCGTTGCAGCAGAGCGAGACATCGCCGTTCGGGCGGATAATAAATTGGAACGCGGGCAGGAAACAGCCGAACGACTTTGTTTTGGGCAGAATGTCCAGCTTGTTCGGCGACTGGCCGCCCCGGGAGGTCATGACTTCACCAAGGTAGCGCATGGTGACGCGGGTTTTGAAGTCGAGCTGCGGATCGCGCGAACTGAAGTCGATAATCTCCTGGATGGCGTCAGGGAAACGGAAATCGTGGCAATAGTTGTTGATGGTGAGGATGTCGACGTGGTCGATGAGGCGGCGGTATTTGTCCATGTCCAGCAGCAAACCGTTGGTATAGCAGTGGATTGTGGCGTTGGGCAGGGTAGCCCGTGCCGCCTTGGCGAAATCAAAAATCCGCACGTCCAGGAGCGGCTCGTTGTTCGAGTAGAGATGGACGACGCCACGGTAGTCCAGCGCCCGCAACTGGTCGAGGATGGAGTAAAACAGCTCGTCCGTCATTTTCGCGGCGGTGCGCGGGTCGCGGTGGCGATTGACCGGGCAGAAATTGCATTCGCCGTTGCAGCGGTTGATTGTCTCGATTTCCACGTGGGTAAACAGGGGCGCGCGGCCGTTGTCCCGGATGGCGTCGCGGCGGGCTTCGGTATAGCGCTTCAGGCGTTCGCGGTATTTTCCCTCTTTGAGGCGGGGCGCGACGTTTTTGAGCCGTTTGGCCGCAGGCACGCGGTGCTGCAGCCACAGGAGGGCCTTCCGCCAGGGGTTGTATTTGTTGATAATCATGGCCGCCTCCTTGCCGAACGCACCGCTCCCATTATAATCGCTTAGCGCGTTGTAAAAATGTGTCAATCTAGGCCTGAGCGTTTTGGTTTATACCGGGCTAAGCCGCAACCGCCGAAGGTAGCCTAATACTTATTGAAAACGCTCTGGGTAAAAAAAGCCGCAACCAATGCGGTTGCGGAGAGATGAAAAAAGTGGTGGGCGGTACAGGGCTCGAACCTGTGACTTTATCCTTGTAAGGGATACACTCTACCAACTGAGTTAACCGCCCGCTACGAAAGAGAGGCATTATACGGATTTTGTCCCCGCTGTAAAGTCGCAAACCCGGGGGCAATGGAAAGGCAGCATGAACGACGACCAACGCATCCGCAGCACCACCATTCTCGCCGTCCGCAAAGACGGCCGCACCGCCATCGGCGGCGACGGACAAGTCACCCTCGGCAACATGATGATCAAGGCAGGGGCGCGCAAGGTGCGCTCCCTCGCCGACGGCAAGGTCAAGGTCGGCTTTGCCGGATCCGCCGCCGACGCCTTCGCCTTGCTCGAACGCTTCGAGAAAAAGCTGTCCGAGCACAGCAACAACATCCTCCGCGCCGCTATCGAAATGGCGAAGGAATGGCGCACCGACCGGGCGCTCCGCCGGCTCGAAAGCACCATGATCGTCGCGGACAAGGACAAGATCCTTCTCCTCGGCGGCAGCGGCGATGTTATCGAACCGGATGACGACGTCATCTCCATCGGCTCCGGCTCGGGCTATGCCACCGCCGCGGCGCGGGCGCTTATGAAGCACTCGAACCTGACGGCTGAGGAAATTGTCAAAGAGTCGCTGACGATTGCCGGGGATATCTGTATTTATACGAATACCGATATCGTGGTGGAGTCGGTATAGCGAGGCGTCGAAACCGCCCCGCTCGCCTCACAAAACGACGTCATTCCCGCGAACGCGGGAACCCAGCGGGCGTGCCGAAAAAGGAACGGTGGTACATACCCGTTTGCCCATCGGGGTTGTTGGGAAATCACATCGTTCCCTTTTTGCGCTGCCCTCTGGGCCCCCGCGTTCGCGGGGGTGACGGGGTTTTAAGCGGCGAGTGGGGTTTGCGCGAGACGATCAGGGTGTGTTCCTGCGGAGCGGAGGCCGGTGGCGTGGACCCCGGCCAGTGCTCCGCAAATAACCCAAACAACGACGAGGGGAGACTACCAAACCATGTCGGTAGACACGGTACGAACCCACCTGGCCCGCTTCAACGCGGCCGAGCGGATGCGCGTCCTGCCGGACAGCATCGCGACGGTGGAATTGGCTGCGGCCGGGCTGGGCGTCGAGCCGGACCTGATCGCCAAAACCCTCGGCGTCCGCGTCAAGGGGACGGACAGGGTCATGGTCATCGTCGCCAAGGGGACGGCACGGCTGGACAACGCCAAATTCAAAAAGACCTTTGCGGGAAAAGCCGCCTTTATTTCATCCGAGGAATGCCTGGCCGTGACCGGCCACCCGCCCGGCGGCGTCTGTCCTTTCGGCCTTGCCGACGGGGTGGAGGTGTATCTGGACGAGAGCCTGAAAGCGTTCCCCACCGTCTACCCGGCGGCTGGTTCGCCGGACAACTGCGTCGAGACCACGCTGGAGGAACTGGAAACGTGGACCGGCGGCCGCTGGGTGGATGTGTGTAAGTAAGGTTAGTCTTCGACAACGCCGTCGTATAGCTTTGCCTCGCCTGCCTGCAGGAACGCTTCCGCCGCCCGGGTGACCTGTTCCGGTCCCGACGCTTTCAATTTCAGAACGACGCGGCGGCTGGCTCCGGGAGCCATGCCGACGCACCGGAGATGGTAACGTTGCTCCGGGTCGCTTTTGACCACCAGGGTCATTGTCTCGTAGCGAATCGGGTTGAACGCCTTTTCCGAGACAACCACGCCCAACTCGCCATTGGCGATATACGGTTCGATGCCGAACACCTTGACCCCCGACGACGAATCGCCGACGTCCTCGTCCACCGCCTCGCGGCGGGACAGGGCTTTCTTTTTAAACGGCTGCACCTTTTCCGGCGTCGCCTTGACGGGACGGCCGAGGGAAATGATGCCGGGTTTTTGGGCGGTGGACGGCATTTTCGCCACCTTCCGAGCGCCGCCGGTTATGGCTTCCTCCCGCTGCGCCAGCAGGGCCTGCTTGTTCGTCTTGGGCGCGCTCGCGCCGGATTTCCCCTTCTTGATGCGTCGTCCGCTTTCCCGCGTTTTTCGAGGCGGCGGGGTGGGCATGACCGGTTCCGGCGCGTCCAGCATGTCGCTGGAGAAGAACGATAACGGTTCCGGCTCATCGTCCTCCGGCTCTGGTTCAGGCATCGGCTCGGGAACGGGCTTTGCCGCGACCGGCTTGGCCGAGCCACGGTGACGGGGCTGGCGTACGGCGGGGATGTCAGTCGATTCGTCTTCTTCGTCGTCAAAGGAAAATTCCGTCAGCGATTCTTCCTCGGGGAATGGGCGGCGGCGGCCGTGGCGCGCCCCGGCTTCGAGGACATCAAGAACCTTTGCCGCCATGTTGGCGGCGTGCTCGCCCGGCTCGATGCCTTCGTCGACCCCATGCACCTCCACCCGCCACTGGTTTTTGCGAAGCGGCGAAATCTTCAGCCCGGCGTGCCGCAACAACATCACCGCGCGCCGCACCACCTTGTCGCCAAAGCCCACCGCCAGCGCGCCGTCGATGCGGCCAATGGAATCGATGCCCTGATCCATCATGCGGATGCGGAGTTCCTGGTCCTCGAAACAACGCTCCACCGGCGACGGCATCGGCCCGTAGCGGTCGCGCACATATTTGCGGGTGGTGGCGAGTTCCTCGGCGTCGCGGATGCGGGTGAGGCGGCGATAGAATTCGATGCGCTGCTGCTCGGACGGGATGTACTCGGGCGGAATAAAGGCGCGGGTACCGAGGTCGATCTCGGTTTCGAAGTCTTCGCGAACCGGCTCGCCCTTCTGCGCCGCCACGGCGCGTTCGAGCAGGCGGCAATAGAGGTCGAAGCCGATCATGTGGATATGGCCGGACTGCTCGACGCCGAGCAGATTGCCCGCACCGCGAATCTCGAGGTCGCGCATGGCGATGCGGAAGCCGGCGCCGAGTTCGGTGTATTCCTGCAAGGCCTGCAACCGTTTCGTCGCTTCGGGCGAGATCGGCCGTTTTTCCGGGACGAGGAAATAGGCATAGGCCTGGTGCTTGTAGCGTCCGACGCGGCCGCGCAATTGGTGCAGTTCCGACAGGCCGAAGTGGTCGGCTTCGTTGACGAAGAGGGTGTTGACGCTCGGGATATCGACGCCGCTTTCGATAATGGTGGTGCAGACGAGCACGTCCAATTTGCCGTCCAGGAATGTTTGCATCACCTCCAGCAACTCGCCCTCCGCCATCTGGCCGTGACCGACGCCGAAACGGGCTTCAGGCACCAGGTTTTGCAGCGTGGCCGCCATTTCGTCGATGTTGTGGACGCGGTTGTGGAGGAAGAAACATTGCCCGCCCCGGGCGATTTCCCGGAGTATCGCCCGCCGCACCACCTCCTTGGACCAGCGCACCACCATCGTCTTGACCGAGTGGCGCTCGCGGGGCGCGGTGGCGAGGTTGGAGATATCGCGGAGACCCAGCAGCGACATGTGCAGCGTGCGGGGAATCGGCGTGGCGGTCATGGTGAGGATGTCGACATCGGCGCGGAAACGCTTCAGCCGTTCCTTCGACTCGACGCCGAATTTCTGCTCTTCGTCGATAACCACCAGCCCGAGATTTTTAAACTCGACATCATCCGAGAGAATGCGGTGCGTGCCGACGACGACGTCGACCTTGCCTTCGCGGACGTTTTCCACAATGCGTTTCTGCTCCGACCCCGAGCGGAAACGGGACAAACACTCCACCGTCACCGGGTAATCGGCCATGCGGCTCGAAAAGGTGCGGTAATGTTGTTCCGCCAGGATGGTTGTCGGAACGAGGATCGCCGCCTGGAACCCGGCGTTGACGGCGCGGAACGCGGCCCGGACCGCCATCTCGGTCTTGCCGAAGCCGACATCGCCGCACAGGAGCCGCTCCATCGGCGCGGTGGACTGCTGATCGCGGCGGATGTCGTCGACAGCGGCGAGCTGGTCGGGCGTTTCGTCGTAGGGGAACGAGGCGTCGAACTCCTCGACCAGGAGGTCGTCCGGCGGCAGGGCGATCCCCTGCGACGACAGTCGCTTCGCCTGGGTGGCGAGAAGGTCTTGGGCGATGTCGCGGACAGCCTGTTCCACCGCCGCCTTGCGGCGGCTCCAGGCGGCTGAGCCGAGTTTGGACAGTTGCGGCTTCGAATCGCCCAGGCCGATATAGCGCTGGACCAGGTCGATGTGCGACAGCGGCACGTAGATGCGCGCGTCTTCGGCAAAGCGAAGGGTAAGGAAATCCTGTTCCGCGCCGTTTTGCTCAAGGGTACGGATGCCTTCGAATCGGGCGATGCCGTTGGCGACGTGGACGACATAATCGCCTTCGCGCAGTTCGGCGAAGTCGGCAATGGGCGCACCGGCGAAGCGTTTCCGCGCCACCCGGACCGGCGATTTGCGGCTGAACAGTTCGTGGTCGGAGACAAAGCCTTCGCCGCCCGGCATCGTTTCGTGGACAAAGCCACGGGAAAGCTGGCCGAGGCGGATGCTGGCTTTTTCCAACAGGGACGGGCGCTTGTCCTGCAGCATCTTGCGGAGGCGCGCTTCCTCGCCTTCGTTGTTGCAGGTGATGGTAATGGCGACGTTCTTACCGACGAGGATGGCCAGCTCGTTAATGGCTGTTTCGAACCCGCCGGACAACCGCTCCCACCCGCTTGCGCCGAGGTCGAAATCGGGCGGCGACTTGACCTGCCGCCACGGCGGATCGGGCCAGGGGTCGTTCTCGAGGTCGGGGGCCATGATGAGCGGATGGCGCGACAGCCGGTCGGCTACCTCTTCGAACGAGAACAGCGGCCCGCCGGAAAATCCGCCCGCGTACAGCCCCGAGACGCGGGTGATGCGCTCCGGGTGCCAGACGACGACGAGGGTGTCTTCGGGCAGGTAGTCGAGCAGGTTGAAGTGCGAGCCGTCGATATGGCGGAACGCGTCCTTCGAGACATCCACCAGCGTGACTTTGCCCTTGAGCGGCGGGCCGCTCTGCTGGGTGGCCGGGTCGAAGGCGCGGACGGTGTCGATTTCATCGCCGAAGAACTCGAGCCGGTACGGCACATCGCCGAGGAGCGGGTATATGTCAAGAATGCCGCCCCGGCGCGAGAATTGTCCCGGCGCGTCGACCGCCGCGACCGGCTCCAAGCCGCCTTCGACCAGGTGGGCGATCATCGCTTCGGGCGAGACCTCGGTCCCGGCCGAAGCCGACAACCCGCCCGCCTTGATGATTTTCGGCGACAGCGTCGGCTGCATCAGGGCGGTGATGGGGGTGATGATCCACAAGTTGTCCGGTTGATCGAGGGCTGTCCGGAGCACCTCGACCTGGTCGGAGGCGATTTCGACATCCGGGTGGTCAGTCTCAAAGGGGAGGATATCCCAGGCCGGCCAAAACAGGGGCGAGGGACCGCCGTCCTCGCCCAGATAGAAGCGGAGGTCGGAACTGATGTCGCCGGCGACCTCCGGGTCGGGCGCGACCACCAGCAGCGGGCGGTTCAGGTGGGGGCGCGACTCGGCCAGGCACTTCGCCAACGCCGATCCCCTGGCGCCGAGCAGCCGGCAGCCGGATTGTTCGGCTGCCTGGAGGAAGATTTCTGCCCAGGGGTGGATGGCGGTGGCGGTCTTGGTCATACTCTATCTTTATTATGGCATTCGATACGGGTAATATCGTATACTGTATTGTTTGCAACTTTTTTCGGGAACCAGACCATTATGCGTATTGCCACCTTCAATTGCAATTCCATTCGCGTCCGCCTTTCGGCAATACTGTCCTGGCTGGACGAGTATTCCCCCGATGTGCTGGCCCTGCAGGAGACCAAGGTGGTGGACGAGTCGTTTCCCGCCGCCGAACTGCGGGATCGCGGCTGGCATGTGGCCTACCGGGGCGAGAAATCCTACAACGGCGTGGCCGTCATCTCCCGCACCGAACCGGACGATGTCTCCTTCGGGCTGGGGGACGACGACGGGCTGTCGGAGACGCGCCTCATCCGGGTCAAGCTGGGAGACCTCCACCTCATCAATACCTATGTGCCGCAGGGGCAGGCGCTTGGGAGCGAGAAGTTTGACTTCAAGCTGGAGTGGTTCGCCCGGTTGCGGCGCTATCTCGACACGCACTTCAACCCGGCGGTCGACCAGGTGGCGTGGGTGGGCGATCTGAATGTTGCGCCGCTCCCCATCGATGTCTATGATTCCAAGGCGATTTGGCCGCATGTGTGCCATTGCCAGGAGGTGATCGACGCGTTCCACGAGGTCGTCGACTTCGGCTTCGAGGACGTGTTCCGCAAGCACCTGCCGGAGCCGGAGGTGTTTACCTTCTGGGACTACCGCCAGCGCGGATCGCTGTCGCGGAACCGGGGCTGGCGCATCGACCACATCCTCGCCACCCCGCCGTTGGCGTCGCGGTCCACCGCCTGCACGGTTGATGTCGAGCCGCGCCGTCAGGAACGGCCCTCGGACCACACAGTTGTGTATGCCGATTTTGCGTAGCACGAAAAGCGAGACCCTATGGACAGACTGTTAGCCTATATGAAGGAAATGGCCGCGACGGCCGAAAAGCGGCTGGAACTGCTGCTTCCCTATGCCGACCTCCGGCCCGAAAACCTGCACGAAGCCATGCGCTATTCGGTGCTGGGCGGCGGCAAGCGCCTGCGTCCGCTCCTGACCATGGCCGCGTTCGAAGCCGCCGGCGGGCAGGAGTCGGAGCGCCCGCGCGCCCTCGACGCCGGCTGCGCGGTCGAGCTGCTGCACTGCTATAGCCTGGTCCACGACGACCTGCCGGCCATGGACAACGACTCCATGCGCCGCAATCGCCTCACCACCCACAAGGCCTTCGGCGAGACCACCGCCATCCTGGTCGGCGACGCGCTCCAGGCCCTCGCCTTCAAGGTGCTGGCCGAATCCGCCGGTCCCCGGGCGGGCAGGGCGGTGGTGGAATTGGCCAATGCCGCCGGGTCGACCGGGATGGTCGGCGGGCAGATGCTCGATTTCGAGGGCGAAGGCAAGCAGCAGGTTCTTGAGGATATCGAACGGATTGACCGCTGGAAGACGGGCGCGCTCTTTACCGTGTGTTGCCGCCTGGGGGCGATTATGGCGGGAGCCGACGACACGGCCCTGGCCAGCCTGACCGAATACGGCAACGCCATCGGCCTTCTCTACCAGATATCCGACGACATCATGGACCTGACCGCCACGGCCGAAAAGCTGGGCAAGACCCCGGGCAAGGACAAGGTGGTCGGCAAACTCACCTACCCGGCCGCCCTTGGCGTCGACGGGGCGCGCACCGCCGTCATGGAGAAAAGCGTCCAGGCCAAGGACGCAATTCTCGGCTTCGACAAACAGGCGTTGTATCTTCGGTTGTTGGCTGATTATCTGCTCGACCGGATTTCGTGATAATTCACAATTCATAATTCATAATTCACAATTATTACGAGGCCCATGGAATGATTATGGTATAAGCCAGCCGCAACTATCGCAGCAATGAAAAACCATTGTGAATTATGAATTATGAATTGTGAATTGGATTTAAATATGGCAAAAGCCCTTTTTCAACC
>JAJPXZ010000033.1 GCA_021205245.1 Planctomycetaceae bacterium
GCGCTTCGTTCGCACCGATGAACGGACCGGCTAGCCTCGGCGGCGAGACGATCCATCTCCAGCCGGTGGATGGGCCTCGAAACGAAGTGGCGATGCGGTAACGCGGAATTGACACCATGACGTGTGATTCACGGCGAGCGGCCCCCGTGGCGGGGCCGCTTGTAACACGCAATCTTTTAAATAAATTTTTTAATATAGTGCAGCCGTAACGGCAGCCGGTATTCCTTATCGCCGCAGTGCATGTACAGGTGCATGTATTCGCCTTTGCGGCAGGTGACAGGGGAAAACTCGAGCCAGTTGCGGCCGGCCGAGGCGGCGTCGGTCCTGGTCCAGACCGCTCCGCCCGAGGCGAATCGGAGGGTGAACCGCACCAGGCCGTCCTTGTTGCGCCAATAAGGGATACGGTAAATTCCCTTGTCCGGGTGGAGGCGGAGGTCGTAGGGTTCGGCACCATATTCGTCCCCGTCCCAGGCGAGGGGCAGCACCACCTCGGGGAAACCTTCCTTTAATTTCGGCGGTCGGATTCCCGCCAGCGCCAAACCCATTTGCACCTCGTCAATGCCCATGAACAGGTTCCAGAGAAGGCCGCTCCGGTAGTTCTCCACCATGCAGACGATGGGCAATTGATCAATGGCGAGATATTCGCGCGCCACCCACTTTTCCCGGGGGTTGATGGCGTCGAATGGGCCGCAACTGCCCCAGACCTTGAACATGTATTGACCGAGGAGCGACTCCAGCACCTGCAGGGAATAATGCGGTGTGTACGGCATCGACGCCAAGGCGGCGGTCGGCGCAACGGTGCCGCTGTCGTGGTCCGGGTCGTTTGCCGCATAGCCGCCTGGAACCAGGCTGGCGGTCAGGCCCCATAGCCCGGGTCCATAGCGGTTTGCCGGCGGCGCTTCGTAGAGGCAATAACCACGGTTGCCAAGGATATGGCGGACGTTCCTGGTGTAATAGCCGCCGGGGACGAAGTCGTCGGCCATCTGCCAGGGATTCAAGCCGATAAAGGAGTAATGGGTGAGAAACGCTGGGCCTGCTCCGGGCAGGGACGCATCGACCTCGTAGCCAAATACCGAACGCCGGTGGTACCCCGCTCCCGCAGTCCAATACCGATACGTTTCGGCCGTGATGGGGTGGGTCGGAGAGGCGAGGGCGAGGATGTAGGCGATAAGGCTTTCGTTAAAGCCCTGAATCTTCATCCCGATGGCGAATTCGTGGTTCGGGCTCCAGTGCCAATAGAGGCCTTCGCCATGGCGGTCGGCGAACCAACTCCACTCGACATCCTCCCACAGTTCGGTGACGCAATCCCGGAGGGCCGCCTCCGGCCCGTCGCCGTCGAAGTAGGCCCTGGCGATGAGCAGCCCCTGCATGAGGAGGGCGGTCTCGACCAGGTCGGCGCCGTCGTCCAGGTCGCTGAAGCGGAGAGCCATGCCGGTGTCTTCGTGAATCCAGTGCGGGAACGCGCCGTGGAGTTCCTTCCGAGGGCTGTGGTCCCGGAGGAACAGGCATATGCGCAGGACGCGCTCTGCCGCTTCGGCCCGGTCGAGCCAGCCACGCTCGACCCCGGCGACAATCGCGGCGACGCCGAAACCGGTGCCTCCGACCGCCAAGGGCCTGCCGTACTCCGGGTAGGTGAAGCTGGCTTCGTAGGCGAGGCCGGTCTCGGGATCGGATTCGTTCCAGATGTAACGGAGAGCTGCCTGCTGCAGTTCGTCCAGCTTCGGCTTGTCGACCGGCTCGGCCGCTGGACACGAAGAGATGAGTAGAAGCAGGAGACAAACTATACGTGAGATATGGGTGCGTGAACGGGTAGGCGTGCGCATTTCGATTCCCCAATGCCCTTTCCCCAGCGCATGTTAACATAAAATTCGTAATAATCCAGATGCGTTTACTAAAAAGACGACATTTTACTTTATGTGTTGATGTACCCGGAAAAATGTGCTATAAACTTGCCGCTCTTCCAAAACGCCTGGTGAGGGGCTCCGGCGGCGCGGATTTTGCTTATCCCTAATTATCATAGGGATTTGGCTGACCACAATATGGATGTGGGCGGCCGGGCATCGGGCGCAGTGCCGCTAAGTTTGCAGGCGGGAGGGGTAAGTTTTATACGCGGGTCAGAAAGGTTTTACCGGCAATGGACAAGGAAATTGGCGACGCCCTGAATCGACAGGTTATTGACGAACTGGATTCCTTTTACCTTTATCTTCAGATGGCGGCGTGGTTTGACGAAAATCATCTTCCCGGCTTCGCTTCGTGGCTCCGACGTCAGGCCCATGAGGAAGTCGCCCATGCACAGACAATATTCAACTACCTGATTGGGCGCGGCGCCACCGTATCCCTTGGTCAGGTCACGGCACGGCAATACTCTTTTGCAACAGTGCGGGAGGTGATGGATCAAATCCTGCTGCGCGGCAAGTTCGTCGCTTCCGGTATTAATGCGCTGCTGGACAAGGCGGGGGCTGCCGGAGACGACCAAACGACAGCGCTCCTCACCTGGTTGGCTGCGGTGCAACTGCAGGAGGAGGCGGTTATGGTCGACATGCTTGAACGGGTCAAGTCGTTGGCCCACGATGGCGGCGACCGCCTTTTCGAGATGGACAAGGAACTGGCGGTGCGGAAATTCGAAGCGCCGGCGCCGCTTCGCCATCCGGCCAGCAGCCGCATCATGGTCGGGTAATTCCATACCTATCAGACACTATCGTTACCACTACAGCGCCGGCATTTGCCGGCGCTTGTTCGTCAATGGGTCGGACATTGGACTGGAACAGACTTTTTGCATTCCCCTGAACTCAACCGTACTGTATACTACAGCGGAGATTAATGGAATAAACCATCTGGATACGGGTTGTCTGCATTACCCACAACCAGTGACCGGGGGAGGCATGAAAAAGCACGGGAGCATTTTCACGCGGTTCCTGGTGGCCGGCATCCTGCCGTTTGCCGTGGTTTTTGTTTTTGCCGCTGTTGTCTTGTCGGATGTCATCTATACCTTCAACAAGCGAAACCTCGCCAACACCGTCAGAATCTTTGCCACAAATGCGTCGGAAAAGATAACTGACACCCTTGACCATATAAATGCCCTCCTGAACCTCACCAGCCAAAATATGGCCGACCTCGCGGGCGAAAGCGCCCATTCCGAAGCGGCGGTGCTGGAACTGCTGCACACCCTGATGGAGAGTAATCCGGAGATTTTTTGTGCCTGGTATGTCTTTTCCGAAGGGGTACTTAACGATAATCCAGGCTGGCAGGCGCGAAGTTTTCTCAAGCGAGACGGCGGCATCAACGAAATTCCCGCTGTGAAAGAATTGGATGATCCAGCTATTTCGCCATGGCATTATTACCCCTTCCGCTCCGCCACCCCTTATTTCGATATCCTCGACTTCTGGGACTACGGCATAGGCGAGGGCTACCATTACACCGGTACGCTCGGGCATCCGGTTATCCGTAACGGCGTCGTCATCGGCACGGTCGGGATGGATATCCTCTATGAGCAGGCGTTCCGCTTTATGGAGAAATGGCAAAACAGCGGCGGCCAGCGGCTGCTGCTGATCTCCGACAACGGCCTGATCGTCCACTCGTGGCGAAGCGAAATGAACGGCTCCAGCCTCCTCGATTTACCTTATCAGAAACAGCACTGGGACCAATTGCGGCAGGCGCTCGTGGACGGGACGCCGCTACAGATGGAACTTCGTTCGCCCATGACAGACACCAATTCGCTGGTGGAGCTAGTGCCTGTCGACATCGGTGACGCCGAACATCGCCTCCACCTCTACCTCGAGGTCGATACTGATACCCTGTACCGCGACCTTCGCGGTTTGATGCAGACCCTCGCGCTGCTGTCGCTCCTTGGGGTGGTGTTTATCGTCCTCGCCACCGCCTATGCGGCACGAGGGGTGGTGACCCCGATAAACCGCCTTTCCCACCTCGCGCAGGGGATGGCCGACGGCAGCCTTGTCGTCGACCCGCAAGACCTGGACGACGTTGGCAAAAGTGGCATGGAGGTGGCGCTCCTGTCGAAATCGCTCAGCACCATGCTGGGCAGCATGGAACAGAATCACCAGCTCAAGCTGGCGGCGATGGAGGCGGAGTATGAAAAGAAGCGGGCCGAGGAAATGGCCAAGGCAAGGACGCAATTCTTCGCCACCATGTCGCACGAACTGCGAACGCCGATGAACGCCATTGTCGGCATCGCCGACATTCTTATGGCCGAGGACATGCCGGAGCGGCAGAAGGGTTTTGTCAAGGACATCAAGTCGTCGTCCGAGTCGCTGCTGGTCATTATTGACGATATCCTCGATGTCTCGCGCCTGGACGCCGGAAAGCTCAGCCTTGTTCCCGCCTCGTTTAACCTGTGGAGGATGCTTGAGAATGTGGCGAGCCTGACCGAGTACCTTGCCCGCGACAAAAACCTGGTCTTTACCCTGCACAGGGACCAGGGCGTACCCGAATACGTGGTGGCGGACGAAGTGCGGCTGCGGCAGATACTCGTCAACCTGTTGGGGAACGCGGTTAAATTCACCCCGGCCGGGTCGGTATCGCTCATCGTCACCGCCCAGGGCGACGAACTCCGCTTCGACGTCGCCGACACCGGAATAGGCATCCGTGGAGAAGACCGCGAAGCCCTGTTCGACGCGTTCCGCCAGGTCGACACCACCCGTAACCGCAAGGTCAAAGGGACTGGCCTCGGCCTCTCCATCAGCATGAGCCTCGCCCGCATCATGGGCGGGAGCCTGGAGGTCGAGAGCGAGTACGGCAAGGGCAGCACCTTCAGGGTGCGGGTGCCGCTGGTGTCTGGCGAGCCGACCCGGATGATCAAGCCGGAACGGCCGGAAAAGGAAGGCATCCGCGCCGGGGCGCGAGTGCTGGTGGTGGACGACAACGAGATAAACCTGCGGGTGGCGCGGGGCCTGATGGGCTTGTTCGATTTGGAATGCGACACGGCGGCGTCGGGACATGAGGCGCTGGACAAGGTCCGGGACGGCGGCTACGACCTCGTCTTTATGGACCACATGATGCCGGAGATGGACGGGGTCGAGACGACCAGGCGTATCCGCGCCCTCGGCGGCTTGCTGTCGGGCGTTCCGATTATCGCCTTTACCGCCAACTCCAGCGCCGGGGTCGAAGCAATCCTCCTGGAAGCCGGTATGAACGATTTTCTGCAAAAGCCTATCCGCAAAGAGGCGCTTATCCGGGTGCTGCGCCGTTGGCTCCCCGAAACAACACCCGATGCGGCCAACGACGCGAACGACGGGGCGGGGGCTGAGGAGCTATCTGGATAGCCCTGATCGCCGACCCGCCGCCCGCGTCCGGTACCGTTTTCAATGGCTTGCCACACCCAGTGCTTCCCTCGTCACGATGTCCGACGGTACGATGTGGATCTGCGCCTGCTTTCCGCCGGCGACAGCTTTCCTGGCGACCTGGACCGCCAGCCGTCCCTGTTCCTCGGCGTTCTGGACAACCGTGCCTGCCATCTTGCCTTCGCGGATAGCGTCTATAGCCTCGGGCAGCGCGTCGACCCCGACAACCACCACGTCGTCGATGCCGCGCTCCTCCAGCGCGTCGATGGCGCCAAGAGCCATGGAGTCGTTGGCTGCGACAATGGCGTCCATCTTGTCCGGGCCGAAAGCGTCCAGCCATGCCTTGGTCGTTATGGTGGCCTGTTCACGCTGCCAGTTCGCCGCCGATTCCATCAGCAATGCCATTTCCCTGTACACGCCGCTGGCCATGCTGCGCGCGCCCTCGGTCCTGCCTGCGGAAGCGGGATTGCCGCCGCTCCCTTCGAGAATGAACACCCGTCCGTCTGCGCCGACTTCGTCGCCGACGAGGCGCATCTGGGCTTCGCCTTCGGCAAAGGGGTCGGCACCGACGTAAAAGACGTTGTCGGGCGGGCGTTGACCAGAGAAGGGGTTCCGGTTGGCGAAGATGAGCGGCACCTTGGCGGAACGGGCTGCCAGGAGCATGTCGTCGATGCGGGCGTTGTCGGTCGGGACGACGATCAAGGCGTCGACGCCTTGGGCGAGCATCGCCCATATGGTGCGTAGTTGTTCGTCCGCGTCGTCGCGGGCATCGCTGACGATGATGCCCGCGCCCTGGTCGGCCGCTTCGGCCGCAATGACGTCGCGAAGGCGAATCTGGAAATCATGCTCCAGGTTGCAGGCCGAATAGCCGAAAAGCGGCGAGGAACGGTCGCCCGCGTGGGCGAGAGGCAAGACTGCCGCGGCGATAACAGCGACGAGCGCCACAGCGCGGATACGGGTAATCATGATAGACTCCTTTTCAAAACGAGGCGTGCGTTTGCACACTTTCCGGGAAAAAAATGGGCGACCCTAATTGGCCATAAAGCATTGTGTTCGCGTGCACACTTTATGGTAAAAAAATGCTACCGGGCTTCCGATTCCCTGATACTTTCAGCGCAGAGGATGGTGCTGGGCGTATATTCCTGCCGCTGGTCGGGACACTTGCCGGAGAGAAGATAATCGGCAATGATCGACACCGGCCGAAAGCCCTGGAAATAAATGTTCTGGTCGACGGTAAAGTCCACCGATCCGTCCCGCAACGCTTCGGCCGTGGTCTCGGGGAGGTCATGACTGACTATCCGGACCGATTCGAGCCGCCCCGCCTCCTTCAGGGCCGCGACCGCGCCGACCGTGCTTTCCGCCACCATGTAGAGACCGCCGTAGTCGGGGTTGTCTTTCCAGAACTCCAGCACCTTGCGGTAGGTGATGTCGTACCGGTCGTAGGTCTCCAGAATGGGGAACTCGCCCTGACTCAGTCCCAGTTCCGCCGCTCTGGCAATAAAGCCTTCCAGGCGGGACTGAATCGAGTCGAACTCCCGATTGTTGCAGGCCAGGCAGATGTTTGTGTGCCTCCCCACAAGCTTGACCATGAGTTCGGCGGCGATGCGGCCGCTCTTGCGATCGTCCTGGCCCACAAAACACAACTGGCCGCAATCGGGAAGGTCCGAGTTGAAGGTCACCACCGGCACGCCGCTCCGGCTCACCTCCACCAAGCGCTTCCGGACCAACGATGAATTACTGGCGCATACCGCCAGCCCGCGCGCGCCCTCTTCCAGCACCCTGTCGATAACGCCGACGCAATCGGCCGGGCTGTCTGTTTCATAGGGATGCTTGACGACCGACAAACCGTAGTCCCGCAAGGTTTCCTGGGCCGCCGCGATGCCCTTATCGATCTCGCGGCGGAAATAGGCGCCCCATGACGGTGTAATAACCGCAATCGTCACGTTTTGCGTCTTGAGAGCCAGGGAGCGGGCCGCCGCGTTGGGCGTGTAGTGCAGCTTCTCGAGCGCCTCTTCCACACGCTTGCGCTTTTCCGGACTCACCCTCGGCCGTCCGTGCAGCACCCGATCGACCGTGCCTCTGGAAACGCCGGCGAAGTCGGCAATCATCTTCAGGGTCGGTCGAGTCTGTCGCATGATCTCCGCTTGTCCTCTTGAATTTTAGTTTGTGTGCAGGCGCACACCCCTTATGTAAGAGATATCCTATTTTGAGGCATAGTCAAGCGGCTCACGATGATTTTTCGTCTTTTTTTTCCACAATACGGGTTTGCGCCCGCCAGGACATGGGGGAAATACGCCCCGGGTCGCTGTGTTTCGACAGGGTCGCGCCGCAATATATGGCGGTGATGAAGCAGAGGATGTAGGGAAGGAAGGCGAGGGTATAGGCGAGATTATGGTCCATGTCGCGGCGTTCGGCAAAACCGAGCACGCCGCCGCCGACCACCTGCAGGACCGCTCCGGCGATAAAGCAAAGCCCTGCCAGCACCCCGCTGGCGATGTTGGCGATGCGCGAGCCAAAGAGGTTTCGGGCGGAAGAGTACACCAGTACATTGGGGGCGTTGCAGCCCATACCGTAGCAAAGGCAAAGGACCAGCAGGCCGCTGTACTGCAAACGCGTGCCGGCAATCATCATGATCAGGACCAGCACCATGCACACGCCGCCGCTGACGGCGAGGCCTGTCCGGTTGGAGTGAAGCTTGTCCGAAATCCATGACACCAGCGGGTTGCCGATGATAAACCCGAAGGAGAACATCGATAACGCCATCCCAGCCTTGGCGTCGGTGAGGCCGTGGACGTCCTTCATATACGGCACTGCCCACAGTCCGGCGAAAGAGAGGTAAAAGCCGGACATGGCCATAAACCACAAGGCCAGCTTCCAAAAGTCGCGGCTGCCCGACAGGGTCTTCAGCGTCTTCCACATGATGGCGAGGGTTATGCGTTCGCGCGGCGAGGGCGATACGCCCAGCACCTGTTCGGAGCCGGCCGGGGGCCAGTCACGCACAAACAGGATGACGAGGAGGGCGTAGAAAATGGTCAACGCGCCGACGAAGAAGAGACAGGCGCGCCAGCCCCATTCGGCATTGGCGATTGCGAGCGGTCCGGCTCCCAGAAACGCACCCAGCCCGCCGAAGGAAAAGAAGAGGGCGCAGGTGGTTGCATAGGATTCGCCCCGGTACCAGCGGGCAAAAAGGGTCAGGGACGAGGTGAGGACGCCTGCGGTGCCGACGCCGGCAAGGGCGCGGCCCAAGCAGGCGAGCGGGAGGGAGTTCGCGCCCGCGAAGATGATGCCCCCCACGCCGGCGACGAAATACATGCCGGTTAGATATCGCCGTGGCCCGAAGTAGGCGGCAGCCATGCCTGAGAAAATCATGCTGCCGGCGTAGCACCACATATAGGCGGAGCCGAGGAGGCCCATCTGTTCAGGGGAGAGTGTCAGGTCGGCCATGACGTCCTTGGCGACGACCGACATGATCACGCCTTGGACAAAGGGCATCATGTAGACGAGGGAGAGTAACGCAAAAAGGAAAACCTGGTACCGCTTAACGGTGCGGAAATCCGCTGCATCGTGCATCTTCGTTCTCGCTTAGCGCGCTTTCATAAAATGGTTGTCCCTGGTCTGCGCTTTGGAATGTACTGCACAGACCAAATCGCCCGGAAGAAGGGGGCAACATTTTGAAATCGCCAGAGT
>JAJPXZ010000122.1 GCA_021205245.1 Planctomycetaceae bacterium
GGCGGCTATTTCCTCGGCCCGAAAGCCAAGAAGGGCAACGGCAAAGACACCGTCGACGTCTATAAGGAATATGGCTATCACGTCGCGTCCGACCGCGCCGGCTTCGACGCCCTCAGCCGCAACGACGGCAAGGTTCTGACCTACAACGCCATCCTCGACCCCGACAACGCCCTGCCGTTCCGCCTCGACCGCGGCACCGAGAATGAGATCTCCCTGCCCGAATTCGTCGCCAAGGGCATTGAGCTCCTCGACAACGAAAACGGCTTCTTCCTCATGGCCGAAGGCGGCAAGGTCGACTGGGCCTGCCACGCCAACGACGCCATGTCCGCCATCCTCGACGTCATCGACCTCGACGACGCCGTCAATGTCGCCTACGAATTCTATAAGAAGCACCCCGAAGATACGCTTATCGTCGTCACCGGCGACCACGAAACCGGCGGCATGACGGTCGGCTTCGCCGGCACCCGTTACGACACCTTCCTGGACCGCATCACCAACCAGCAGGGTTCGTATGTCACCTTCAACAGCGTCGTCAACGAGCTGAAGAAGACCTACCCGAACGCCCCCACCATCGACCAGGTCATGCCCACCATCCGTGAGTTCTTCGGCCTCGAACTCTACCCCGCCGAAGAGATGGCCGCTATCGAAAAGTCGGCCAAGGAAGGCGATCTCGCAGCGATCGAAAAGCTGAAATACGCGCTTCGTCCCTACGAAGTCGAGAAGATTGAACGGGCCATCAAGATGAGCTGGACCGACAAGAAGGACCGTCCGGACGACGATTTCTACTACGCCAACTACGGTTCCTACGAGCCCTTCACCGTCGCCATGACCCAGACCCTCAACAACAAGGCCGGCATTGCCTGGACCACGTTCTCCCACTCGGGCCTGCCGACCCCCGTCTCCGCCATCGGCGTCGGCTCGGAACAGTTTGTCGGCCACTACGACAACACCGACATCTTCAAGAAGGTCGTCTCCATCGCCTACTAACCGAAACATGAGACACCGCCGCGCGGCATTGGAGGCGGTACCCGAACACAAGTCCGGGGGCGCGAGAAAATTGCGCCCCCGTTTTCGTCCCCGCAAGGTATCCCCATGACCGAAATTCTTAAGCGTCTCGGCGCCTTTTTCGTCTATGGCGCGTCCCGTAAAGACGTCTATTTTTCACTCATCATTATTGCCGCGTGCGTCTTCCTCTGGTTTCTGCCAACCGGTTTTGAAAATCGCATGCCGCTCGATTCTATCAAGTGCTATGGCGTCGTCGTATCGACCGACAACTCCATGGCGATGCAGCACGGGCTTATTCGCACCGGCGGTCAGATAGTGGAGGTCGAACTGAAGGACGGTCCGCTCAAGGGCGAAATTGTCACCTCCCACAACAACTTCATCGGCAAACTCGAACTCGACACCTTTTTCGAGGTGGGTGATGAAGCCTATATGAATATCTCGCTTGAAGCGGGCCGGGTTGTCTGGGCCAACGCGGTTGATCACTACCGCCTCAGGGCCGAATTCTACCTTCTGGGCGCATTCGTGCTCTTCCTGATCCTGTATGCCGGCTTCACCGGGTGCCAGGCTGTCCTCTCTTTCGCCTTCACATTCCTATGCATGTGGAAGGTTCTTATCCCGACGCTGCTCCGGGATTACGACCCCATTGTGGTAACATTCGCTATAACCAGCGTCCTGACCTTTGTTGTCATCTTTCTTGTGGCCGGGTTCAACCGTAAGGGGTTGGTGGCTTTTCTTGGCGCGGTGATCGGCCTGGCCGTAACGTGTGTCTTGGGATTGGCATTCGCCGGTCCAATGCACATCAACGGGGCGGTGCGGCCATTTTCCGAAACGCTCCTTTTCGCCGGATTCGGCAGCGTCGACCTGACCCGCATCTTTTTGGCCGGAGTATTCCTTTCAGCCTCCGGCGCAGCCATGGACCTTGCCATTGACATCTCAGCCGCCATGCGCGAGGTGGTGGTGCACCATCCAACCGTAACCCGGCTGGCGCTGCTCAAGTCCGGCATCATGGTGGGCCGCGCCGTCATAGGTAGTATGACCACGACACTGGTTTTGGCCTACTCGGGCAGCTACCTGACCATGATGATGTTGTTCATGGGGCAGGGCGTGCCGACCTTTAACATTCTCAACCTTGTATATGTATCAACAGAAATTCTGCACACTCTCGCCGGCAGCTTCGGCCTGGTTTTGGTCGCGCCGCTGACGGCGATTATCGGTTGTTTCCTTTATGTCAAGGGTGAGAAAACCGCGGTAATTCAGGAGATTTCTATGACGGATCCACACAGAGTCAGAGAAGAACCGGAACAGGAAAAAACCGTTCCACCGGCAAAGCAGCAACCTGCCGACCGGCAGGACAACGAGACCATCAGCGCCGATCCACACCGGGTTGGAGAGCCGCCGGCACCGCCGGATTCGGCGCCGAAACCGAAGAATTAGCATCCATCAGAGTGCCGATCACAAAGCAAAAAACGCCCGCATCCAATCGGATTCGGGCGCATTTTTTGGACCCACTTTTGGCATCGGACCGTGGCGGATGGTACTTGATTCCGACTACAGGGCGGTTCCTTTTTTAGGAATCGAGAACCTGGACAGATCGACGCCCTCCAGGCGGAGCAGGGTAACCTTGACCCCAATGCCGCCAGCATAGCCTGTCAAACTGCCATGTGCACCGACAACGCGGTGGCACGGGATGATGATTGAAATCGGGTTGTGGCCGACCGCGCCTCCAACGGCCTGAGACGACATCGACTGTGTGCGCATATACGTAGCCATCCTTTTTGCGATATCACCGTACGTCGTCACCTGCCCGTATGGAATATCGCACAGGATTTTCCACACCCCCTGACGAAAACTGCCGCCAATCGGTGCCAGCGGCAATTGCGTTATAGCGGGTTCTTCTCCTGCGAAATAAGCGTCGAGCCATAGTTTTGAAGCAACCAGTACCGGCTCGTCGTTTTTCTCGACCAGCCTATCCGGAACGGTGTTCCCAAAATACTTCTGTCCCTCCATCCATAGGCCGACAAGCTTTCCGTCATGGCAGGCAAGAGTTAATGGGCCTATGGGTGACTGGTACTGTGTGGAATAATACATACTCTCCCCTAAAGCGAATTCCAAAGATTGATAGTGGCGTAGCTCCGCCATGGACGCCATGCTTCCGCCATTTCTAAAAGTTCCTTCGGTCCATGTGGCGCAAGCGCTTTACGGATGCCGACATCGGTTTGCAGGAACGCATCCGGCCATTCCATAGCCCGCATGGCGATGTATTGGGCTGTCCAGGGACCAATGCCAGGTATGGCCAACAGTTTGTGCATTTCTTCTTCCGGCCTTTTGCAGAGATCGAGGTGTATTTCCCCCGCGACCAGTTGCCGGGCCAATTCTCCTATCGTCCTCGACCGCGCCGAAGTGACACCAAGCTCGCCAAAGCGGTTCTGGATGTGATCGCCCATGGCGACAACCATTTCCGGCGTGGGGAAGATATGGGTTAACCCATCCATGCCGGTTTCGACAGGCGTTCCATACGCCTTGACGATGCGCCCGGCCAAGGTGCTTGCCGCCTTCACGGAGATTTGTTGCCCCAGAATCGCCCGCACCGCCATTTCGAACGAGTCGAAGCATCCAGGCAGGCGCGTGCCAAGCCTGCACAGGTCCGGCTTGACGGCGTTCATCCGGGTGAGCGTTTCGTACACTGTATCGGGATCGCAATAGAGGTCGAAGAGGTGTCGTACCCGCGCCAACACCTGCGGCACGACCGGCAGCAACGAATCACTCAGGGTAACGTCGAGGACGGTGCGTTGTGGATTGTGGCCCACGCGCACCCAACCGGATACCGTGTCGCCATCAGTGGTGGCCAACGCTACCGTGCGGCAGTACTCGCCGTCATTGACGAGGTCAATTCCCGCGATGGCGCGCCCGGCGAGAAAGTCGCGCATCGGTTCCCACAGATAAGGGGGACGATAACCGAGGGAAAGACGCAGGTGACTGGAAATGGTTTTGGTTTTACCGGACGACTTCCGCAGGTCGGTCGGTGACATATGGTAATGGTGCCGAAAAACATCGTTAAATCGGCGCACACTGCCAAAGCCGGATGCCATGGCAACCTGAATGACCGAGAGGCTGGTGTCGGTGAGGAGTTGTTTCGCCGCGAGTAGCCGGCAGGTCTGCAGATATTGTACCGGGGTGACGTGATACTCGTCCGCGAACACACGGCGAAGGTGACGATCGCTGCAGCCCAAGCGGCCGGCGAGATTCTCGAGGCTGGTCCCGTTGGCGTAGTCGCTTTCCAACAGCCTGGCGGCTCGATACGCGAGATCGGCGGTGGCGTCTGTTATCGATGCGCCCGGAGCCAGTTCGGGCCTGCACAAGAGGCAGGGGCGGTACCCATGTCTCTCCGCCTCGGCGGCGGTTGTGAAGAAGGTGCAATTCTCCGCCTTGGGCTGCTTTGCGCGACATACCGGACGGCAGTATATGCCTGTACTCGATATCCCGACAAAAAAGCGGCCATCAAAGCGGGCATCCTTTGCCTTGAACGCGGCATACAGGCCGCTGGCGTCTAGGCTCATTACGGTATTCTCCGGCGTCATAACGTTTCCGCAATTGTAACGTATACGCCGGTCCATGTCTGGCTGTTTTCGGACATGGTTCTGGTTATGCCTGAACTATTCTCTATCGGGAACCAAGGCGAAGAAGATTACCCCACGATCCGAAGCAGTGAGCTTGCCTTTCCCCAGAATGTACCTTATCATCACGGAACTGAAATTCATTTTCGGGATTTGGAGGGAGGAGAAAATAATGGATATAAATGTAGGGTTTATTGGCTGTGGGACGCTTGGCTCGTCGGTGGCGACCGGGTTGTGTAAGGCTCCCGAGTTTACGGGCAAGATCGTCATATCCGAGCCGACAAACAAGACGAAGGCTGAAACGGTGAAGAAGAATTACCCGGACAAGGTAATCCTGGTGGATTCCCATGCCGAGTTGCTCGAGAACGCCACCATCATTTTCCCGTCCATCGTGCCGGATATCCTCCCCCAAGTGACGGCGAGCCTGACCTTTTTACCGCGCCATAAAATTGTGCATGTTGCCTCCGGGATAAGCCTCGAACAAGCGACGCCCTATTACGGCAAAGCCGGCAAAGTAGTGCGCGCCGTCCCGCTTCCATTCGCGTCGCGGCGGATGGGGCCGATGGTTCTTTATGGAGACGACGAGCAAGTGGAGGCGCTGTTCGCCATGTTCGGGTCGCTTATCAAGGTACCGACCGAAAGGGATTTGGAGGTGCTGGCGGTCCACACCGCGCTTATGGTACCGTATTATGCCATCATCAATGAAGTTGTGAAATGGTCGATGAAAAAGGGCATGGCGTACGAGAACGCGCGGGATTACATCTGCCACATGAACAACGCCCTCTCAAACCTGGTTCTTCAGGACGACGTCAAGGATCTCGACAGCTTTATGGGTGAAATGGCCACGCCGGGAGGCACCAACGAATTGGCCCAGAAAATCCTCACCGAGAGCGGCGCTTATGCTCCGTGGCAGGTGGCGATGGAAGCGGTCGGAAAACGGTATGGGTTATGAATGAATGTATGATTGGGTACCTTTACAAAAAACCGCAACCGGTAAGGTTGCGGTTTTTTGTAGGTCAGTGATCCCAAAATTGCGCGCGCTTATTCAACGGTGGAATCATCGTCTTCCACTGTCTCAGCCGTTTCTACGGATTCAGGCTCAGCTTCAGTCATTTCCAGCTCGACAGCCTCAGCATCCGGCTCGTCCGAGTCCTCCTGAGCGGCGGATTCAATCGCTGCTTCGGTTGCTTCGGTACCTTCACTCACGTCGGCGCTGTCGTCTTCCGCAGGCGCGGCGGATTCGGGTGCCTCCGATTCGACTGCCTCCAAAGCATCGGTGATGGCCGTTGCGACGACTTCACCATCGGTGGCTGGCGCTTCTTCCACTTCTTCCTCTGCAACCGATTCGGCCAGGGTCACTGCTTCAACCGCCTCGGCTTCAGGCACCACCACCGGCGGCGCGACAACGAACTGGTCGGAAATCACCCATGTGTCGTAACGCAGGGTGGCGCGGATGGGGCTGGTGACTTGGACATAAAACGGATAGGTTTGTCCCGTCGTGGGCCTGACGTTACGGAGCATTATCGTCACAGTCTCGCCCCGCGCGAATTTGCGCTTTTCCGCCGTTGCCTGGATACAGGTACACGAGGTAAACAGCCGCCCCAGGGTGATTGGTCCCATGCCCGGTCTGGTGACTTCGAAGAGTTGTGCAGCCGATTGGTCGCCCGGAATTTCCATTTTGCCTATCGGAGTCAGGTGGTAGCCGTTGAACTCCATATAGGCGGAGACGTTTTTCTTGGTCGAGACGAGGCCCTGACCGGCAGTCGCCAGCGAGGCGGTGACGAGGGCGAACAGGAGCATGAGGCAGAAGCGGTGGCGGCGCATGGTGCATCCTTTCAATGAGGGATAACAAACTAATCGGCTCTATCCATATCGTCGCCCGGGATGGTGAGTATCGCATCCTCTGTGACGACCGGGGCAGACAGCCGCACCGACGACGCACCCTGGCGGCGTTCCAAGCGCTGGCTCTTGCCCGTTTCTTCGATTACCTTCATGTCCTGCCATTTCCCCTGCCGGTAACGCCAGTAGAAAATGGACGCTGATGTAAATGCGCTCAGTACCATAATGCACCAAAGCACATAATAGCTGGCCTGGAGCCAGAAGGCGATCATGCTCGGGATAGCAAAGACCACCCAGCCGGAAAACGCCATGACGTACATGGAGAATTTGGTGTCGCCCGCCCCACGGATGGCATTGCCGTAAAGAATGAAGAACCCGTCCGCCATGCAGAAGACGCCGGCGAAGCGGAGGAAGTTCACCGCCATGGTTCTGGTCGCCGGGTTCATCGAATCCCCGGGCGAAAAGATGGAGACAAGCACTTCCGGTTTGACCCAAAACAGGAAGGCCATCACCGCCATGTAGGCGACCATGAGGATGCGCGCGCTTTTGACCGCCCGTTTTGCATAGGAGGTATCCCGCGAGCCGATGCCGTGGCCCACCATGATCGAGGCGGCGGCGCCGAGGCCAAGCATGGGGATAAAGGCGACGCCATTGACGCTGATGGCGATGCCGGAGGCGGCTCCGACGTTCGCGCCATTGGCGGCGATGCCGTACAAGCCCATCAGGATATTGAAGATGGCGAAGGCGCCGATATCCATCAGCATCTGCATCCCGTTGCCGAAGCCGAAGCGAAGCATGCGGTACATCAGCGACGGATCAAATACCCGCCGTGGCCAGGTGCCGAACTCGAGACGGTAGGTGCTGCGAAGGAACAGGATAAAGAAGACGAAAAAGCTGAGAGCATCGGTGCCGACGGTGGCGATACCGGCTCCGACGACACCCATGGCGGGCGTGCCCAACCAGACGGCAAAGCCGTTCAGAATGTCGCCGATAATGGGCAGGGGCCAGGGTCCGCTGTGCAGGTATGGCGTTCCGGCCGTGCCGAAAATAAGCGCCCAGTTCATGGCAACGTTCAGGAAGATACTGGCGAATGACACGGCAACGACGGTCCAGGTCTTGTTGCGGCCGGTCCAGAAACACATGATGCTGGAATTGAGGAGCGCGAAGACGTTACCGGAGGTAATGACGAGGAAATACGCCTCCTCTTCGGCGGCGAGGTCGGGCGCGTGGCCAATCCAGGAAAAGAACGGATAACAAAAATACCCGACCACGACCAGAAACAAACCCGCCCCCAGGCTGAACAGCATCGACTGCCACACGGCGAGGCCGGTGCGGTCATGGCGTTCCGCGCCCGAGTACTGGGCGACGAAGGCGTTGCCGTAGTTGGCCACGCCCATAAAGAAGCTTGCCAGCATAAAGGCGGTGGTGCCGGCCGACAAGGCTGCGGCGATGGAGCGTTCGGAATACCACGCCATCATCATCCGGTCGCAGAACAATTTAAAGGCAAAGGTACCGCTGGACATGATGAGCGGGAAGGCTATGCGGAACACCTCTCCCAACCTGCCTGTGCGTGCCAGCGTCACTGGTTTATCCATAATCTCGCTTCTTGCGCCAATCGCATTGCCAATCGAAAAAGGCTCGCCGTTCTCGCCGACGCGCCTCTCTATGTATGGGTACGGCCTACCTGCCATCCCCGAATTCAGCCTAGACTTCTTGCTCCGCCTCAATGAGTATGTATTATAGGAACGTTCATTCATATTGTAAAGGTAGCGCATGACCACACCGCTGGACGACAGCGTCCAATATTTAAAACACGTCGGGCCCTCGCGCGCCGAGGATTTCGCCCGGCTTGATATCCATACCGTGCGGGACCTGATCTGGACGTTCCCACGCGACCTGAGCGACCGGTCGAACCTGTTCCGCATCGTCGATCTCCCCGAGGAGCGGCCCGCCACCGTGGTCGCCACCGCCCTGATGGTGTCGGAACGCCCGGGCGGCAGGCGGCGCGGCCGCCCTGGCATGAGCATCACCACGGCTGAATTTGGCGACGACTCAGGCGGCATCCTCGAGGTGGTCTGGTTCAACCAGCCCTGGCTGAAGGACAAATTGCCGAACCGGCGCGTCCTCATCCACGGCAAAGTAAAGCACGCGCGCGGCCGCTGGCAGATGGATCATCCCCTGTACGAAATCCTCCCCGACGACGCGCCGCTCCACACCCTGAACTTCGGCCGTATCGTTCCCATTTACCCAAGCACCGGCTCCCTCAACCAAGGGATCTGGCGGCGGGCCATGGCCCACGCCCTCGATACCAGGCTGGAGTTTCTCGACGATCCCCTCGACCCGGCCATTATCGAGGCGAAGGGATTTATGGGACTGCGGGAGGCGATTCGCGCCATGCACTTCCCGGAAGACCCCGAGCAGGCGAAGGAAGCGCGTCGTCGTCTGGTGTGGGACGAGTGCTTCTTCCTCCAACTCGCGGTTCTGGCGGCCCGCCGTCACGCCCTGCTGGACCTCCCCGGACGGCAGTTCACTATTGGTCCCGAACTCGACAACCGTATCCGCCGCCTGTTCCCGTTCAAACTCACCCCAGCCCAGGATCGGGCGGTCCGCGACATCGTCAAAGACATGAGGAGCCCGCTCCCCATGCAACGTTTGTTGCAGGGGGACGTCGGCAGCGGCAAAACGGCGGTGGCGGCGTATGCGCTCCTGGCGGCGGTCGCGAACAAGGCGCAGGCCTGCATCATGGCTCCGACCAGCCTGCTGGCCCGACAGCACCACGAGACCTTCGGCCGCTTTCTGTCGAACAGCGCCAACGCCCGGGTGCGTATCGGCGTCCTGGTCGGCGGCATGCCGGCGGCGGAACGGCGCGCCGTGCTGGAGCGCGTGGCCAATGGCACTCTGGATATCGTTGCCGCCACCCATTCAGCCATTGGCGATAATGTCGTCTTCCACGATCTCGGCTTGGTCGTTATCGACGAACAGCACAAGTTCGGCGTGCGTCAGCGGGTCGAACTGTCACGAAAGGGCGTGCGGCCGGACTTGCTGGTCATGACCGCCACGCCAATCCCCCGCAGTCTGGCGCTGTCGGTCTACGGCGATCTCGACCTGAGCGTGATCGACACCCTGCCGCCCGGCCGTAAGCCGGTCAAGACCATATGGGTGTCGCAGGAACGTCCGGCCGAAGCGTGGGAACTGATGCGGCGCGAACTCTCGCGCGGGCGGCAGGGCTTTATCGTCTGCCCGCTGGTGGAGGAATCGGAGGACAGCGACCTCAATTCGGCCGAACAGGTGTTCCGCGAATTGCAGACGGGCGAGCTGCGCGGCCTCCGGCTCGAACTCCTTCATGGCAGGATGAAGCGGCCGGATCAGCAGGCGGTCATGGACCGTTTCCGCGACGGCAGCGTGGACGCTATTGTCTCGACCATTGTTATCGAGGTCGGGGTCGATGTCCCCAACGCCACCGTGATGCTGGTGGAACATGCCGAACGCTTTGGCCTGGCGCAACTGCACCAGTTGCGGGGCAGGGTTGGACGGGGTTTGGATCAGGGATATTTTGTCATGCTCTCCGACGCAAAGGGCGGCGAGGCGGGGGAGCGGATGTCGGCCCTGATGGCGTCATCGGACGGCTTTGCCATTGCCGAGGCGGATTTGCGTATTCGTGGCCCGGGCGACTTTACCGGCACGCGCCAGCATGGGCTTTCCGGACTGCGCGTGGCGGATTTGGTGCGGGACATGGACAGCATGGCGGATGCACGGCAAGCCGCTGCGGCGGTGTTGGAGGCTGACGCGGAGCTTGTCCACCGGGAACATTTGTCGCTTCGGCGGGAACTGGTGCGGCTGTATGGTAAACAGTGGGACCGCGTGGCTGGATCCTGAGTTCGGCACCGGTACCTCCACTGTTTTTTCCAACAGAACTTGGGCTAACCGCCCATCCGCCCGAAATTCCCCATAAATCACACCAGAATAATTTGATAATTTATCCCACGGCGCGTGAACGCGGGTAGCATCGGTGGTGTAGTACAGGTTCGGCCGAACCAATTTTCTTTCTCCGGGAACGGGATGTTTAAACCGTCGGAAACATTCAGTCCGGGAAAGAAGCGCCACAGCGGTGTGCGGTTCTGACGGGAGTCGGGCGGTAATTCCGAATCCCGGAGGGAGCCACCCTGAAGCTGACTTCTCCACCCGTTGAGTCGTTTGAGACGAGGAAGCGACAAAAAAAGTGGGTGTAAACCCGTATAGCGCTTGTTGTCACAGAGGCGACGAAAACGGCGTGAGGAGACAGCTTCCGCAGCACCGCCACGACCGCGTTCAGGCCGCGGCGTGGCACCCAGTAGTACCCGGCACCCTCCGGGAGAGGCTTTACCGCCAGACGTTTTTTCATCCCAAAATTGCCGAAAAGGCGACTTTGGCTTTCAGCCATTGACTGACGAAATTTTCACACCATCATCCCCCCCACGTCACCCCGGCGTGCGGACCTCCACCAGCGCGAAAAGCGGGCGGTTAGGCCGGGGTCCACGGGAAAAAACCGTGAATGCACCGAACTTGAGCGGATGACGTCATCATTTCTTTATCCACCATCAATTCCCGTGGACCCCGGCCGAACCGCCCGTTTATTTCGCTGATGCACGTTTCTTACGCCGGGGTGTCGTGTGGGGAGAGCGGCATGGACAGACTGACGATGCTCATTTACAGCAGCCGGCCCGAAAAAAGCCAAAAAAAAACAGCCGCTCGAGAGCGGCTGTTTACTGTTGATTCGGCACTCGTCCTAGGCGCGATTGCGGGCGCGAAGGGCGGCGGTGCGGCGGTGCGGGTGGGTCTTCGAGACGCGCTTGACGGCGCGCTTCGCAGCCTTCTTGGCGGCGTTTTTGCGACGCACCTTGCGCCTTTCCTTGAGGAGGGCGGCGCGTTCGGATTTCTTGGTATTCTTGGGCATTGTCGTGTTCCTTACGGCAGTAAAATCCAAAAACGGATCGAACGGATTAAAGTATTGGCTTCGATATAAAAAACGGCTACCGCGCGGGCGGCCCGCACGGCAGAAAAGGACAGTATAGAGACCTGTCACAACCCTGTCAAATATTTTATCCCTTTATACACTCCTTTGCAACCTTCATTCCGCCGGCACCAGGAATCCACACGCCTCCGCATTGCAAACGGGCGAATATTATCGATACTTTACCTCCAGAGGGAAGACGGCCATCCGCCATGAAAGGGGATACCATGAACGTATTCACCGCCATCACCCAGGTCGACCCACCGCAAAACCTCCGCAGTGCCGAAGACGGCTTTCTACCCGAAGCGAAAATTATCATCAGCGCCGACGGCGACATCCCTTTTCCTCAAGTCATCGTCCAGGACAATCACGGCAACCAACTGCTGCTCCTGAACGGCGAGGCGATTGCCCGGACAGCGGATGGGAAATATGAAGCGACCATACCCGGCGGTAAATTCCGTGCCGGACAATACACGCTTCAAGTGGAAGGCTGCCGCACCGCCGACCTCTCGGCGGCGCGGCCGGAGGATTGGATAAAAGTTTTTGTCCACATGGAGATCCTGCCGCCGATACAGACCTGGAAGCAGCAGAAACCGGCCACCGTGAGCGTTGGTGTAAGCGCTTCCGGCAAGCCGAAGCTCTACTTCGGTATCCACAAGCACATGCACCAGCCCTATTACCGCGCCGCCGATACCGGCTTCTGGGACGGCGGCAATGATGAAATTTTCTCGACCCGCGCCGGTGCCTATCGCCACTTTATCCACATGGCGGTCAGTCAGTACGAACAATTGCCCTACGCCGGCCTCTCGATGAGCTGGTCCGGCAGCCTGATTGAACAGCTCGACCGCGCCTCACGCGATGGCGTGGCCCATGGAGCCTACGCGGGCGATTGGAAGGCGGAGTTGCGGCAGGCCGCCCATATGCAAACAACGGGCGGACACGCTCGGGCCGCCTTTGCCGCCTTCGGCTATTTCCACCCGCTTATGGCCCTGATTCCGCCCCGCAATATCACGGCGCAGATACTCCGCCACCGGTCGCTTATTCAGGACGAATTCGGCGTTCCCGCGTCGCATATCCTTTTCCCGCCCGAGACCGCTTTCCATGTCCGTATGATTCCGGCGCTGCTGGAAGCCGGCATCGACGGCGTGATCTACGATTCAATTCACCGCTACCGTGCCTGCCAGGATTATCCCTACGCCGGCAAGGAGGAGGGCATGCTGCCGCCCAACCAGGCCGAGCAGGAAAACCCGCCGGTGGACGACTGGCTGCAACTCAATAATGTCTGGGCTGGTTCGAAAATCGCGCCAAGCCTGTTGCGGCCGGAGTATATCAAATACACCGACGTGGACGGGCAGGAATTTAGGATAATCGGCATTCCGGCTGAACGCTATATCGGCAGGGGCGGGTATGGCGCGCTGGTGTATCCGGACGTGCTCGGGCAGGTGCTGGATTCCATTGAGCGGTCGGGCAACTTCGACCCGGCGCATCCGCCGTTTTTCCTGCTCCATTCCGACGGCGATAATTACGGCGGCGGCACCGACTCTTACTACGGATCGAACACCGGTGCGATGGTGGAATGGCTCAAGGGCGATTCCCGTTTCGAACTCACCTCCATGCGCGATTATCTCGACCGTTTCCCGCCCGACCCAGCCAACGCGGTGCATGTGGAACCGGGTTCGTGGTCGGGAGCGGACAACGGCGATCCACAGTTTATGAAGTGGTTCTCCGGCTATAACAATCCCTATTCCCCCGACCTCAACTCCTGGGCGGTCCTGACCGCGTTCCAGAACGCTGTCCATACCATGTTGGACGCCAACCCGGGCGACAGTGGGGTCGAAGCGGCGGAACGGCTGATGCTCACGGCGGAGACGAGTTGCTACTGGTATTGGACCGGTCAACAGATATGGGACAGCCAGGTGACCGAAGCCGCCAACGCGGCGATGGGGATTATCCGAAATGGCCTCGACGCGGTGGTGGGGAATGGCAAAGATACAACCGGCCCGACCATCTTCGCGCCGTGGGTGACGCCGGAAAATCCGGGCGGCAAGGCCTGGGGTAACAACTGCATTATAGACGCGGCAAAACAGGGCGTTGTCCATACGTTCATCTACGACGTCTCGGGCATTAAGTCTGCGCGGTTATTCCTGCGGGAAGACGCGGGGAAAGGGACGGAACGCGAGGTGCCGCTGCACGATCGTGGTCCATACCCAAGCCAGACCGGTCCGGCTCTGGTCGCGAATCTGTTCGAAGCCGAGCTGCCGGAGGGAATAGGCGACGTGCGCTATTGGATTGAGGCAGTCGACGGGAAGGGGAATACCTCGCGCAGTGCGCTGGAGCGGGTGTATTTGGGATAATGCTTGCCGTACCCACCCCAGACGTCACCCCGGCGGTGAGGCGGTGACCAGCGGGCGCGCGGGAGGTTGTGCCGGGGCAGGCGGAACGACCAGGTGCTGTGGGTCGATCCAATTCGGCTTTTTGGTATGGCGGCCGATTAGGTCACCAAAAGAATCAAAGTATTCGCCAATAAAAAAAGCGGCCCTTCCACGATGAAGGGCCGCCCTCTATTTACTGCTGCTAGGGAATTAGAAGCTATAGCCGATTGTACCCATGACGCGGTGATTCTGGTACTTGTCGCGGCCGTAGTAGTCGTATTTGACGCCAAGGTCCCAGTTGTCGTGGCGGAGCTTGGCGCCCACACCGGCCTTCCACGAGTGGTGGCCCAACTTGCGCCCGACAATGTCGCTGGGCGTCACGCCGGGGATGCCGATGGTGGAACTGGTGCCGCGGACCGCATGGTCGTTCAGGTTGTAGGCGTAGCCGACGTTCCCCATAACCGTCAGAGAGGTGATGTCACTGAGCGGCATTTCGTAGGCTGCCTGAATTTCAACCGGTATTTCAACCATGTGGTTCTTGGCGCTGGAGTAGTTGCGGACCGCACCGTTTATCCCCTCAACCTTGAGGTCGTGGCTGTTCGCCTTGGCGTGGATGAAGTTGACGCCAACGGACGGGCTGATGCTCCAGTTGTCGCAGGGCTGAATGTCATAGCCGAGCTTGGCTTCAGCGTGCCAGGTGTTGGTGTGGTAGTCCTCGGTCGCCCACAACCCGCCACGGTTTTCGCGGATGTCGTTGTCGGAGTAAACCCAGCCGCCGGACACGGTCGCGAAGAAGCCGGTGGAGCCGTTATAGGTCATATAGGCGTTGACTGCATAGTTCTTGATCTTCGAGTCGTGGCTGCTCGCGGACTTATCCTCGTAGTCGCCCTCGATGTAGGCGGCGGAGATACCGAAGATGGTGGCGCAAAAAGCCTTGTCGTACCCGAGCATAACGCCCTTGCCGTTGTACTTGTAGCCTTCAAAACCCTTCCGCTTGTCGGCGTCGGACCAGCTACCGATACCGGAAGCCCAGACGCGGTTGAGGTAGCGGTCGTTCAGGATGTCGGCGGCGGAACCAAGGGCCGAGTCTGAACCAATCTGCTGCACCACGGCGCGGTACGCTTCAAGGCGCGACGAGATGGTTGCCGACACATCGCGGCTCACGTCCTGCGCGGTGTAGATGACGCCGGCCTGGTTGGCACCGTTGTAGGCCGAGACCATACCGAGGTCGAGCGTGCCCGCAAGAATCGTTTTGCCGGTGGAGTTGGTAATTCCGAACGTCCGGTCGTTATTCGCTAAAGCACCAAGGAAAGCGTAATTGAAGCTGGCTGCACTGTTAGTGTTTGCATAGGAAGGAGTCCCAGCAACCATTTGTTGTGCCACTTTCGACACATCAGCAGCCATGCCATTGGTGATGAGTTGGCTATCCCAGTTGTAGGCCAGCTGATTCCGTACCGTCGCGACATCGGTGATATCGGAGGTGGTATACGTCACAAGAAGACCACTGGGACCGCCTTCGAATAAGTAATCACCGAAAACATTCTTGTTCAGCCAGCTTTGGGTATCAACGGTACCATTGATGACGGTTTTAGTCTGGTCACCTTGAGTAAAGAGGGCCGTGGTATAACTTTTATCAAGCGCGACTGTACTCGAAAGATTACCCATGGTCCGGCCGGCGCTCAGGACTTGGTAATCATAATTCAATAGGCCATTGGCTACCGCACCGAAGGTCATGGTGGAGTTGCCAGTAACCTCCAGGGTGCCTGAGACAGTCAACGAACCGTCACGTAGATCAATATTTGCGCTGTCTAGGTTCAGCAAATTGGCACCAACGTCAATGGTATTGTCCGTACCGAGAAGAGTGGCCCCATTCGTGAACGTGGCTCCACCAGCGAATGTTCCGTTTACACCGAAGACGGAATTGCCACGGATAAGAGCAGTACCGGTCGATTCGATGGAACTGGCGCTGCCAGTGTTTAATATGGAGCCTCGGTTCTGCGTGAAATTATCTACCTTAAGATTGGCATCGTCCATATTTATATTGCCGCTGGCGACGAGATCAAATCCATACAAATTAGTGCCTTGCTTAGATGCGTCAATATCACCGCTAATGGTGTGCACTCCATTGCCTTCGAACTGCATGAGCGCTTGACCAGTATTGGAAATATTGGTGAAGGTTAATGGCGATGAACCTGTATTTGATAGCGTATTGCCATCTCTAAAAATTAGGTTACCAACAGTTCCTGCCGTGGTACCAACAGGAGCGGTACCGACATTGACGTTGGAAACGGTGCCGTCAGACGTAAGGGCATAACCCTGATTGATGATCACGCCAGTCGATATTTCGGTCCAGTCTTCCCCATTACTCCCAGGTGTGCCCAAATTGATTGTTTCGCTGACAATAGTGCCGGCAAAGCTGACCCCCGTCATTGAACCTGCAACGAGCAGGGTCGCAACCAATAATCCCTTAATCTTCCCTAACATTTGGATCCTCCTTCAAGTTGTAAATAGAGTAAAAAGCGATTTAGAAAATCGTTCAGTTTTTGCATAAATTCCGTCTCCTCCCTTCTTCCCGCCCAGCCTTCCTGGCGGCGGGAACCCTCGTCCATGAAATGGCGGCGTCGGCCGATAATCCGGTCTCAACTAAAACCGCGTCCTGATAACAAAACCTCTTCAGCCTTTATCGGCCCTAATCCGCTCGCGGCTTGGCCGTTTTTGCCCTTTTTCAAAAAATTTATCGGCCACAGGCATGCCGGACGTCGCCCGAGCCCGTCGACAAAACGACGGTGGCACGGCAATGGCTGAAACGGCAGGGGGTTATCAACTCGGGGCGAATGACGGCGGGCAAGGAACAAGAAAGGATGCATCAATAAAAAAAATCGGCCCGGATTTTCTATTCCGGAATCGATGCGCAAGCCGGTTGACCATTAACGTGAGGGTGCCTGGCCAATCCACCACTTGCTCTCGACAGGCTAATCGTGTAAAGTAAACACCTACGGTTGCGGTCACCGGCCGCCATTACCTTATCTTGGAGACACTAATGCCCGATTCCGCCCGTTCCTCCTCCATCCCGTTCATATACAATATCTTCCCCTCACTCCTGGGGGAGTGCGACAAATGGCTCGCCCATGTCGAGCGGGCGGTGGAGATGGGATTCAACTGGATCTTTATCAACCCGATTCACCTAACCGGCGCGTCCGGCTCACTCTATGCCATCCGGGATTATTTTCAATTCAACCCGGCCTTTTTTCCCTACGACTCCTTCGACGCGCAAAAAGGCCGCCTGACCGCCTTCGTCAATGAATGCCGGGAGATGGGCGCGGAGGTGATGGTCGACCTGGTCATCAACCATACGGCCTATGACAATCCACTTACCCGCGACCACCGCAACTGGTATAAAACCAACGACGACGGCTCCATAAAAAACCCCGGCACCAAAGACGACCAAGCCCCCGGCGGCTACGTTGTCTGGGGCGACTTGAACGAAATCGACAACGAGCACTCCTCCGACCGGAATAACCTGTGGGAATACTGGTGGAAGGTGGTGGAGATGTACTTGTCGTGCGGCGTTCGCGGCTTCCGCTGTGACGCGGCTTACCAAATCCCGAATGATCTCTGGCGCATGCTGATCGAACGGTCGAAGTCGATGCACCCGGAGGCGAAATTCTTTGCCGAATCGCTTGGCTGCCCAATGGACCAGACCATCGGCCTTGCCAAATCCGGCCACGATTTCGTTTTCAATTCGGGTAAATGGTGGGACTACCGGGCCGACTGGTTCATCGACCAGCTAAAGATGGGGCAGGGCCAGATGTCGTCGATCTGTTTTCCCGAATCCCACGACACCGAACGGCTTGCCACCGAGTGGAACCGCGACCTCGACCGCATCAAGCAGCATTATCTGATGACGTCCCTCATTTCGTCCGGCGTCCTTATTCTGCTTGGCTTTGAGTATGGCTTTACTAAAAAACCGCATGTCGTCAGCACCCGCCCCCACGACTACGAGGGCGCGAATTACGACCTGACCGATTACATCCGCGAGGTGAATTCGCTGAAACGCGGCCACCGCGTCTTTGCCGAAGACAACCGTCTCGAACGCCTCGACGGCGGCGACGACGCCATTCTCGCCCTGAAGAAAACCACCCTCGACAACCAGGAATCGGGCCTCCTCATCTTCAACCGGACCGGCGACAGCCGCGAGGTCAACCTGAGCGACCTTATCCGCCGCGTCAACGCCAGCCCCTATAAACCCACCAAGGCGGCTAATGTGCAATTGCCCGCCAAGGCTGAACGGCTGAAGTTGAACCGGTATGGGGCGGTGGCATTTCGGCTTTATTAGAGGCTTAAGGTCAACACCCTCACCCCGACCCTCTCCCTCAAGGGAGAGGGAGGAGATTTTTAATCTTTCTGTTTTGTTTGGAGTGAGGATGCACACGTATCTTCCGGACGGCGAGGGGAAGAAGAAAAAACTCACGGATTTGGCTCGTCGTAATCGTCGTGCTCCGACCGATGCGGAAAAGAAGATGTGGCGGCTCTTGCGGGGACGGCGCTTTGTCGGCTGGAAGTTTCGCCGTCAACATCAGTTACGCGCATATATAGTCGATTTTGTTTGTCTCGAAGAGAGGCTGATCGTCGAATTGGACGGTGGCCACCACAGCCATCCGGAAGCGGGTGCGGACGATGCTTGTCGGACCGAAGATCTAGCGGCGTTAGGGTTCAGGGTGCTGCGGTTCTGGAACCGCGAGGTACTCCGCGACATCGATCAGGGCGGCACTGTGATTCACTACGCCTTGCGAGGCGGTGAATTAAAGTAGCAACCAGCTCCCTCTCCCTTGAGGGAGAGGGTTGGGGTGAGGGTGTGACGTTCAACCTTAACCGTCTACGAATTTTTTGCAGTTTTTTTGCTGGAAAGCCGACAAGGGAATGATATAATAGGAAGTCTGTTTTCCCCGGCGAAGCCAAAACGGCTGTCGCCGGGATCGTTTTGTCAAGCGCGGCCCCCGAGGCGGCGAAGTTGATTGTACATAACTATTCTAGGAGTCGCGATGTCTACGCAAGCAGTTATCCGCACCGGCGGCAAACAGGTCATCGTCGCCCAGGGCGACGTCATCGAGGTCGAGCTTCTCTCCGCCGAGGCTGGTCAGGACGTCACTTTTTACGAAGTTCTGATGATTGTGAATGGGGAAAATTCCACCCTCGGTGCGCCCACGGTCGCAGGCGCTACCGTCACCGCCAAATTGCTGCAGGAAGTGAAGGGCGAGAAAACCCGCGCCGTCTTCTTCCGTCGCCGCAAAGACAGCATGACCACCAAGGGTCACCGTCAGCGTTATCACCAGGTCGAGATCACCGGCATCAACGGGTAAGGAACCGGCCGGGTATACATAATAATACGCAAAGGAGTTTGTCATGGCACATAAAGTCGGTCAGGGTTCCAGCCGTAACGGGCGTGATTCCAAACCCAAATACCGTGGCGTTAAGCGTTTCGGCGGCGAGAAGGTCACCGCCGGTACCATCATCATCCGCCAGAAGGGCAACCGCTTCCACGCCGGCGCCAACGTCGGTCAGGGCCGCGACTTCACCCTTTTCGCTCTCACCGAAGGCGTGGTCAAGTTCGAGATGACCAAGCGCAAGGTGCACATCGAGGCGCTGCCCGTCAAGGTTTAGCTCCTGATAGATTCACGAATCATCCCGGCCGGCTCCTGGCCCAGGAGTCGGCCTTTTTATTAAAATAAGACTATGTCCATAGCGGCAGACATCCTCGGAATTCTCGCGACCCAGCACGCGCCAGCCTTGCTGGCATCGGTATTGTTGCTCGTTTGCTCCGCCACCTTCTCTTCCTGCGAAACCTCTCTGTTCTCCCTCACGGCTCCCGAACTGAACCGTATCCGCACCGGCACACGCAAGGTCGACCGGATCCTGGTGCAGCTCCACGCCAACCTGCAAACGCTACTCCCCACCATGCTGTTCTGCAACATGGGGGTGAACGTGCTGATCTACGCCCTCGCCGCCGCCATCGGCGGCAGTCTCGGGGCAACCTTCGGGGCCGGGGTCGCGTTCGCCTATGGTCTCGCCAGCCTGTTTCTCGTGGTGTTTTTTGGCGAAGTGTTTCCGAAACAGTTCGCCATCGCGTCCAGTCTGTTCGTGGCCCGGTTGACCTGCCTCCCGGTGTGGATCGTTTACCGCGTCCTTGCCAAACCCCTTCGCGTCCTCAATGCCATCGTTGCCGCCCTCGAGCGGGTCGTCGTTCACCAACCGGAAGACGTCCAGGGCCTGCGCGAGGAGGAACTGCGTCTCCTGGTCGAGTTGAGCCGCCACGACGGCGCAATCAGCGAAGGCGAATACCAGATGATCGACGGCATCGTCGATCTCCCCGAGGTGCGGGTGAGGGATATCATGGTGCCGCGCATCGACGTCGCTACCCTCGCTCCAGCCACCAGCCCGACCGATGCCCTTGCCGAGGCACGACGAAGCAGGCACTGCAAGCTGCCGGTCCACGCAGCGGCCATGGACGACCTGTCCGGCTGGGTGGACGTCCGTGATATCTACGCGGCGATGGTGGCGGGAACGATAGCGGAAGGCGAGACGGTCGAAACGTATATGAAGGATTTTCAGTACTTCTCCGAACACGACCGGGCGGACCAGGCGCTGGAACGGATAAAGGGAAGCGGCGGCGATCTCTTCGCCGTCGTGGACGAGCGCGGCATTGTGGTCGGCTTTTTCACCCTCCAGGACATCATGGACGAGGTGCTGGGCCATTTCGGTGAAAATGGCGCGCCGCCGCCGTCGGAGATTCGCGAGATGCGGGGTGGGTATGTCATCTCCGGCCGGTTGAGCGTGCGCGAATGGCGTGACATTTTCAACGTCCCGGATTCGGTGCCGAAGAGCGCCACCGTCGGTGGTCTGGTCGTGTCGCTCCTTGGCCGAATACCGAAAGTCGGCGACCGGGTGGAACTCCACAATATGGAGATGACGGTTCTGTCGACCTGGCACAACCGGGTCATGGAGGTTGGCCTGCGGCTGGTGGACGATGACGAGCGCGCCGTGGCGGAAAAGAAAATGTCGACGCGACTAAAGAGGGGAGGCTGATGCAACTGCTCCTCAATCTACTAGGCCTGGTGTCATCGCTTCTCCTTAGTTTCATCTCGTCCGGGATGGAGACAGCCCTATATCGGGTGAGCCGGGTGCGGATGCGTATTCGGGCCGAGCAGGGGGAAGCGCGGGCGCGGCTGGCCCTGGCCGTTCTCGACCGCCTCGACGGCATGGTCACCACTATTCTCATCAACAACAACATCGCCGCCTACACCGGCACCTATTTCCTGACCGTGCAGTTGGTGAGCTGGCAGGTGCCGCATTCGGAAATTATCACGACAGCCGTCATCACGCCGCTGTTCTTCGTGCTGACCGAGTCCCTCCCCAAACAAATCGCCTACAACAACGCCGACCGCTTTACCCTGGAACTGGTGCGGGTATTCGCGGTATTGCGGGGCGTGCTCCTGCCGGTGGTGTGGCTCCTTAACAAGGCGTCGGGCCTGCTGCGGCGGCTGGTCGGCTCGCACACCCAAACCACCCTGTCGCAGAGCCAGCGCACCCTGCTGATGGAACACCTGAACGCCGGCGTGGCCGAAAAGCTCCTGACCGAAGAACAGAACCGCATGGCAATCCGCATTATGCAGCTCGAGGGGATTAGCGCCGGCGACAGTATGATTCCTCTCCGAAAACTGTTGTTGCTACCGCTGACCGCAACCCGCGCGCGGGCGGTGGCGGAAATGGGGAAGCGCCACACGCAAATCGCCCTCCTCGTCGATCCGGCCGGTCGGCCGACAAGCAGCGTGGTGACAGCCGCAGGGCTGCTGATGCGCCAGGGCGGGCTTGGGGAGAACGTCGCCGGAGCGGCTGAACGGCTGGACCGCATCCGCGCCGGGGTGGCGATTCCCGAAGTCCTCAACCTGTTCCGCCAGCGCCACGCACGCCATGCGCTGGTGGTGCAGGGGAGCCGCGTGGTCGGGCTAATCACCACCCAGACCGTGCTGGACCGCATCGCCGGGATCAGTTAGCGGCCGTATTGCCACAACCCTCAAATCTTCAATTCACACGTGCCGATGCCGGGGCGCAGGTAGTTGAAGCGGACATTGGGGTGATCGGCCAATAAGGACATCGGCACCGACGTGTCGGGAATCCGCTTTGAAATCATGTAGGCCGACAACCGGATGCCGAGCGGGTTGTCGTCAAAGCCCCGGTGCCAAATAGAAACGCACTCCGCCTTCCACGTTTCCACCGGTCCAACCGTCATCGCCTGATGCGGTACTTCCTGAACCCTGCCTCCGCCAGAGGTGCGGGCGTTTTGGGTCATGGTGAGGGGGTGGAGATCGACACGTCGCGTGCCGAGTTTGCGGTATTCCTCGGGCGGCGGCGGCTGGTCGATAAAGCGTCCTTCGCGGCGTGGCGGATCGTTGAAGGCCCAGTGTTTGACTTCACCCTGACCACCCTGCATGATGACGCAACGAGCCTTGTCCCAACTCTCGACATAGGGCGTGACGTCGATGCCGGGAAAATGTAGGTTCTCTGTCGGCATACGGAGTTCGGGTTTTATCCTGCCGAAGCAGAGATCCCAGTCCGCTTTTTCGAAGCTGAGAGGGAATGTGGTCGGGACGGCTGCACCGTCCACCACCCATTCGTCCATACCCCAGAAATGGGCATGGCGGAGGTCAAGGCCGATGGCGTTGACAATTTGCGCCACCAGCGGCAATTGTTCGACGGGGCCGATGGGACCGCAGATGCCGGCGGGACGCTCGGGCGTGGCCTGGAGCCAGGCTTCGATATATTCGAGCGCTTCGGCTGCGTAGAACTCCTGCGGCGTGTCGTAGATGGCGACGGAGAAGCCCGGCCGCGCCAGACCGGGGAGGTCGTCGGCGGTGAGATCGGCTGCGGCATTGAGGATGTCGGGGTCGAGGGTGGTGTAGTCCCACCAGCCGGGGGCAATCTTACTGTAGTTACGTTGTTTCGCCATGGGTGTGTCCTCTCTATTCTTCGAAGTCCGCCACGCGGGGGCTGGGTTGCGACAATTTGATCGTGCGCGCTCCGGCCGGCTTGGGGACGCGCGCGCCGTGGTTGATGAGCGGGTCGTCCGTCTCCACCATCCATTCCTCGAGCCGCCCCGACAGGTCGTTATAAATCAGGTGGTAGTCGCTGTCGAGGGCGCGGTTCTCGCGTTCGAACGGGTCAAGCCACAGGTCGAACAGATATTCACGCGCCAGCACCCGGCCGTCATAGCCGTGATCCATGAGGAAATCCTTGCTGGTGCAGTCGTCGATATTGGCCGGGACGATGCCGTTGTGGTAGTCGTAGCGGCGAATCAATTTGTACCTGTCGGTGCGGATACAGCGTTTCGGCTCATAGGCGGCGTGATAGGTGACTTCGGCGAAAATCTCCCGCCGTACCGAGTCGGTCGAGCCGGTCATGACCGGCATGAGGCTGGTTCCTTCCAGCCAATCGGGTGGCATAATGCCTGCCGCGTCGCACAGGGTTGGGAACACGTCGAGGTGCGACACCAACGCGTCTGTGGCCCGTCTCTGCTTCGCGCCGCCCGGCAATCGGATAAGTAACGCGACGCCAATGCCGGTGTCCCTGAGGGTGCATTTCATCTTCGGGAAGGCGATGCCGTGATCGGTCGTCATGACGACGAGGGTATCTTGTGCCAGGCCGGTCCTCTCCAGGGTCTGGAGCAGCTTGCCAAAGCAGTCGTCAACCACCTTGACCGAGGCGATGTAGTCGGCATAGTCGCGGCGATTGATGTCGTTGTCGTAGAGTGGGGCCGGTGGGGCCAGATAGTCCGCCAAGATGCCGTTGTCCTCGCGCGCTTTTGGAAACTCGCGATGGGTGTTGAACAACCCAAGCGAGAGGAAAAACGGTGTGGCATTACCCTGCTGCTGTACCAAAAACGCGCAGGCGGCGTCCGTATTGGTGTGATCAAACGACTCCATGCTATGGACCGTGTCGCCCATGTCGAATTCCTGGCTGCCCAGGATATTGTCATAGCCGAGCATTCGGTAGTCCGGCGCTTCGTGCTGGATACCGCACAGGGCGGTATGGAATCCGTTCGCACCCAGGAATTGCGCGAGATGGCGGTCGTAATCCCGCAGTTGCCAGCCCATGTGAGCCAACCCTTGCATTCCGGCCCGGTGCGGAGTCATGCCGGTCAGAAGGGCGGCCCGGCTGGGCGAACAGGTCGGTCCAGCGCAGTAGGCATGGCGGAACAGGGTCGCGCCACCCTCGGCAAAGGCCTGGATATTCGGGGTGGGCAGGGCATGGCCGTAGGGGCTCCAGTACCGGCCGCTGTCGTGGGTGTGCATATAGACAATGTTCATTGTTGTCCTCTGTGCATAAAGACGGGGGAGACGAAGGCGCGGTCGCCGTCCCGCTGCGTCACTTCCATGTGGTAGAAGCCGCCGCCCGCGTCGTCCACTTCGCCATGGACGCGATATTGCCCTGACGGGACGGCGGGGGGAAGGAGGGAGGCGTTGGAATTATGGGCTTTCAGGGGGCCGGAACGGCCAAACCGGCGAAGTTCCCCCACATCGGCCTCGACGGCTTGCCCATTGAAACGGCAGGCGAGGCGGGTGGCGTCGTCGCCTTCGATTTCCACAATGACCGCGGACGTCGACGGATGCAGGGTGGAGACGTTCTTGAAGGTATCGCAGGCAAGGCGCGTACGCGTTTCGTCGGACTCGAGTTCCATGGTGAGCGCGTTGACGCTATCGGTATTTGCCAAGCGCTGGGTAGGGGACAACATGCTCCTGCCGCGAAAACAGGGTTCGACCCCGACCAGCCGCCCGCCAGTCACCGCCGCTTCGATGTCCCAGCGAAATGGCTCGTCGTTGTCGCCCCAGCCGAACTCCAGTTTAACCTTGAAGCGGCTGCCGGTTGGCGGGAGCCGCAGACCGTCGACAATCTCCAGCGGCTCCAGGTCCCGGTACACAACCACCTTGTCAATGGCACCCCCCGCCTCAACTGCGTACGCGATATGGGCCGGGCCGTGCGCGATGCGGGAACCAAACACCGCGTCATTAACGCTGAACCGGCAATCAATTTTGCAGCCGCTGACGGCATAGGTGCGTCCCGCCAGGACCGCTTGCCAAATATCGTCGCGGGTGTTGCCCTGGGCCAACACCGCCATTTTACCGTCTCCGTATGATCCGGGACATCCGGCATGGTGGTCGGTGGAACCGAGGAACGAAAAGCGCCTGCCAGCGTTCAGTCCGGCATAGACGCTGGTGCGCGGGTCAAGTGGTCCCATATCGTGGTAATACGGGCCTCCGGTGAATTCGTGCATGGCACAGCCGTGTTTTGACACCACTTCGACAGCGGGGCTGATCGATTCGTCGAAGCCGTCCCAGGCAATCCCCCGATAGCCGGGCGTATACCCGATATGGTGAGGGATGGCGACAAGGGGGATGGGGTGAATCGCTTCCACCACCTCGCGTGGCGTCGTCATGCGTTCAATACGGCAGCGCCGGTCGGGCGAGACAAAGGTATGGTCGCCCCAACGGCTCGAATGCATTTCGAATGAGAAGAAGGTGGAGAATTCGCCCGGCCGGTTCGCCGCGTCAATGGCGTCGACATAGTCCTGCCATCCCGCCGCAATCTTGGCAAACCCTTGAGTGTGGAAATCGACGATAAAGGCGGTGTCGTCGGTTCGCTCGGGCATATCGGGCCAGAAAGCGTGAGGGGTGACCGAGCAAAAATCCAGTTGCACGCGTGCCAGCCGCAACGCGTCCTCGAGGCTGCCGGTGCCGTAGGTGATGCCGCAATGGTTATGCAAATCGCCCCAGAGCAGTTTCATCCTACCACCACTTAATCAGGTCGGTGACCCGGTTGCGGAGAGCGATAAAGTCGTCGGCCACGACCTTGCGGGGAAACGGCAACGGATTCTCGATTGACTCCTTGATGGTTGTCGGCTTGTTCGTCAGGACGAGGATGCGTTGGCTCAGATACACCGCCTCCTCGATGTTATGGGTGATGAAGATGATGGTGGTGCCGAGCTTTCGCCACAAGGCGAGGAGTTCGTCCTCCAGTTTGAAACGGAGTTCGAGGTCGAGCTGCCCATATGGTTCGTCCATAAGCAGAAGATGCGGCTCCACCGCGAAGGCCCGGGCGATGGCGACCCGCTGCATCATGCTGGCGGAGAGTTGGTTTGGGTAATAGTCGCGGAACTTCTCGAGACCGACCAGTTCGAGGGCTGCGTCGGTCTTTGCCTCCATCTCCGCTTTTTTGAGCCGCTTAATCTTCAGTCCATATTGCACGTTCTGCCTGACGGTAAGCCAGGACATGGTGGAGTATTCCTGCATGATATAGGCAAGGCTGTGACGGCGGAGATCGACCTCTTCGCCGTCGATCTTGATCGAGCCGTCGTCGATATCGTAGATTTTGACCAGGCTGTTCAGGAAGGTGGTCTTGCCGCAGCCGGTGGGTCCGACGATGCAGAGGAATTCGCCCGAAGCGACGTCGAAAGAGACGTTGTCCAGCACCAGCAGATCGCCGAATGACTTGGTCAGGTTGCGAACTTCCACTTTGCTCATGACGCCCTCATTTCGTGACTTCGACAATGGAACTGATCTGCTCACGGATATCCAGGAACTCACGCGACACATAGTCGCGTGGACGCGGCAGATCGATAATCACCTCCTTCTTGACCGATGTGGGGCAGTTGGTCAGGAGTATTATCCGGTCCGCCAGGTAGATGGCTTCTTCGATATTGTTGGTGATAAACACCACTGTGCGCCGTTCTTTGCTCCAGATGCGTTCCAACGCTTCCTGCATCGAATAGCGGGTTTGCGCGTCGAGATGGCCGAAGGGTTCGTCCATCAGCATGACGTCTGGGTCGTTGGCGTAGGCGCGGGCAATGCCGACGCGCTGGCGCATGCCGCCGGAAAGCTTGACCGGATAGGCGTTTTCGAACCCCTGGAGGCCGACCAGGTTGATAAAATACTGGGCTCGTTCCAGCCGTTGGATGCGCGACATTCGTTTCATTCGCGGGCCAAAGTCGACGTTCTTCATAACCGTGAACCACGGGAACAACGCTGTTGTCTGGTAGACGACGCCGAGGCGGGGATTCGGCCCGCTGATGGGCTGGCCCCGGTAGAGAATGCTGCCTGCCGTCGTTTTCTCCAGGCCGGCAATCATGTTGACGAGGGTGGTTTTTCCGCACTGGCCGGGACCGAGCAGGACGACGAATTCGTTATCCCGCACCTCAAGTGAAAGGTTGCGCAAGACTTCGAGCGAAGTCTTTTGGGTTGCAAATGTTTTGGCGACGTCCCGGCAGGCAATGACCGGCGTGTCTACTGTCCCTGGATTTTCCATGCGCACAGCTTTCTTTCCAGAACCTTCAACAGTTCGGCAATGACGTAGCCGACCATGCCGATGGCGACCATGCCGACGAGGATTTGCTGGGTGTTGGTCGAGTTCATGCCGTTGAAAATTATCCAGCCCGTGCCTTCGTCGGAACGAATCATCTCGGCGGCGATGACGGCGCACCAGGCGTTGGCGAAGCTCCCCTGCAGTCCGGCGAAGATCTGCGGGAAGGCGGAAGGGATGACTACATTCACGAACAATTGCACCCGGTTGGCCCCAAGCATCCGCCCCGCGCCCAGAAGCACCGGGTCGACATACAACGCGCCGTAGAAGGTCTGGATGGTGATGCCGACCAGGGCGGTCATGCAGATGAGGAAATACTTGGAGTTTTCGCCCACCCCGAACCAGAGGATGGCGAGGGGAATCCAGGCCAGACCGGGAATGGGTCTGACGATGGAAAAGAGCGGCATAAAGATGGCTTTGCCGAGTCGCGAACAGGCCATGATCAAGCCGAGCGGGATGCCAATCGCCACAGCGAGAAGGTAGCCGATAACGACCCGTTGCAGGCTGAAAAAGATGTGGCCCCACATGGTATTGCGGCCAATCGGTACGACAAACGACTGGAAAAAGCGTTCGATAACAATGGCGGGATTGGGAAAGAAACGGCCGATACGCCCGCCGGTCGAGATGGCCCACCAGATGCACAGGAAAATGGCGACCGAGATGATGCTGAAAATCACCACCTCCAGGTGGGAGCCGCGAAAGCGCTTTTTAAGGAGATCATTTTTCACCGAGATGCCTCCCTTTGACGACAGCGTTCTCGACCATGCTCAATATTTTGGTCAGGATCGCGCCCACCAGGGTGATGGCAATCATACCGACGATGACATAGTCGGCCCTCGCCATCATGCGGTTGTATTGAATCATGTAGCCGAGGCCCTTGTTGGCGGCGAGCATTTCCGCCGCGACCAACGACATCCACGCCACATTCAACGAAAGATTCAATCCGGCAAAGATCATGGGAAGGGCGGAGGGAATGGCGATGGTCCACAGCATCTGCCAGCTGCTTGCGCCAAAGGTCCGTGAGACCCAAAGGTGGACGTCCCGGGTTTGTTTGATGCCGTAATACGAATTCAGGATGCAGTTGGTGACGGTGGAGACGAAGATAACTGCCGCCTTCGCCGTCTGCCCAATCCCGAAAAAGATGAGCATAATGGGAATCCAGGCGATGGGCGGAATCGGCCGGAGAATCTGGAACATCGGCGTGACCAGGAGGTCGATGGTTCGGTTCCAGCCCATAATAATGCCAAGCGGAATGCCGATCACCGCGCCAAGGAGAAACCCGTACAAGGCCAAATGCAGGCTGGCCCATATGTGCTGGGGCAGGGTGCCGCCATCGGGCGCGCGCGACGACCATTTGCGGATAAACGAGCGCACGATATGCATGGGATCCGGCAAAGCCTGCGGCGGGAACCAATGCAACACCTCCGTGACCAGATACCAGATCAGGAAAAATCCGCACAGGCTGAGGACGGAGACGAGGGCATAGAAGTACTTTTTGTTCATATTCGCTCCACGGTACGGGAGCCAACCGGTCCGTACCGATTGACGCCGGGAGGCGGCGAAGAACACGTGTATGGGTCGTGGTGGTTTGACTCGATTTTAGGGCAGGCTTCCCGTTCCATGGAGACAAACAGCCCCAATGGAACGGTCGATCCGCCCGTGTGACACCTGTTGATAGGTATTCGTGGCGACGCTTATTTCTTCAAGCCGGCAGCCTTGAGGACGTCGTCCCGGACATTGGCGGCGATCTGGTCGCGCTGCTCCGGTTCAATCTGCTCGGTCATGATGAAGAATTCAACAAAGTTGTCGAGGAGGTCTTTACCGAATTCCCGTTCCGCCGTTTCCTTTGGCCCGTAATAAGGTTTGGTGGCCATGATGGAGCGGGCGACCGATTCGGGGCGGGAGCCGCCATTCAGGCTGATCCAATCCATGTAGGATTTAGTGGCAAGGTCGAGATCATTGTTCATCACGTCGGCCACCTGTGCCAAAACCTTGATATAGGCGGTCAGGGCTTTGAACTTGGCCGGGTCGTTGAAAGCGCGGTCGGAACAGACAACCTGGGCGGTGGCGGCGCAGTCGAGCGAGTCGAGGTCAGCCAGCATGACCATGCCTTCGTCCTGAACCAGGGTGAAGGAGTGGTTGTTGGTGGCGGCGAAAACATCGCCTTCGCCAAGCATGAATGCCTGATAGGCCTGGTTCGCATCCATGGAGATGAAGTTGACGTCTTCGGTGGTGAGACCGAGAGCTTCCGTGTACTTGAGGGCGCAGAAGTACTGCAGGGTGCCGTTGGGGCCGAGGATATTGAGGTTACGGACCGTCTCGGCGTTGCCGAGGATTTTCGGGAATTCAGCCACCTCGCCCGATACTTTGGTGCAATCAAGCTCCGGCCGGGCGATAAGCGACAGGCCGGCGGTGTCGTTGTTCGTCTCGTAAATCATTTTGGCGTTGAGGTTGGCGAGGGCGGGGATGGTCGCACCGCCGCCGATGATGGCGCAGTCGAGTTCGCCCGCGACCATGGCTTCGTTGGCAGGCGCGCCGGACGAAAAGACCATATACTCGATGCGGAAGCCGTTTGCCCGGTCGAGCCCCTGATCGACCACGTACTTGGTGGGAAAGCCGGTCCATCCGTCGAGGATGCCTACTTTGAGCAGGACGGGCTCGTCGCCCGCGCGGACGTCGGCGCAGCATGCAACGAAAACAAAGACCAGTGACAGGGCGGCAGCGGTAATTCTCTTCATGTCTTCCCACCTTTCATACGGACGGAAATGGACTGTCGGCGGCGGAGAGGTCGAGATCGCGGCGCAGGTGATGTGTGCAAGAATGATGATTGGGTTTATCTTTACATTACTCCACTCATCGCACTAATGCAAATGACTTGATCGAATTTTCTCAAAAGCAACACGTCGACGCGGCGTGGAGTGACCTACAGATTTTCGCGCAATAGTTTTTCGAGATGGTAGGAACGGGCGCGGAGGGCGGCGCCGATGACCGATTCCTGCCCGCCGGAAAGAGAGTGCAGGATGCGCACGCCGGAGCGAAGCTCGTCGTGGATAATGTCCTTGTGCGACAGGGCGAGATCGAGGAGGTCGGGGTTGGCCTGGAAGAGTTTGCCGCCGAGGATAATCATCTGCGGATCGTAGGAGCAGATAATATGATTCAGGGCGTAGGCGACATGACGGCCCAGTTCCTCCCCAAGCTCCGCCGCCCAGCGTTCGCCTCTGCGGCGGGCGGCGTGCCACTTTTCCATGCCGGCCGCCGGCTGGCCTGTGAGGCTGCGGATGCGGGCGAGAACAGCCTTTTCGGTCAGATAGGTTGAAAAACAACCGCGTCGGCCGCAGTCGCAGCGTTCGCCGTCCGGCTGGACGGTGATGTGGCCGATTGCGCCGGCGACGTTGTTGACGCCGCGCAGAACCGCGCCGTTGTACATAAGGGCGGAGCCGACGCCGCTCCCTATTGCCAGATAGGCGACATTGGCGAGGCGGCACTCTTCGTGGCGGAGGTATTCCTCATAGACTGCGGCTTTCACGTCGTTCTCAAGCGTGAAGGGAATGCCGAAGACGGTTTCGGCCATGTTTTGCAACGGCACGCGCGGCCAGGTCAGGGGACGAGACACCACGACCTCCCCCTTCTCGCGGTCAACCATGCCGACAACGGAAATGCCGCCAGCCTTGACCCGTGACTCGTCGAGTCCGGTGGCGGTCAGCATGTCCCGATACATGACACGCGCCCTGTCGAGCAACCCCGACGGTGAGTGCGGGCGGCCCCGGGTTGCGCACTCGAGGACCGAGCGCGGCCGGTTGTCGAGGTCGAGCAGACAGGTCTGGATGAATCCGGCGTCAACGGCGATGCCGAGGGTGTAAAACGCGTCCTGGTCGACGTCCAGCATGGTGGCTTTTCGGCCCAAGCCGTGATTGGTGGCCGCCTCCTCGCGGAGCAGGCCGAAATCCATGAGTTCCCCGACGATGCGGGTAATACTGGTGGGACTCATTTCGGTAATTTTGGCCAATTGCGCCCGCGAGACCGGCCTGAAGCTATAGATCAGATCCCAGATAGTGGTCCGGTTGTGGAGTTTCATATCAAGTTTGTCGCGGACTTGCGGGGTGAGGATCACGGTTCTCCCTTTGTGATGGTGGTTGTCGGCCTCTCTTTAGTCTACTCACTGGAGTATCGTTCGTCAATCAGGCCAAATAAAACGTATGGCCTGACAAAATTGTCTGAACCGTTACAGGTGTGTCGTGGCATTTTAGCAATCGAAAAGCCGTATACCGGAAGCAGCGATTTTATTTTTCGTTCCTTCTCTTCTCGCGCAAACCATTTACAAAAAACTTAACGGAAATTTAGATTCGTTTTGGCAATGTGGGCAAAGGTTTGTATTAGCATTCTTCCGTAAACGAAAAAAGCCATGCCGGAATGGACCGGCAGGCATAAGGAGGACCAAGCAATGTATAGTGATAAGTATTGCACCGTCTTTGTGGCCGGCACCATGCAGACCCCGGAGTGTTTTCAGCGCCGGGAAGCGGCCGCATCCTCCAAACGCCGCCTATCCCGAACTAAACGACAGCGACAGTCATAGCAGTAACCGACGCATCGTTCCTCTCGAGATAACGGGAGTGCCTTTTGAATTGCTCGATCTCGGCGCTACCATTCTGGGAAGGGAGGCCTACCTCTATGATGGAAACCAGCCCGGCCTCGGGCCGGTGAACAGGACCGCCTGCTAATATTTGCATCTATGCCCCGGACGGGCGGTCCTGTCCGGGGCGTTTTTTATGGTGAGTGAACAATTTCTGCCTTGGCTGGACACATTCCGATGGTATAATGCGCCACTGCCTTGTCGCATTTTTTCCCGAACGACCTCCGTATAAAAGGATGGACATGAACAGCTACCGCACGCTTCCCCTTCTGGCGTTCCTGATGGTATCGCTTTTCGCCTGCCCCAATGCCGATGCCGGCGAATTGCCCGGCCTCGCCACCCAGGGCCGTTTGGTGGTCGGTCTCGACGACACCTTCGCCCCCATGGGCTTCCGCGATCCCGCCAATAATCTGGTCGGCTTCGACATCGACCTCGCCCGCGCCGTCGGCGAGGAAATGGGTGTGGAAATCGTCTTTCAGCCGGTTGAATGGTCGGCCAAGGAGATGGAACTCGCGGCCAAGAACATCGACTGCATCTGGAACGGCATGTCCAGAACCCCGGACCGTGAAGCAGCCATGACCCTGTCGCAGGACTACCTCAACAACCGCCTTATCATCATGACCGTCGCGGGCGTGAACATCACCGCGTTGGACCAGCTTGCCGACTATGAAGTCGGCACCCAGTCCGCCTCGTCCGGCCTCGATGTTATTAAAAAGAGCGCGGTATATGGCAAAATTCAGGACAAGCTGCATGAATACGCCACTTATGACGAATGCATTCTCGACATGCAGGCCGGCCGCATTCAGGCCATGGTGGTGGATGAAGTCTTGGGCGAATACAAAAACAACAACCTGAAAGCGGCATTGAACGTCGCCTCGGTTGATTTCGGCGGCGACTACTTCGTCATCGGCTTCCGTCGCGACAAAGACAACAGCGCCAACGAACAGCTCGTCAAGGCGGTTGAAGGTGCACTTAAGGCTGTTGCCGCCAGCGGCAAAGGCGAAGAAATCAGCCAGAAATGGTTCGGCAGGAACCTTCTTCTCGAAATGAAATAACCGGCGCACTGCCGTAATACATTCCAATTGCCGTCGCGGGTGGGAGCCGTTCCCTCCGCGACGGTTGTTCGTGTGAAAACGGCTCTGGAACTTTGCGGCGTTCCGCCGCGGAAAGGTAACGCTCGCGTGGATCTGTCGCTTGGCTATATTTCCACCCTGTGGCCCGCGCTGTTGCGGGGGCTCGGTGAGACCCTGACCCTGTTCTGCCTGACGCTTGTCTTATCGCTTCCGCTCGGCTTGCCGGTGGCGCTCGGAAGCATCTCGCGCTTTTGGCCTATCCGGGTTCTCTCCCGCATCTACGTATGGCTGTTTCGCGGCACGCCGCTGATGCTGCAACTGTTCTTTTTCTATTACGGCCTTGGCATCATGGCGACGAGTTATGACATGCCCATCCTGCGACTGGGGCGCTTTCCGGCTGTGGTGCTGACGTTTGCCCTCAATTACGCAGCCTATTTTGCGGAAATCTACCGGGCCGGCATTCAATCAATCGACCGTGGCCAATACGAGGCTGCCAAGACCCTCGGCTTTACCCGCATCCGTACCATGTTCAAGATCATTATCCCGCAGACAATTCGCCGCATTATTCCGCCGGTGTCGAACGAGACCATAACCCTGGTCAAGGATACCGCCCTCGCCAACGTCATCGCCGTGCCGGAACTCCTTAAGGTCGCGAAAGACGCGGCAAACCGCGACACCAATCCCACCGCCTATCTCTTGGCGGCAGTATGTTATTTAGCCATTACCTTCGTGCTAACCCTGGTGTACCAGAAGCTGGAAAAACGCTTTTCCCGGCACGAACAGGAGGCGGTATGAACAACCACATCGTCGAACTCCTCGATATTCATAAGTGCTATGGCGATGTCGTCGCCCTGGACGGGGTGACCCTCAAGGTTGACCGGGGCGAACATGTGGCGATTATCGGCTCATCCGGTTCGGGCAAGTCGACCCTGCTCCGTTGCATCAACCATCTTGAGGTTATCGACCGTGGCACCATCCGCATCAATGGTTCCGCCCTCGCCGAAACGCACAACGGCGGCGTGCGGTACCGCAAAGAGGCGGCGATTCGGCAACTGATCCTTCAGACCGCCATGGTCTTCCAGCACTTCAATCTGTTTGGCCACCTCACCTGTCTCGACAACATCACCATCGCGCCGGTCGATATCAAAAAAGAAGACCCGCGCGAAGTACGCGAGCGGGCCATGGACCTTCTGCGTATGGTCGGACTGGAAAGCAAAGCCAAGGCATACCCGAGCCAATTGTCCGGCGGGCAGAAGCAACGGGTGGCAATCGCCAGAGCGCTGGCCATGCGGCCGTCGATTCTCCTGTTCGACGAACCCACCTCGGCCCTGGACCCGGAGATAACCGGCGAGGTGCTGCGGGTTATCCGCGACCTGGCGGCGCAGGGCTATACTATGGTGCTGGTGACGCACGAAATGGGATTCGCGCGTGACGTTGCCGACCGTATCGTCTTTATGGATCAGGGCAAGATCATCGAAGAAGGCCATCCCGACCAGGTGTTTGACTCGCCGGCGAGCGAACGGCTTGGCTTGTTCCTGCAGCCGGTCAGTTAACATACGGAACGCACCACACGAGATTTTTGGTGTCGATGAAGGTTTCGCCATAAGTACAAGCGCCCCCAGCTCATCGAGGCAGGGGGCGCTTATATTTCATCGGGATAAACATCGAGCAGGATTATTCTTCCGGCACGCTGTAGGTGATAATTATCTCTTCAATCGTATGGTTGGTCGTTGCGCCGGTGCGGCCGACATTGTTGCCGGTCATGGAGAGCCGCCATGTGCCTTTGACCGGGATATCGTCTCCGAGTTCGTCGGCTGTGAAGGTGGTGTCGAGATTGGCTCCGCCCCAGCGTTTCTTGATTGGGCGTTTGGCGCCGGGCGCCTGGAGGTTGTAAGAGGTAATAGCGTTGACGCCGGTGGCGCGCCGGTCCTTTTGAATACGGCCGGTGACGATCTCAACCTTTTCAACGACCGCGTTGTCGGGAATGGATCGTGCCCGAATTGTAATCGAGAGAGGCGTTGAGGTTTCGGTCAGGCCAGGGAAGACGTTGATAAGGGCCATGCCTTTGTCGACCCGCTGGGAGTAGGTGGCTGCAAACGCGGTCTGCGACAAACCGGTGAGCAGCATGACGACAGCGGCAATACATGCGGTACGGAGAGTGAGATGAAGCTGTGACATAGTGATCTCCAGGGATACAATTTACAATGCGCGACACTATCCCTAGAGCAATCCTTTTACCACTAAGCGTCCAGCATACAGTATGTTACCTAACTCCAGTGGTTGGAATTTGTTAGAGCTGCCATCACGCTGCGGTAATATTTCGGCATTATTGTATTGCCAGCAGTTTTTGCCGCTATTCCGGGGTGGCGGCGTCTGGTGAATGCAACTTTTTGACCGCCTCCAGCGCCGTGTGGACATGGCTGGAAGCTTCCAGTTGGGCTGAGTAGATGTCCCGCACCACGCCTTTGGCGTCGAGTACGTAGGTAACCCGACCCGGCAACACGCCCAACGTCGACGGTACTCCCCACAGTTTTCGGACCTTACCACCCGCGTCTGACAACAGCGGATAATCGAGGTGATTGCCTGCCGCGAAGCGGCGGTGCGAGTCGGCACTGTCCGAACTGATGCCGACGACTTGAGCGTTGTATGCCGTAAACGCACGCTGGCTGTCGCGGAAGGCGCAGGCTTCTTTCGTACACACGGGCGAGCCGTCCTTTGGATAAAAGAACACCACCATCGTTTTGCCCGGCGCGATGGCCGACAGACGGACCATGGTGCCATTCTGGTTGGCCAATTCGAAGTCCGGTGCCACATCGCCTCTTTTCATCGCCGCTCCTCTACGCCTATCTATCCGGTTCCCATTTCCGCCTCTGTAACGCTTATACCATACATATATTCTATCAGGATAATGTTCGTTTCCACACCGATGTACTGCGTCGTACTTATAAGGATGCGGTTATTTTATCGTGCCGCCTGTGTATTCGAGGGAATACTTTGAGGCGATATTCTCCATCGTGCCGTCATCATGGAGGTTTATCAGCGTCAGGGTAATGGCCTCGGCGAGATCGGTTTGCTCGGGCGTGATGGCGAAGCCGAATTTTTCCGGGTGGAAAATGCCGCCCGTCACTTTGAGGTTTTTGTCTGGGTTGAGGCTGATCCAGTATTTGATCACCGGGGCGTCCCCTACAAACGCGTCAATGCTGCCGCTATGGAGCAAATCCCCCGCATCATCGAAATTCTTAACCGGCACGGAATGGATCTGCAGCTTATCGAGATAGCGCCTGGCTGCGCCGCCATCAAGCGCGCCCACCTTCTTGTCGACCAGGTCGCGGACGCTGGTGATGCCGCCCTGGTCGCGTGATACCGCCATCATGGCTGCGGTAAGGGTTGAGGTGACATATGCAACCGCCGCCACCCCGAACAGCGTCCACATCACCGACAACAAGTTGCCCTTCCAAGTCCTGAATTTCCGATCCAGGCTGCCCTCGCGAAGCAGCACCATCAGGTTAAAGAGACTCAGAAAGAAACCGTTAAGCCAGTCGTTCGGAAAGTCATGGTCCTTTTCGCGGCGGGCCAGGGTCATGAAAAAAGACAATGCGCACAAAACCAGAACAAACAAGGCATAGGAACGGATGTAGCGGTTCTGCCGTAGTTCGTACCATATTCCCCGATCATCGTCCCTTGCCATGATGGTCATACCGGAATCATACCAGGGAAAGGAGAACTTGCACCATCTCGCCCGTTCGGTGGTGATGGTCAGAGCCGTGACCGCGACGTCCTCCCGGCCCTCGACAACGGCCGTGAACATGGCGCCTACGGTCTCGTATGGCGTGTACTCGACCTCCAGGTTAAGGCGCGTAGCCACTTCGCGCCACAGTTCGATGGCGAATCCCTGATATCCGCCCGCGCCGTCAGGCATGACAAACGGGGGCAAATCGAAGTGGCCGACCCGGATGACCCGGTCCGACTCGTATACGCCCACGCCTTCGCCCGACGGCGCGGCAGCATGGCAGAGAATTAAACATACCACTATGGCCGAAAACACACGCGTATTCCTGCACGGCACGGCTATCTCCCCGAAATGTAGCGGGAACGAAGATCCTCGATTTTTCCCGTCTCAAACAGCCATATCAACTCCACCGATACCTTATCCATGAACGAGACGTTTTCGCGGGCGGTGACGAAGCCGCATGGCATGGCGAAGAACGACTCGCCAACCACCTGAACCGGCAGTTCGGGGTGGGCGCGGTCATACCACTCGAGCGACGACCCGGTATTCACCACCGCGTCCACTTCACCTGCCAGGAGAGCCTTGATGCTTGCTTCCAGGCCATGGTAGTGGACCGTCGTCATGCCCAGATCATCCAATGACTGCTGGTTGGCGTCGCCGACGGATACGCCGATGCGTTTGCCTGATAGTTGCGCCAAGCCGGTCAGTTCGCGCCGCTGGAGGGTGGAGGATGTCATGGCGCTGGCAATGCTGGAGGTGAAGTAAGCGGAGGCGGTGACGCCGAAAATCATCCATACCACCGAAAGCAGGCAGCCAAACCAGCCCATCCGGGATTGATTCAGTTGGCCGGAACGGAGAGCCTTGAGCACATCTCGCATACAGAGGGTGACGCCGGTTTTCCAGTCTGGAGGGAATTCCTTTTCCAGCTTGCGGCGGAGCAGGGTCATGAAGGTGACCATCACAACGAAAATTATGCCAAAAATAGCGTAGGCGCGGAAATGATGGAAGCGCTGGAATTCATCCCAGAAACTGCTCGACGTTTGCTCGAGCGTCATAATGCGCGCCGCCGCCATGTGCCACGGGAACGAATACCACAGATAGGAGGCGCGCCTGGAATTCACGCCAACGGTGTGGACGACTATATCGACTTTTCCGCTGCCGCAGGCATCCAGCATATCGTTGAATGTGGTGAAGACCACATATTCGGTGTTCACGCGCATGCGTTTGGCGATGATTTCCCACAGCTCCACTCCCAGACCCGAATAGCCGCCGTAATTCTCTTCGATGGTAACGGGTGGATCGACATAGATACCCACTCTGACCGTGTCGCCCAGCATGAAGTCGATTGCCAAGGCGGACCGAGGCAACCAGACAACGGCAAGGGAGATGAACGCGGCGAGGAAAATCCTCGGCAGGACGGCGCTGCGTGATCGTGTGGGTACGGCCATGCGCGTCATGGAAAGAACCCCTGTTTAAAGGTGGAGAAGAATGGCGCGATTTCTATGGAACCGAGCAGGTAAATTGCCCCGGCAAATTGATTTTGATAACGCCGGCCCAGGCGCACATGAGGATTGACTTGTCGTTCAGGGCCGGCATGTTGCCGATAAGAACGGTCGGCGAGCCGGGAACCCACGGCGCGGGTAGGACCGGTACGCAGGGCATGGGTGTCAGCACGCCAAGCGCGGCGGCAGTGGCGGCGGCGACGGTCGGATTGGTTATGCTTTGACACATTCCGAAAGAAGCCAGGTTGACCATAGGGACGTTGTCCATGATATTTGCCGCCGGCGTGCCGCAGTTGACTCGGTTTTTCGGCAAAACCGTAAGCGGACACGGAGCGACACCGAAGCTGCACTGGCAGATAGCGCCGTTAGTGACGAGTAGGGACATGAGTAATCCTCAGAATCCGCTTCCGGAAATTCTTGACAAGCAAGGCAAAGTTTAAACCGCGATTACTGGCTCGCTATATGACTTAATAAAATCAATTTCTACTGTTACATAGGCACTGTACAACCCGTCTATTTGGCTCTCAATAAGAGAATCAAGAGATTTGTTTGACGTACAATGCCATACTCCTGTGTTGGGATCCATGAAAAGGAATTCATCATTGGGGAACTTTAATATAGCAACGATATGACCACCACCACCAAAAAATTTAATGGTATAGTGCCCGTACGAGGTTAGTTTTGTTGATAGATTCGCCTTAACGTTTTGGGTTTTGTATGTGTTCGAGATGGAGGAGTGAGTCAATCCATAAATCATTGTCATTCTTGAAGCCAGTGCGTCTGTACTCCGTTTTTCGAAAATGTCGATTTTCTCATTAAAGGCATTTTGTCTTTGTCCGGTCATTTGCTCGCTTCTCTTCAATTCGATTATGAACTGCGTGTTGAGCCTTTTAGCTATCGTTGCATTGTGTTTTGCTATCTCCGAAAGTATTTTGCTCTGATTTTGGACCTGTTGTAAGGTAGTTACTGAGGTGCCAAGTTCATTCCAAAAGCATTCGAGGGCCAGAGGTATAGTTCTTTTTAGAAAAGCCCTGAACCAGAGCCATGTCACTCCGAAACAAACACCATCTCCTTTGCCTACTCGCTCTATGAACCATGGACTACTCTGATCGACAGGAATAACGAAATTGCATTTAAAAAACGGAGCTGAGTCCATTGCATCGGTCAACAGACGGCTCTTCTTAAAATTGATTCTTTCTCGGCCGCATGTACAAGTGGATCCGACAAAATTATATTTGAGACACAAACAGGTCCAGGGCATCGAAGTCCTTTCATCATCAGTTCATTTTCGCATTAACTAGCGACGCTATTAGTTAATCTTCACCATCCCGCCCTTGACATCGAGCACACCGCCGCCGTTAATCTCGCCTTTGGCTGAGCCTTTGATGGCAAACATGGGGGCTTCGGTTTTGAAGTCTACACCTCCCTTCAGGGCCAAGTTGGACGTAGCTTCGGCGGTTAACTTGGCGCCACCCTTAAGGCTCATGTCGGTTCCTGATTTGGCGGCGAGGGCTTGACCGGCTTCGATTTCAAACTTCTGGCCTGACTTGAGCATGATTGCGCCGTCGGCTTCTATGGTCAGGTTGCCGCCCACTTTGAGGACGTAGTTGCCTTCTACCTTTTCGTCGTGCTTGCCTTGGACGACAATGATGGCGTCGCCGTCTATGGCGGCGTCGCGCTTTCCTTTGACCTTCAGGATGTCGTCGCCTTCCTTGATCTCCACCGTCCGCGTTCCCTTGTCCAGCGTGAGAGTGTAGTCGCCTTCTTTTAATAAGGTTGTACGCGGACCTTTTTCCAACGTCAGGCTGTCGCCGGTTTCGCCCACGACAGATACTCGGCGCTCCTCTTCGATGACTGCATTCAGGAGCATTTGGGCGTGAATGGTTATTGATTCCTCGTCCTTCTTGTCGTGGAGCGATAT
>JAJPXZ010000088.1 GCA_021205245.1 Planctomycetaceae bacterium
CTGGATTAGACTGGGCGGGCGAGGTTGAAGCAGCGTGCCGGGGTTGATCGGTTGGCCCCGTTATCAAGCCGATCAAAACTAATAACTGCCGAGCATAACTATGCTCTCGCTGCCTAATTAACTAGGCAACGCCTGTGGCCATAACGCCGATAATGGGTTCCACAGGTCGCTATCGGCTGGTTTGCCGTAAGATTCGCCGAAGTCGTACGGTTGACGAGATCAAATTTTGGCTGGTTGTGCGCGGGCTGTCTGTGAACCGCGTCCAACGAGACTAATCACAGACTGCGCACGGAGCGGCTTCCTCCAGACTTGTCGCAGGACGCGGGTTCGATTCCCGCCGCCTCCACCATTTGATACTCCGCATAAATCCGCCAAAACCCGTAAGGGCTTGGCGGATTTTGCTTTACAGGATTATCGTTGTCCGCCAGCCTCCACCTAAAACCCTTGACATCCGCGTATTTTGTTGGTATTTTGTTGGTCGAATAAGGTTTTCGAATTACGAAACCAACAATCAGTCGAGGAGAGACTCAAATGAGCCTGACAGACCGGGCTATTTCGAACTTCAAGACCACTGGAAAAACGCAAAAACATGCCGATGGCGGTGGCTTATATATCCACATTTCCCCGAGCGGCGGCAAGCACTGGAAAATGGCCTACCGGTTCAACGGTAAACAGAAAAACCTCAGCTTTGGAGCGTACCCTCTCATCTCTCTAAAAATGGCGAGGGAGAAGCGGGAAGACGCCAAACGCAAAATTGCGGAAGGTATCGACCCTGGACTCCTAAAGCAACAACGGAAGCGCGGTATCGATTCAGGTGAAGACAGCTTTGCCACGGTCGCTCGCGAATGGCATGTCAAATTCCTACCCACCTGGACTCCCGATCATGGTGAAAAAATCCTCCTCCGTCTGGAAAAGGACATATTCCCCTACATTGGCAAGCGCAATATGTTCGATATCAAGCCGCCGGAAGTCCTCATGGCCATCCGCCACATTGAAGAACGCGGCGCGATGGAAACCGCCCACCGCGCTTTACAAATCTGCGGCAAAATTTTCAAATACGCTGTCGCCACTGGCCGGGCCGATCGGGATGTGACCGCCGATTTAAAAGGCGCTCTTCCTCCCGTGAAGGTTAGGCACCATTCCAGCATAATCAATCCCAAGGAGGTTGGCAAGTTGCTCCGGGCCATCGACAACTACGAAGGTCAATATACCGTGGCCTGCGCCCTCAAAATGGCACCGTTAGTCTTCGTCCGCCCTGGCGAGTTGCGCGGTGCGGCGTGGGATGAATTTGATTTCGAGAATGCGGAGTGGCGGATTCCAGCCGAGCGTATGAAAATGAAGGAACAGCACATCGTTCCGCTGGCAACCCAAACCATCGCAATCCTGCGGGAACTTCATTGTCACACCGGCGACGGGCGTCTCCTCTTCCCCGGCATGCGTACCCCTGACCGCCCCATCAGCAACAACACCATCAATGCCGCCCTCCGGCGTATCGGGTACGCCAAAGAAGAAATGACCGGCCACGGCTTCCGTTCCATGGCTTCCACCCTCCTGAACGAACAGGGCTGGAACCGCGATGCCATCGAGCGGCAGCTTGCCCATGCGGAACGGAGTAAGGTTCGTGCAGCGTACAATTTCGCAGAGTTCCTACCTGAAAGGCGGAAGATGATGCAGGCGTGGGCGGATTATCTGGACGAACTAAAAGCTCAATATAAGCACTGAAGACAAGGGGCGGTATTAGGGATTCCCCGCCATGAGGTGGGGAACGCTCTGGTTAACCGGAGCGCTTCCAAGATAAACTCATAGTATACAGTAACCACCTCCGTCATATCACGGTTCCGTCATAATTCTCGCTGACCGTGCCGGTATTGTATAATCGATTGATTTATACAACATGAATCGCTATGATTTTGTCGTATAAAGGGGATGGCAGTGGCGACTGCGGGGCGATACGACTGATTGAACCAGTTTAGGAAACGCTCCATTTCCCCATGCACCCGGTCGGCTGGGGGCGCTTCGAAATGGACGCGAGTTTTTCTGCCGTCCCGCGAAACAATCCGCATCGGCTCCTTGCCGCCCCGATTACCTTCCGATCTCGCGTAAATCCACCCGGTCGCCGACTATAAAGCCCATGCCAAGCGAACATAGGTCCGACACGTTCATTGTCAGCCGCCCAACGTGACGTCGCAGGTGGAGTAGTATTGCAAAGCGGCGTCCAGGTGTCCCGGCTGAAAATCGGGCCAGTACTCGTCGATAACGTAGATATCGGCATACACCGACTGGACGGGGAGAAAGCCGCTGAGCCGGCAGCGTCCTCCCCAGCGAACAAGCAGATCGACCCGCGGGATGAGGTGTGACGCGAGCCTACCGGTTCGCCGGGCGCAGTGCAGATCCCACAACCAATCGTAGTTCACCAAAAAATTGACGTTGATACTGCCCTTGCCAAAGGATACCCGCCTGTTCGCGTAGGGGAGAAGTTCTTTTGGGAACGCGGGCGATCGTGTGTTGCCGATCACCAGCAGGTTCGCGTCGCGGTTCGCCAACTCCGCGACTGCCTGAACGCACGCCTCGGTGAAGGCGGACCGCTGGCGCGGCGGGCGCTTGTTATTATCCTTGGTGAACCCGTAGAAGGTGGCTTCCCTAACCCCGTATTCCAGCAGGCGTTGGTAGAGGAGAAAACCCGGCTGAACCCCATAGGCGTAGCCGTCGCCCTTGTCCATGCCCCGCAGGGCGGCCCAGCGGCGGTTGCCGTCGGGGATGACGCCAATATGGTTCGGGATTCTGGCAAATGAGGTCTGGCGCGGTGAAACACGGAGCGCGGAATGCGTCGTCATAACATAGCCTCCACACCTCACCCGATACAACTATAGCCATCCTGCCGCCGTTGGTCAAACTCTCGTGTCCATTCGCCATCGCGAAAGCACCGGGTGTCTTGTCCGCAGAGAATAGGGACAAGCAGTGAAACTGCGTCCCCAGGAACCGGGCCAATATTTTTTTCCCTCACGCTATTCATCCGACCGGGCACAGTCGTCCCGCAAAAAAAAGGAACCCATCCGGATGAGAGGATGGGTTCCCGTGATGAAAGATTAGCAGCCGGGTTCGACCGGGACCTTCACCCGCCTCACCACTTGCTTTTCCACCATCTTGGTGGTGCAGACAGCGCGTTTATTCATGACTGTCCGTTTTTCCTCGACAGGCCGCATAACGGTGACTTTCTTTTTCACCGTTTCCGTCACCCAGCGGCGTGTGCACTGCTGTTGCGTCTCCGGCACCTGCCGGCAGACCTGCCGTGTTTTCGTGACCGGAACCATTATCTTGCACTTGACGTTGACGGTGTAGGGCTCCTGCACGCACACGGTTTTTGTGACGGTGGTCGGCACCTGGCGCGCGACCTTGACGCGTTTCCGGGTGGTTTGACCGGTGCACGGATCGCACCCGGCTTCGCACACGGTGTCGTAGACGGTTTTCATGACCGTCTCACACACCTTTTTCCTGACGGTCCGCATCCGCGTTTCGGACCGGGTCTCGTAGCGCGCTTCATTCACCACGTACGTCTCGCACTCGCGCACCGTCTTCATGACCGTCACCGGCGTCATTTCCTCCACCCACCGGCCCTCGCACACCTCGACTTCCTCTTCCACGGGCGTCATGGTGGTGACGGTCACCTCGCACGGCTCATCGACGTATTCGGTGACAGGGACCTCAACCGTAACCGTTTCGCACACCTCCACCCACTTTTCCACGGGCGGGCACGGCGACGGGCACGGTGCCGGCAGACAGGTGGATGCCCAGCCATACCCCGTCATACACGTCATCGCGAGCGCCGACAATAACAATTTCCTCATTCCTTCTCCTTTTTCTCTCTACGATAGAAACGTATGCCGCACCGCGCGGCTACGATTGGTTGTAGGATGGCGCCTAATTCCCGAGGACGGACCGCATCTGCTCGAACATTTTTCATGCCGATTTTGTCCAGTTCCTCATAGAAGGGCGATAGTGGTTTGATCCATTAAAACACAAGCTAACGTCATCGTGTTCGAGCGCCCCGTTTGATTGTTCCGGTAGGGATTGGGAAACGGGGTGATAAGTAACCATAGCCCGACACACCCCAAACACCATCGGTAATCAGGAGGCGGGAAAAAATCACACACTTCTATTACAAAAAGATAGCTGTAATAAGTTAGGTAAGAAATTCTACTTTATGGACTTATGAAAGATTTATGCCGTTTGTGAGAAATGCATGGCCCCATACCGTGTGGGGCGTGGCAGATCGACTCCATGCATCTATACTGGAGGGAAAACGATGTTATCGATATATTGAACATACTAAATTTGAGGGAGATGCACTAAATCCATCAAAATATACGCCATATATCCGCCAGAAAAAATCCCCGCCCGATCCGATCCTTTCTTATGCAAAATCACACAGTCCTTATTACATGTAATAAACCAAGTAGTACATCGATAAACCATTCTTGATTAAAAGAGTTATGGCGATATTCGCAATATTTTTCCTATCTTGCCGCAGGCATGAAAACATCTATCATTGCGGTACAATAAATAAGCAAGCATTTCTTCAAGAATAATCTGAGTATCCTTCAATAACGGACGCGGCGTGGAGTAGACAGTATCCTGACTACTCCTAACGGTCGTCCGCGATTTTGCGCAATTCGATGCGGTGAAACGGTCGGCTTTACTAGGGTGCTAAAGGTAACCATGAATAAATTGTCGTTCCTGTTTCTTCTCGCTGTTGTGTTCCCTTGGGGACGAGCCTATGCCGAAGATTCTCCCCAGTTTGTCTGGATGGTGGACGGCGTCTATGCCCTCGCGCTGACAGACGCGTGGAGCTATGAAACGCGGGAGGGGGACGGGCGGGTCATACTGACCCATGAGGATTTTGATGAATGCGTGTTGGTCGTCGATATGCCGAATCCTTCTTACCGGGACGATGGCGAGGAGTATCTGGGGCTCCATATCGGGTACCACTATATAAGCCTCGAGAGCGAAGGCCGGGTATTCGACGTAACCGAAAGTATGCTTGACGATCAGTATCCGTTTGTCGCGGCAGCCTATTTCATCCCCGTCCCGTTGCATGACGGGTTGCTTGCCTATGCCAGAGTTATCGACTTCGACGGCTACCTGGTACACATGGCGGCGGTGGGAAACGCCAACGATATGGACGGCTTTCTGGAAGCGGCTCAATCGGTAATGGATTCGTATCTCTTCGACGAGGAGGACACGGAAGCCAACCGGGAGAGGTTGGAGACGATTGGCCGGGAACGCCTGGAACGAATGGCGCTTGATGTGGAAGCTCTGGATTCCGACGGCACCATCGCCGGATTGGCCGGCGCTGTGTTCCGGCACTACATGGGATGGCGGGACGGCGGGGAGGAGGCGCCCACCCCGTACGACGTGGGTGATTGGGGAGAGGCGGTACTTTCCGAGGAGAGGAATTGGACCGTCCTTGTGTACCTGGATGGCGACAACGATCTGGAACCGTATGCCCTGAGGGATTTGAAGGAGATGGAGAAAGGGCTGGCCGCCGCCACCGGCTCCACGGTCGATGTCGTCGTCCTTTTTGATCGCGCCAAGGGTTTTGACTCGTCGTGGGACGACTGGACCGGGACGCGCGTCTACCACGTCGTCGGCGACGCGGGTGATGAAAAGTTCGCGTCCGAATTGTTGCACGACTGCGGCGAACTGAATATGGCCTCTATTGAGACGTTGGAGGATGTTCGGGTCGCGTTGTCACGGACGGCGGGGCAGTACGTCGACGGCAAACTCGACCTGCTTGTGCTGGACATGTGCCTGATGGGCCAGGCGGAAACGGTGGTGGCGGTCGCTCCCTATGTAAAATACCTTGTCGCCTCGCCCGCCAGCATACCATCCTGGGGTCTGGACTACGAACGTGGGCTGCCGCTGTTCGCCGACGGCGGGGAAACGGTGGATATCGCCGTCGGCCTTGCCGCGGCGGCGCTTGAGGGATTTCGCGATCACGGGCGCGACGACGGCACGATGGCGGTGTATGATCTTTCAGCCACCGGTGGGCTGCTGTCCTCGTTCGGCCGATTGGCGCGAAAACTCAACACCCTTATCCCCATCGCTTGGCCGGAACTGACCCGCTCCATCTTTCAAGCGCTCAATTACGGCGGACGGCTGGACCTGGACGAGCGCGGCGGCACCATCTCTAGTATCGATCTTTTGCATTGGCTGGATCGGTTCGAAAGAAACGCCGATCCCGCGCTGCTCCGCGAATTGCGGGACGATATTGACGGGGTGCGGAAGGCAGTGGGCAGGCTGGTCGTCCACAATGAACGGGATGTGTTCACGGCGGACAGCACCGGCCTCGCCTTTTACGCGCCGCTCCGCGAAGGCAATATGGACGACCGCTATTACGCCAATTCCTTCGGCGTCTATACCGCATGGTCGCAGGTTCTGGCCGACCTGTATGTGGAGCAGCAACAAAACGCCGGCGCGCCGCCGCGCATCGCGTCCATCGAGTTCGGTATGCCCGGAGCGTCCGAGCCACCGGGTGAGATCACTATCGCCGAGAGCGTCGTCTATGGGCGCCACGGCGGGTTGGACGGTCTTGCGCGTTTGACTGTCGACGGAGTAAACATCTTGTCCGTAAGCGGCGGAGTCGCCCTGAGCGTGCCGGGGACCGATGGGACGGAATACATGCCATTGTACAGAAAGCATTTTACCGTGTCTGACATGGTTTTCTCGAACGCCGACCAGTCCAACGTTGACAACCTCGTTCCCGCGTTCAGGAACGGCCGCACCGTATTCACCTGCCGTATGGACGGGCTGGCGCGGGCGTTGGACAACGGTTCGGAAAGGACGAGGGTATTCGCGCAGTATCTCGACCCGGCGAACCCGGACAACGCCGTTATCCTGGGCGAGCTGCGGCGGGCGGGTGAAGAGGCGTGGCGCGGCATCGTTCTCGAAACGAACCGGAACAGGATTATCCGGGTCAAGGCGGTTGATGCGTCGGAAGAGGGTTGGACCGTCTCCGACATCATGCCGGAGACGGACGATGTATTCCGTGCGCTTTTGCCGGTCTACGACGAGGACGAGGAGGTGACGATTCACACCGATATCGAAACCGCCTGGGGCGAGAATCCCACCCTTGTCCACGGTCAATGCAATCCAAACCAGTTTATCAAAATCATGTGTATGGCCGAATCGTTGGCCGGTACGGGGGCGGTCGCGTTCGGCGAGCCTCTCCTGCTGTTGGAAGAAGAGCAATTGAGAAAGGATAGGGAATGAAAAAATATCTATTACTTATGTTTGCGGCAACCTTGTTTTCGCTGCCCTGTTGGGGCGCGGCAATGGAGGAGTACGAGTATCTGGATGGCGTGTATACTTTCTCCGTGCCCAAGGGATGGACGGTCGTGGGTGACGAGGATAATCGCACCGGCGTCACCATATCGCCCCGCGAGGATATGGAATCCCACATCCTTTTCTATTCCCCCAACCCTCATGTGGATGCGGGCGATTTGGACGGATTGGTCGGAGGATATCTTATGGCCAAGTTCGCGTCGTTTGGCGGCGGTGAGGTGGACGAGGCTGAAGTGGAACACGATAGTTGCACCGTCACCTATTCCATGAAATTAAACGGCAAGGATGCGTTCGGAGTCGCCACTGCGCTCATGAAAAACGGCTATGCCATCCTTATCGACGTCCAGGGGCCTGTCGACGACGAGAAATTTATCGACACGTTCGATACGGTCATCGACTCACTTGAATTAAATTCGAGCAAGCTAAAGAATTTTGCAAAAGACCTGGATGCGATAGGCAAGAAAATGCTTGAGCAATTGGCCGAAGCTGCGCAGAAATAGCCGCGCATTCGAAGTTCTTTTTGCTGGAGCGGTCATTCATATTGAATGCCCGCTCCTTTTTAGCAAATCCGAATATTTTTATCAAACGAGCGGTCATATCACTATATACCGTCGTTTTCCCGACGGGCAAGACACTGCCACACGGAGTCATGAATCAAATTTACGAAGTAAATATCCAACGGTGAATGCGTATCAGGAGAAGCGCTTAACAGTGTTCAAAAATGCTCGTATCGATCGACAGCCGGTTTTTCAGTGATGTGGCGGTGTCATGGGCTTTTCGTTAACTTTTGGTTGGATATGTCGTCAATAAGCCGTCGAATATCCTCCACCCGCCAGACCGATATCCGTGGTCCAATTTTAATGGGTTTTGGAAATCGCCCTTCTTTTACCTGTTCCCAAAAGAAGCTTTTTTTGATGCCCAATGCCTGCAATATAACGGGTAGTCGAACAAACCCTTCGGATGGCAAGTTCATCGTGAGTTCTTCTTTCATTTTCTTTCATTCCAATCTTTTTGGCATCCCGCATCGATCCAGTCGAGCAATTCCATTCTTCGCCAGCGGAGCAGTTTACCGAGTTTCACCGGATGCGGCGTTCTTCCCGCCGCGTTCAATTTGTAAAACATCGATGCGCTGATCATGCATAGCCGGGCCGCTTCGTTAACATCCACTAAACCCTTTTCAGCGCCGACGTGTGCTGGTTCACCATCCGTTCGCCGCCCTTGTGGCGGGCCGTTCCGTTGTTTATTCGCCATAAAATATCCTCTGAAAAGTTCACACCATCAAAAACCGATTCGAAAATCTCACCGCGTAATCCTCCCCGCCTTGCCTTTTCGGCGATCCAATTCCAACGCGATTGCCGGGCCACTCATTCTTCCCGCCCAGCGGCTTTTGCCTCCCTCTTTCGTTTTACCGTAGTCCATCATCACTTCGACAGACAGTTGCCGTGCCGCTGCGGGGGGCGAATGTTGGGGCTGTCCTTTTTTAGGACGCAGACCGGCGACGGTCATGCCGACGTGGTCCG
>JAJPXZ010000086.1 GCA_021205245.1 Planctomycetaceae bacterium
CCTCTTTCCCCACCTACCTTGCGGATCACCGCACGGGGACGGAAATCGAATCGCCCACCGGCGATCTCGAGGGATGCAAGGCTATGGCTGACTGGCTGAAGGCCCAGTTCGAGCCGCTCGGGTACGCCGTCGACTACCGGCAGAACGACAAAGGCACCCACGTTATTATCAATAGAAAAGGCCGGGGCGATCTCCGCGTCCTCATTCTTGGCCATACCGATACGGTCCAGCCGGTCGGCAGCCTTGCGAAACAGCCCTACCAGTACGACGAAGCCACCGGCCTGGTAAAGGGTCCGGGCGCGGGCGACAGCAAGGCTTCTGTCGCGCAGTTGGTGCAGTTCGCCAGGGCTCTGCAGGAACTGGGCTTTGACAACTACGCCGAAATGACCTTCTATTTCGACGCAGAAGAAGAGACGGGTTCGGCGACCGAGGACGAAATCCTCGGAGACCTTGCCCAGCGCCACGACATCACCCTGTCTGTCGATTCGTCCCCCATGGATTGGGGCATGAATACCCAACGCAAATGGGTGGTGAATTACGAACTGAAGGTCGAAGGCATGACCGGTCACGCAGGCAACAGCCCGCAGTCCTCCGCCAGCGCGACGGTTGAATTGGCCAACCAGATTACCCGCATTATGCAGTTGGCGAGCCCGCTCCCGGGCAAGCCCGAAGACTACACCCGCGAGGCCCTGGAGGCGCGGGGGATTGTGGACCACGGCCAGTTCCTGCCGCCTGTATCCATCAATGTCGGCGTTATCAGCACCACCAACACCAAGGTCAACGCCATCCCGCAGGATGCCTACGCCAAGCTGGACGTGCGCGGCTTTACGACGGCGGAACGCGAAGATATCGACGAGGAGCTTCGGCAGATCGTCGCCTCGCCCACGGTGCGCGGCACCACCGTCACCTTGGTCGGCCCCTTCAATATGATGCCGGCCATGGAGAAGACGCCGAAAGCGGGCAGGATGGTGGCCTATTATAAAGACATTGCCAAGCAACTGTATGACGCCGACGTGGTCGAATGGGCTACGGGCGGCGTGTCTATCGGGAATTTCACCTCGCGGCATATTCCGACCATCGACGGCTTGGGGGTTGAAACCATCGCCCAGCACGATCTCGAAAACGAACGCGCTGACGTCCGCACCTATGTCCCGCGCACCGTCGTCATGATACTGTTGCTCGACAAGGTGGTTCACGATGGACTAGACGTCGAGTAGAAACAACAAGAGAAGATGTTGTCAGAAGCCCTTCGGCATTTTGCCGAGGGGCTTTTTTCGTGGGTTTCGTCTGGCGGAAATCGACCCAATCACGGTTTTGATCGTTGTTTTTAACAGCACTTCCGAAAATCATGTTCACGTCATTTTCCAGCTTTTTAGAAATATTCCGTTCAAAACGGCGTAAAGTGAGCTTAATTCTCCGTGAAATTTATCTGGCGTAATCCATTTTCTAAATTATTGGAAATGAGGGCCTTGCTTTTCTAAGTTTTTTGAATTGTGGCCCGGCTGTGGAGAATTGTATACTTGGTAAGTGGCTATTTACTATCGACTTGCTGGTGTTGACGTAATTGTGGCACGGCTTTTGCTTTAATAAATATCGACGCCTAAGAATTAACTGTAAGAATACTTTCTTCCTCTACCTGCACTGCTCACTACCCCAGAACGACCACACTCGAAAAGCTGCGATATCTCTCCACCATTCTCGAGGAGGCGATATGATCCAGGCCCAGGATTTGCTGCGGGACGCCTATGATCTCCATATTCATACCGCTCCCGATGTCGTGGAGCGTAAGCTATCGGATCTACAGGTGGCGAAACGCCTTTCGGCATGTGGCATGAAAGGATATGCCATCAAGTCACACCAGTTCAATACCGCCGGGCGGGCGGCGCTTGTCAATGAGGCTCAGCCCGGGTTTCATGCCGTCGGCGGTGCGACCCTTAATTGGGCGCTGGGCGGGATCAACCCCGCAGCGGTGGAGATGGCCGGGCGTCTGGGGACGAAAATCATCTGGTTTCCCACCGTCAATGCCAAGAACGAACATGATTTTCTCGCCGCCACCGGCAGGCAAAAACCCTATGGCGCAGGCGCTCCCGCTTCCATAAGGAACCCTCCAATTACCGTGCTGAATCCATCGGGAGAATTGATCCCAGAGGCAGGTATCGTCCTCGAACTCATCAAGCAATACGACATGGTTATGGCCACCGGCCACCTGTCGAAACACGAGACGCTGGCCCTGGTTAAGGCGGGACGCGATATCGGCCTGAGAAAAATGCTGGTTACCCATCCCGAATATCCGGCCTGCTATGCCACGCCCGCCGAGCAGGCGGAATATGTCTCGCATGGCGCGAAGATCGAATATTGCTACCACACCGTTTGGTCGGGTGCGTGCAGCTACGACACGCTGATCGAAATGATCCGCACGGTTGGATCCGAGAATGCCATCATAACGAGTGATTTGGGCCAGATGGACAGCCCGTATCCGGACGACGGTTTGCTGGAACATCTTTCGACCCTGCTGGAAAAAGGCGTAACCCGGCGGGAAATACGGACCATGGTTGTCGACACTCCGAGCTATCTGGTCGAATGAAAACGCTTGTTATCCCGTTCCAGGGACAACCCCATACAGAGGAGAAATACCATGCACAAATGGATCACCCAGTTGTTCTGCGTTGCGCTTTTCCTCGTCCTTGCCGCAGGCACGCAATCGGTCGAGGCGGGACAGTTCCGAAAAATGGTTATCCAGGTCGGTTCGGCCACCCCGAAAGGACCGCAGGACGGGTATTGTAATCTGGTGGAGGCGATTTCCGAACGGCTTGAAGAGTGGACCGATGGCGCTGTGTCGCTCGATTATCTCGGCAGCGGCCAGCTCGGCAATGACGCCGAACTCGCCGAAGCAATTAAACTCGGCACCATCGATGCGGCGATGATCACCGTCTCCGCCATGTCTTCCAGTGTGCCGTCTGTCGGTATCTTCGACATGCCGTACATTTTCGCGACCAAGGAAACGGTCTTCGATTTTATCGACAACTCCCCGGTCATGAAAAAGATCGACGCCAAATTGCGTCAAGGCTTCAATGCCGTGGCGATTGGCTGGGCGCATAATGGCTACCGAAATGTCCTGAACAACATTCGGCCTATCACTACCGCCGATGATCTCACCAATCTCAAGATCCGCGTGATGGAAAGTCCGGTCTATATGCAGTTGTTCCGCCTTCTCGGCGCCAACCCCACTCCCATGTCCATCAGCGAATGCATGACCGGCCTTGAACAACGCACCATTGACGGTATGGATCACCCCATTTCCGCCGCCGTCAGCGAAGGCACCTACAAGCTGGTCAAATACTATGACCTGACCAACCATACCTGCACCGAAGCCGTCTTTGTCGTGAACGGCGATTTCTTTGACTCGTTCCCTCCGGAACTGCAGGAAATGTTCGTCAGGGCGGGTATGGAGGCGCGGGCTGTGCAGCGCGAAAAATTGGAGAAACGCGAACAGGCAATGCTCGCGGAAATCGAGGCATCGGGCGTGAAGGTGGGCCGGGATGTGGATATTCCCAGTATTCAACGGAAGGTCCTGCCGATGTGGAAGGATTACCGCGACAACCTCGACCCGGAAATTTTCGATGAAGCGATGCACTATCTTGGTCTCAACCTGAAGTAACGGTTTTCGGCGCGCGGCAGCCGCCTGGTTGCCGCACGCCAGTGCATTACGGAGGGCATACTTTGAACGTCCTGCACCGCGTTACCGACGCTGTCATGAGAGTCCTGGTTTTCGTCGCCTGCACGTACCTTATCTATATCGTTTTCGCCTGTGCCATGCAGGTCGTCAGCCGCTACCTCCTTAATTCGTCGGTGGCCTGGACAGAGGAGACGGCGCGCTTCGCCTTCGCGTCCATGGGCATGATCGGCGCTCCCGTGGCCCTGCGCAAGGGACTGCATGTCAACGTCGATATCCTCGAGAACCGGCTCAAAGGCAAGGCGCTGCTTGTGCAAAGGCTGGTCCTCAACGTTCTCCTCCTCGCCGCATCCTATATCCTGCTGCGGTATGGGCTGGTGCTGTTCAAAAACATCGGCGGCACTTACAGCCCGGCGGTCAAGATACCCATGCGCTGCGTGTATTACAGCGTTCCACTGAGCGGATTGATTTCAATGTGGGTGGTCATTCTGGACAGCCTTGATATTCTCCTGGTGACGTGGCGCGGGGAGGAATGGTGATGTCGGCGATTATTCTTTTCGGCTTTCTTTTTATCTTTATCATCATCGGTCTTCCCATTGCCTACGGCATCCTCCTGTCGGGTTCCGCCTTTATCATCTTGGCGGATTTCCGAAACCTGCTTATCGTGCCGCAACGGCTTATCCGTGGTCTTGACTCATTTCCCTTTCTGGCGATTCCGTTGTTTATCTTTGCCGGCTATCTTCTCGAGTCGAACGGCATGTCCAGGCGGCTGGTGAACTGCGTCATGGCCTGGTTCGGCGGCTTTCGTGGAAGCATGGCCATAGTGACCATCATCTCCTGTGCCATCTTTGCGGCGCTGACCGGATCCGGCCCGGCCACCGTTGCCGCCATCGGCGGCATCATGCTGCCGGCGATGACGCAGAGCGGCTATACCAAGAGTCGCGCGGCTGGTATTGTCGCGGCGGGAGGGGCGCTGGGTCCAATCATTCCGCCCAGTATTCCCATGATTATTTACGGCACGACCATGAGCCTTTCGATTCCCGCCATGTTCATCGGCTCGATTATCCCCGGTGTTCTCCTCATGGTTATCTACATCACCATCAACCAACTCTATGTGGGACGCCGGAACATCAAGTCCATCGGCAGCGAATTCACCTTCACCGACAGGCTGCGCATGACCTGGAACGCTCTGGGTGCGCTCATCATGCCGGTCATCATTTTGGGGGGAATATATGGCGGGGTGTTCACCCCGACGGAAGCCGCCGCAGTCGCGGTTGTTTATGCGCTGATACTGGGATTTGCGACGCGCGAACAGAATGTGAAGTCGCTGCGGGAAATCACGGTCAAGACCATGCTGACCACCTGCACCATTCTCATGATCCTGGGCGCAGGCAATCTCTTTACCTTCCTTATGGCCGCGACAGGCATTCCGAAAACCGTCAGCACGGCCCTATTGCCCATCATGTACAGCCAGGAGGTGTTTCTCATAATCCTGTCGCTGCTGCTTTTTGTTGCCGGAGCGTTGCTGGATACGCCGGTCGCCATTCTGCTCATCGCGCCGATTCTTTGTCCCATCGGTATCGAGTTGGGAATCGACCCGCTCCATCTGGGCATTGTCTTTTGCATCAATCTGTGCGTCGGTTATATTACGCCGCCTTTTGGCATGAACCTTTTCACCGCCAGTTCGACCACAGGGGAGGGGTTCGTGAGTGTGGCCAAGGGCGTGCTGCCCTTCATGATAGCGGCCATGCTCTTTGTTCTGATTCTAGCCATGTGTCCATGGTTGACGCTGTTCCTGCCGGGGAGGATGTAGGGCCGCTGCGGAATCGCTATTGTGAGAGCTTGTTGTACAACGTCGCCACCGAAATGTTCAGTGCCTGGGCGGCGCGCCGCTTGCCTTCGGTGGTGTTGCCGTACTTGAGAAGCGCCTTCTGGATGACTTCGTCCTCGGCCTTCCGGACCGCTTCCTTCAGGGTGGTAATGGGCACGTAATCGGCGGCGATACCGTAATCCCGTATGGTCTGGGAAAAATCGTCGACGTCGATGGTATCCTTGTCGACCAGAATGGCTGCGGCGCGGAGCGCATTGCTCAGCTCACGAATATTTCCCGGCCATTGGTAGTTGAGGAGCAACTCGCGCGCATTGGGAGTGAGGGAGAGGTTCTTCTGGTTTCTTTCGCCCTCCCGGGTGAGGAAATGATCGATCATGACGCGGAGGTCCTCTGGACGATTCCGCAGGGGCTCGAGCGCAAGGGAGATGTGGGCGATGCGATAATACAGATCCAGCCTGAATTGGCCAGTTTCCACGCGCTGCTTTAGATCGCGATTGGTTGCGGACAAAACGCGGACGTCGACGCGGATCTCCTTGGCCCCGCCAACTCGGCGCACGACGCCTTCCTGGAGGGTTCGGAGCAGCTTGGCCTGGAAGGCGACGTCCATCTCGGCGATTTCGTCGAGAAAGACGGTGCCGTGGTTGGCCGCTTCGAACACGCCGGGTTTGCCGCCCTTGCGAGCCCCGGTGAAGGTGCCGTCTTCGTATCCGAACAGTTCGCTTTCAAGCAGGTCCGGGCTGAGGGCTGAACAATTGATGGCGATAAATGGTGAGTTGCGGCGCGTGCTCGCGTCATGAATCGACTGGGCGTAGATTTCCTTGCCGGTTCCGCTTTCACCAAGCAGCAGCACGGAAATGTCCTTTTGAGCCAGACGCATCGCCGTTCGTTTGGCGTCGATGGAACATTTGCTCTCCGCGATGATGTCGTCGAAACAGTACCGCGTGACCCTGACTTTCTTCATCATCGCTTCCATCTTTTTGAGCGAGGCCCGGTATTTTTCCAGCTCGTTGGAGATGCGCATGATGTCGGTGGTGTTGTTGGAGATGGACGCGCCGCCGATTTGTTTGCCGTCGCGAAAAATGGGGACGACGTTGGCGACGTGCTCGCGGTTGCCGACGACGCGGTGGATGCCCAATTCGGCCACGCCTGTTTTCAAGACCGTCGGCATGTGGGCACCGGGTCGTACCTTGTGGAGTACCTGGCCGAGCAGTTTCGACTTTTCCGCGCCGGTCACCCGAGTGAAGGAGTCGTTGACATAGATAACCCGCTCGTTCTGGTCGACGATGAGGACCGCATCGTACATGCTGTCCAAAAGGCTGAGGCAGTATTCCTCAATGCTGTGTTTGGATTGTTTGGGCATAAGGTATGGGTCCATTTCTAAATTTCTGGAATTGTGAATGTACCGCTTCATTCCTCATTTTGCAAATGATTTCGTAAGGAGAATTTTTTATGCGATGCGTACGAATAGGCAGCGGAGCAGGGTTCGCGAACGACAGGGTTGAACCTGCGGTCGAGCTGCTGGAAAAGGGCAACCTCGACTATATCATGTTCGAATGCCTGGGCGAGCGGACCGTCGCTTTCGCCATGCTGCGGAAAAAGCACGACCCTCAAAAAGGCTATGACAACGAGCTGGAATACCGCATGGGCAAAATGCTTGACGCCTACAAACGGTCGGGCGCCAAGACCAAACTCATCTCCAATATGGGCGCGGCCAACCCGATCGGCGCGGCCAAGGTCATTGCTAAAATGGCGGAGGAACGCGGCCTCGGGCATATGAAGATAGCCGCTGTCGTCGGCGATGACGTACTCGACCGGCTCGACAAATACATGGACCGAAAAACCATGGAAACGGAAGAGCCCTTAAGTTCCATTGAAGGCTCCATCGTCAATGCCAATGCTTATATCGGTTGTTCCAGCATTGTCGAAGCCTTGCAGGCCGGCGCTGACATGGTTATCACCGGCCGCGCGGCCGATCCCTCTCTCGTGGTCGGGCCGCTGGTCTATGAATACAAGTGGAAAATGGACGACTGGGACATGCTGGGCAAGGCTACCATTGCCGGTCACCTGCTCGAATGCAGCGCGCAGGTATCGGGAGGGTTCTTCGCCGATCCCGGCTACAAGGAAGTGCCGGATATCTGGCGGATCGGCTTCCCCATCTGCAATTTTTATGAAAACGGCGACATGGAGATCACCAAAGTCGACGGTTCGGGCGGGTTGGTGTCGGAGATGACGGTCAAGGAACAACTCCTGTACGAAATCCAGGATCCGTCCGCTTATATCACGCCCGATGTCATTGCCGATTACACCGAGGTCGAAGTAAAGGAGCTGGCACCCAATCTGGTGTCTGTGAAAGGCGGCAAGGGCAAACCGAAAACCGGTCTGCTGAAAATCAACGTCGGCTATAACGACTGCTTTATCGGCGAAGGGGAGGTCACCTACGGCGGCCATAGTTGTGTCGAGCGGGCAAAACTCGGGGCCGACACGGTGTTGAAGCGGCTTGAATTGTGCGGGGTCGAATACAGCGAGATTCGCGTTGATTTAATTGGTCTGACGTCGCTGTTTAAGGAAAAAGTAGGCGGCGCAATGACCACGGGCCGCAATTCGGAAATCCGTCTTCGCGTCGCGGCGCGTACCAAGGATGCCTTCAACGCCGATCGGGTCGGGTACGAGGTGGAGACGCTGTTGGTATGCGGGCCGCAATCCGCAGGCGGCGCGAGGCGGTACGTCAGGGAGATCATTTCCCTCGCGTCCATACTCATTGATGAAAGCGACGTCAACCTGGAGATTTCTTATTACGGAGGGGCCAAATAATGAAGGTACGAGAAATTGCCCACTCGCGCACCGGCGATAAGGGGGATTTTTCCCTGGTCTCCGTGTTCGCCTACGATGAAAAGGGCTATGAAAAATTAAAGCGGGATCTCACCATCGGCGTGGTGAAAGAGGCATATAGCGAGATATGCCTGGGGGCTGTCAAGCGCTATGAACTCCCCAAGCTGCGCGGCTTTATCTATGAACTCGAGCACGCCCTGGGCGGCGGCGTCACGCGTTCACTCGCCCTGGATGGACATGGTAAAAACCTTTGCTATGTCATGCTTGATATCGATATTCCGGATTGATGGCTGGAAGGCCATATTTTGATCACAGCCCGTAATGTGATTATGCCATGCCTTTAATGGGCGTGGCATTTTACATAGTGGTAGGTGGATTACAGTCAATTTTTTGCCGTAAGTTGATATAGCGAGAAAGAAATCGTCGACCGATAATTTATCCCATTATATGCAT
>JAJPXZ010000121.1 GCA_021205245.1 Planctomycetaceae bacterium
CACCGGGTGCTGGGGGAAGATGGCGTCATGCGCTTCAAGCTCGGTCGGCTGCAGCTCCCGCGACCCACGGGGACCGTAGGCGGGGAGGTACCAGTCGGGGCAGGCGAGGTCGAGGACATATCGGGCCGGACGCTGCAGGACATTCCAGACCGAGCCGATATCGCGGCGGAAGGACGAATCGTCGCGGGTATAGTGGTCGAGCATAAGCAGAATTTGGAACAGGTTGCCGGTGAGGCCGGCGACATCGCCGCCACGGGATGCGCCGTCTTCATAGAACATGGTGGCGGCGCGATTCATGATATCGCGGACGTCGACGGCGAAGTTCTTGCGGTTCTGGTAGAAGAAATCGCAACTGGTGACGGAGCGGATATAGGTGCGGGACAACTCCAGGAACACGCCTTCGTCGGTATAGAGGGCGAGGGCGTGGCGAATGCGGTTGGTGTCGTCGTGGAGCCGCACCAGCATGGCCGGCATGGCTGCGCCGATGGACGGATCTTCGATAAGCGGCTGGCTGAAGGAATCGAGGATAATATTGATGCGGTTGGCCGCACGGAGCGGATCCTCGGCGCCCTGGGGATTCTCGGACAGGGCGTTCATGAGCCGTTCGGCTTCGTAGGGGCTGCTCTGGCCCCAACTGGCACCTGGACCACGCACCATGGTCGCGTCTACCACGCGGCGGCGCTTGATCGTCTCCCACACCACCGCACCGGCCCTGTTCAAATCACCCGCCTGCTGCGCTTCAAGGAGTCCGGGGAAATAGGGATTGTCGACGTTGAGGGCTTCGACCGCCGTCACCTCCGGGGGCGGGGGGGTATACGGCGCTGCCATCAGGGGTTCGTCCGCTGCGGGCGGCATGGCGGACGGGGCATAGGGATCCATGCCGTCGCCAGCATACGGCGGGGCGATGGTTCCGTCCGCATACGGTGCGGGATACCCAGGGTCACCCGGATACACGGGTGCGGGAGCGCCCGACGCCGAGTCGTCGCCCAGGTCGGCAAAGGGATCCATAAAGGGATCGACGATGGCGGCACCGCCTTCGCCACCCTCCTGGCGCGGCGTCGGCGGCACGAGCGACGGCCTGGTCATGTCTGGGGACCGGTAGGGCGGCTGCTGGGCCGGTGCGGCAAAGATTGGGTCGGCGAGGGGGTCTTCCCGATCGTCATGGATGGGGTCGGTGGCTTGGGGCATGACGCCGTAGGGAACCATGCCGGGATCGACAGGGGCTGCGCCGTCAAATATTTCCAGGCCCGGACGGGGACCAGGCCGGGGTGCGGGAGCGGGTTCGCCCGCAAAGGAAGACGCCATGGACACGGCTGCAGCGGCTGAGAGCAGGGCCAGGGTCCGGGGCAGATCGAGGCGTTTCATAGGATCTCCTGTGTTGCGAGGTATTTTGCTATTGGTTCAGTTCGGGAAAATCGGGCCGCCACCAATCAGGCATGGCCGCTGTCGGAGTCGAGTTGAACACCCGCCGTTCCGGGACGTTGCGGAAAGGGTCGGCGGCGAGGGGCGCTTGTTCCGAATAGGTCTTTTCAAGGTCGAGGCCGACGCGAATCGACGGGTCGGACCGCACCTGGCGCGCACCGCCGGCACCAAAGGTGACGACAAAGTATTCCTGCTCAAGCTCGGGAATGCGCTTGCCCCAGGGGTCGTAGACGAGTTGGTCGAATTCGGCGCGGATAAGCGAGCCGTCCAGCGACTCGTCCAACGGTTTTGACAAAACGACCGACACCTTGCCGACCTTGCCGGCAAAGCGGGGGAGGTTGTTATAGCGTTCAAGCAGGCGGTCCTGAAGACGCCTGCGGTAATCCTCCACTTCGCGGCGGGTGGGCCGGGGGGCGTATTGCTGCTGCCGCCATGGTTCAAGATCCGCAACCCGGGGTGCTTGGATCAAGGGAGGAGGGGGCGGCGGCTCGCTGCGGATTGCCGGTTGCCGCTCCATAAGGGTATTGGCCCGCTCGGCGACCACGGTGGGCCGTTCTTCCGGCTCCTCAGCCGCCGTAAGGTGCTTCTCCACCGTTTCTTTTTGATTACTTACAGCGTTGTCGTCGTTCGAGGTGGTCTTGTCTGCCACAGCCGTTTCTTTGGGCGATTCTGCCGCTTCGGGGTTGGCTACGGCGTATTTGTCGTGCTGTGGGTCATCGGGACGTTCCTCTGTCATTTCGGATGGTTCTGATTCATCCGGAGTGTTCGAGGCCTGAACGTTTTGCGTTGCCTCGTCCTGCTCCAGACTGGGGGTGGGTGTATCCTCCATGTCTTCCGCCTCGGTGGAAGCGATAGTACCGAGGAAGGGGATGTACGATTCGTCGTTGTGAGCCGGATTATGGGTAAAGGTCTCCATCACCTCGGCTTGGCTGGAGCGGCCGCGGACCTGGGCCATATCCTGGCGGGATGATTGCCGGGTGCGCATAGCCTGCCGCGATGAACGGCGGGGGCGGTCGGACTCTGCTTCGGCGAGGGTTGAAACCGGTGCTTTTGGCCGACGGGACGAAATGTGTCGAGAATCATCGCGGTTGTCTCCGCGTTTACGTAACCGTAGGCCACGATTGCGTTCACGAGGACGGTCGCTCTCGCTTGACCCTGCCTGTGCGGTAAAAGATGAGCGTTCCACTTCAGGTTGAGGCAGGGGGCTTTGGTACTGATCGACAGCATGGGGTAGATGCGCCGGCGCATCGGGAAGGTAGTTCGAGAAGCTATGGCCGGCTGCATTCTCCTCCGTCCAACCATCACTGGCGGGAGGGGTTACCTCCGGGAGGGATGGGCGGGAACGACGCCTGGCTCGGGACGCCGGGGCGGTAGTGGAGGCCAGAAGCTGCTGGCGATTATTGTCCGATGGACCAAAAGCATCCGCAGCCACGGCTGGGTTGGTCCAAGCCAGGGCCAGAAGGCAGGTGGCACATAACAGGGCGCCGCTTTGGTGCGGCCGTGTACGCCAGCAATGAACCATAATGCTATCCTCTAGGGTAAGGGGGCAATTAACCAACATCATAGCGGTAGAGAATTCTCGCGAAAACCAGTTGTGGCCCTCATGGTTTCGTAGAAATTCTTTGCACGCCCAGGCAACCGGAACGCGAGTGATACAGTACAGGGGTAATGCCGACCGCCTCTTTTGGCTGGTAGGGGCATATTTGCCTATCCGGTGCCGCGTACTTCTTTTATCGGCCAATATGGGAACAGCGAACCGGCTTTTTTTGAAAAAATGCTGAAGAGCCGCCCCGAATGGGACCGATAATAACCGTGTACTATTGAAGGGAAGAGAATCGAGACGGGGTAAATTGGCGTCCAAAGCGGTCTATGGCTGCCAATTCCATGTATAATAGTAGTAGCGAGGGCATGGGTCTCATTCTCACTTTGATAAATGCGCGGGGTTAACGCGTTTTCGGAGGTGATTGATCTCCCTTTTGCGTTTTAGGGCTGCGAGAGTCCAGAACGCGCAAAGAAAAGGGTCAACCACACGCGAAAACGCTAATTTATCAGGGGAACACCTATGCAAAAGCAAGAGTATTTGCCAACGCAATTTTTCCTCAAACCCGGATATGCCATGGCTAACCAGGAGGCATCGGTTATCCGGGCCGTTCTGGGAAACTGCGTCGCCGTGACCTTTTTCGACCGGGGGAATTGCTTTGGCGGTATGAATCAGTTTGTCTTTCCAAAGACCGCCTGCCGCGAGGATATGACGGCACAATATGGTAATGTTGGCATTCGCGCGCTCTTCCGTATGCTTATGGATATGGGCGCAAACCGTCAGCAGCTCGTTGCGCAAATCATCGGCGGGTCCGAGTGCCGGATGTTTAACGACGAGAACCTTGGCGAACAGAACGTCCAGTTGGCCAGGGGTATTTTGGCCCAGTTGAAGGTACCAGTGGTGTCTGAGGACGTCGGCGGCACCATGGGCCGCAAGGTAATTTACCACTCAGGCACGAACGAGATGGCTGTATTCAAGGTCGATTCCCTACGCAAATGCGACTGGTTCAAACCGGGAATGGATCTGCGGTTCGACTTTTTTGACGATGGTCGCTAGAGGTTGTACCAAACTTTATAGCGATAGCTTTATGATTGTATCTCTCTCCCAACGTGGTCGTTTGGGTCAAAAGGCGCAAGCCTTTTGACCCTTTTTTGTGGGCTGACGCAGAAGAACGGTGGAGGTTGGTTTTAGACACGGATCCTGGGTGTGGGGTATGGATTGTGGCAACTTCTCCTGGAATATGAGGCTTATACTTTGGGTAAACCATGATACGCATATGAGTTGCGTGTCTAGTTTGTCGCCAAATTCGAGTAAAGTTGAAAAAATGGGCGCGCGACATGCTAACGATAAATGGTGGAATTACCGTATCTTACTGGAAAAAGGCGGCAAACAGCGGGTCAAGGCGAGGATTGTGGACCACATAGCCGATGGCGACCTGGTTATTCGTGGCCTCGGTGAGGCGGTCCGCGTTCTCGGGACCGAATGCGCCGCACAGCTCGATAGCGCCGACGCCATCCTTCCATAACTCGATGGCAACTGCTTCGGCCTCGTCCATAGTGCGGACTGTCCGGAGGATGACAACGTCCTGGCTGGTCTCAAAACGGCACTGGTGGACGGTCGGATCGTAGTGGCCGCCCATGAGCAGGAATGCATACTTCTTCATAAGTAACCCCTTCCGTTGCTTCTTTACATCAATAGCGACCGCGAGAATCGTCCACGTCGTGGTTAGGGAGCATCTGGCCCGAGACAATCCTGTCGATCATCACCTCTTCGGGGATTGGCTGCCGTGGCCCGCGCAGAAATAAGGAGCCGCCCAAGGCCGCAAGCATGATCCACACCGCCACGAACCCCACAATCCACAAGCGGATACGGGGCCAGCGTCGCACCAGCGTCTCGTCCGCGCGGCCCCTCAGGACCGACATCACCGCAGGAGGGGTCAGACGGTCCGCCAGATACGCGGCGACCGGTAGGGTGGCCAAATCGTCCAGCCACCCGATAATCGGGAAAATGTCAGGGATAAGATCAGCCGGCATCAGGAGATACAGAATCGGCAAAATCGATACCGCCTTTGCCGTGAGCGGTACCTTGGCATGGCGCAGGCCATAGCACATCGCCAAAACGTCCCGAACCAGACGCCGCAGGGTGATTCGCCAGTCGCGCCACATGGGCGTGCCTTTCGTACGCTGTGCTATTTCTTGGTCCAGGTGGATTGACCGCCGCGATCATTAATTTCAATCCCCAATTCGCCCAGCCCATCCCTGATACTGTCCGACAGGGCGAAGTCCTTCTTCGCCCGTGCGTCGGTGCGGATGGTCAGCAGGAGCTCGACCAGGCCGTCGATATTGCCGCCTTCGCCGCTCTGGCGCGCCAGCGGCAGGCCGAGCACCCCCAGCATGGAGAAGAGGAGGTTGCGGGCCATCTTCAGTTCCGCCACCGGGGCGTTGTCCTTCAGGCCTGCGTTGATACGGCCGACAGCATCGTAGACCGCAGCAAGGCCCTGGGGGGTATTAAAGTCGTCGTCCATGGCGGCACGGAATGCTTCGACCGTCTCTTCCACTGCGTTTGCCAGTTTGCCGCCGTCGGGCGCGACGTCGGCGCTGTCAGCCAGCCGCCGATCCAGCTCCTCAACACAGTTATAGATCCGGTCGAGGGCGTTGTCGGCGTTCTCGAGCAGTTCCGGCTTGTAGAGGAGGGGCATCCGGTAATGGGTTCCGAGAATCCATAGACGGAGCGCCGCCGGACTGGCTACCTTGAAGGCGTCCCGGAGCCAGAAGGCGTTGCCTTTGGATTTGCCCATCTTCTCGCCCGACTCGTCGTCGGCCCCGTCGGTTTTGCCGACGGTGATAAAACCGTTATGGAGCCAGAAACGGACAAACTTGCGGCCCGTAAAGGCTTCGGACTGCGCGAGTTCGTTCTCGTGATGGGGAAAACTTAAATCCGCGCCGCCGCCATGGATGTCGAGTTCGAAATCGCAATATTTGCCGCTCATGGCCGAACACTCGATGTGCCAGCCGGGACGGCCAGGCCCCCAAGGGGAATCCCAGGCCGGCTCGCCCGGTTTGGCGGATTTCCACAGGGCGAAGTCCTGGGGATTGCGTTTTTCATCATCCTGCTCGACCCGGTGCTCGGTGTTTTCGTCGTCGCCTGTGCGGCCGGACAGGCGGCCGTAGTCGGGGAACTTCGACACATCGAACCAGACACCCTTCGGTGTGGAATACGCTATCCCCTTTTCCTCAAGGCCTTTAATCAGGTCGATCATCTCGGGGATATGTTCTGTCGCCCTGGGGCGAATAGACGGGGACAAGACGCCGAGAGCGGCCATGTCCTGCTCGTATTCGTCCTGATACCGCCTGGTCAGGTCGCGCCAGGAAACGCCGTGGTCACGGCTGCGGTTGATGATTTTGGCGTCGATGTCGGTGATATTCGAGATAAAGATCACTGAAAGGCCGGAAAATTCGAGGTAGCGGCGGATTGTATCAAACACCACCGCCGGGCGGGCATGGCCGATATGGCAGGAGTCATAGACGGTGGGACCGCAGACATACATGCGAACCCGTCCCGGCTCGATTGTCTCGAGAGCCATCTTTTCCCGCTTTTCGGTGGAATAAACTTGGATACTCATAGCTGCCTTTCCATACCGCGTGCTGTTTTAATGGTACCTCGACAAGGTTACAGTATACCCAAGTGACGGCGTTTTGAAAGGGGGATTCACCTTTTTCCGTTGATGTCCCTCGGCGCGTTTACGACAAAGGGGGAGAAATGTTGTAGTATGGCAGAGACTGTGCCTCTACGCCGAACTCGTTACTGGACGCGTCATTATAGAGTCGGAAAGCGCGTACTGCCGCAACGAGCGAGAGCGATTTTTACGATTATCGCTGATTCGGACTTGAGGAGAAATCGGGTTCGGTGTATTATCAAGGCATCTATCAACGGGTGGGGGGAACCGCCGGGCAACTGGCGGTTTCGGCTGGAACCTGTGGCCCGGACGATATAGTCCTGGGCCCGGGGTCGCGCCGTGGAATCCGGTACAAGGATGAACCATGGGAAAAGTGCCCGTTGATTTGAGAAACAACATCGCCAAAAATATCCGCAACTGCCGTAGCGGCCGCTATCCAAAATGGGGCGGGTCGAAGAAATGCGCCGAAGCATTCGGCGTTTCGCCGCAACAGTGGTCCCAGTGGGAAAGCGGCAAGCACATGCCGGACGAGTACCGCATGATGCAGATAGCGGATTTTTTTGGCGTCGACACCGAGTTCCTGCGCCGAGATAATACGCTCCCGGGCAGGGAAACGGTGGAGCCTCGGAAGCCCCACGGGGGGTTCCGGGTCGTGCGTATCGACGATGGCGTCGAGGTGCCGCTCCGTGTGGAAGTGGAGCGGGTGATTTACCAGAGTAATTATGTGGTGCGCACCGAGCGCATCCTATGAGGGAAACAGGAATGCTTCCCGAAGTGGAGACCCAATGAGCTGGTTCAAACGTTTGGCTGCGGAAACGCTGGCCCCGCTGATCGATGCCTCGCCGGATGACGTGCAAGCGCAACTGGTAAAGCCACCCCAGCCCGAAATGGGCGACGTCGGCTTTCCCTGCTTCAGCCTCGCCAAGCAGCTAAAAAAGGCCCCGCCCGCCATCGCGGCCGATATTGCCGCGAAGATGCAATTCCCTGCGGGCGGTATCTTTACCGAAGCAAAAGCCGTGGGTCCGTATGTCAATTTTGTGCTGAATACCCCGTACCTTGCCCAAAAGACGGCCGGCGTCGCCCTGGCCGACCCTGAAGCGTGGGGAACCTCGACCGAAGGTGACGGGCGCACCGTGGTTATGGACTATTCCAGTCCGAACATCGCCAAGCCCCTGGGTGTCCACCACATCCGTTCCACCATGCTGGGCGCGGCCCTGTCGCGGCTCTACCGCGCCCGGGGCTGGGAGGTGGTGGATATGAACTACCTGGGCGACTGGGGGGTAACCTTCGGCCAGCTCATGGTGGCGTATAAAGAACGTGAAAAGGAAAACCCGAACCAGCCGGTCGACGTTCACTCGCTTCTGCAGTTGTACCTCCAGTTCCATGCCGGGGCGGACGAGGACGAGAGCATGGCCGGTGAGGCACGCGCCTGGTTCAAGAAGCTGGAAGACGGCGATCCGGAAGCGGTGCGGTTGTGGCGCATCTTCCGGGACGAAAGCATCAAGGCCTTGAAGAAGCTGTACGCCCGCATGAATGTCCACTTCCCCGAAGAGGGGTACAAGGGCGAGGCCTTCTACAACGATAAAATGCAAGCCACCATCGACCGTATCCGCGCCAAAGGGCTTTTGGTGGAGTCGGACGGGGCGCAGGTGGTGGATTTGGAAAAGTGGGACATGCCGCCGTGTCTAATCCTGAAAAAGGACGGCGCGACCATCTATGCAACGCGCGATCTGGCGTCGGCGGAATACCGCCATGCCCATTACCATTTCGACAAATCGCTCTATATCGTCGCCAATCAGCAGGAACTGCATTTCCGGCAGATCTTCAAGGTGCTGGAGCTGATGGGTTACGACTGGGCGAAAGACTGCGAGCACGTCAAGTTCGGCATGCTCGCCTTTGGCGCAGGGATGTTCGGGGACGATGCCGCCACCATGTCGACCCGCAAGGGCAGGGTGATATTCCTTGAGGAAGTGCTGGACCGCGCGGTTGAAAAGGCCCGGGCGCTTATTCTTGAAAACGCTCGCTCCGAAGAGGTGACTGCCAACATCGACAGCCTGGCCGAACAGGTGGGCGTCGGTGCGGTCATCTTCAGCGAGTTCACCCAGCGCCGCATGAAAGACGTGACCTTTACCTGGGATAAAGTCCTGAGCCTGCACGGAGATTCCGGGCCGTATATTCAATACACCCATGCGCGGTTGTCATCAATGCTGCGTAAATACGGCCAGGCGCTACCGTCGGCTCCGATGTGGGAACTGGTGACCCATCCGGTGGCGAAAGAGCTGTTTGTCAAGCTGTCGGAATACCAGGACGCGTTGGCGGCTGCTGAACGGGAAAACGAACCCAGCCTTATCGCCACCTATCTGCTTGAGCTGTGCGCGGTGTTTAACCGCATTTACACAGACAAGGAGAACTTCCGCTTTATCACCGATGACGCCGACATGACCGCCGCCCGCATGAGCATGGTCGAGGCGTTGCGGTTGACTCTGGCGCACGGGATGGGGATACTGGGCTTGGCGGCTCCTGAAGCGATGTAGGCATCCGCCACAAACAATTGACCAGCTACCATCTCACACTGGTGAAATGCCGCCGTGATGATTTGTGGATTCGCTCGCTACCGCTCGCTATTCGGACGAAAGGCGTGCCATGGTTCGGTGGGTGTGGGTGATATTACTCCTGTTGACTATTTCCCTCTCTGCGATGGGGCAGGAGGGAGACTATGATCAATTGCCTCTCTCCTTCGAGGAAATGGACGAGTACGATCAAATCGCCATGGAACCGTATCGGGATCGCTACGACACCATGCTTCTGGCCGAAAAGGCGAAGGCGTATGCGGTCGTGTTCGAGTTTATGCGCGACCGGCCGCCGAATTACCCGCCCGAGGTCGCGGGCGAAGTCGAGCGGTACGACGCTGCCGCCAATGCCGAATCGGCGTATGAGGCCAAGCAGCACCTCTATAAAGCGCCGCCGCCGCCGCGCCAGTCGCGGCCCGGCATAACCAGATCGGAAGGCCAGTTATTGAAGGCGCTGCCGGGACCGTGGGAAAAAGCGGCTGAAGAGGAAAAGGAAGCCGAACGCTACCAGAGCGGCGGTTTGATGGAAAGCCTCCGTTACGGCTTCAACGCCATCGACCGGGTGCGGGAATAAATCAGTGGTTGTGCAATCCTCGTTTTTCCCCATAATTCCTCAAGAGTGCATTCTCTTCCGCTCAGCTCTTTACGCTGGAACGTTATGATTAAAGTATCGGGTCTCGACAAATATTACGGCGACCACCATGTGCTCTCATCCATTGATATGCGCATTATCAAGGGCGAGGTATTTGGTATTGTCGGCCATTCCGGGGCAGGCAAGTCCACCTTGCTTCGCTGCCTCAACGGGCTTGAAAAGTACCAGCAGGGTAGCGTCAGGGTGATGGGCCAGGAAGTGAAGGATCTTGGTCCGGCGGCCCTGCTTGAACTCCGCCGCCACATGGGCATGATCTTCCAAAAGTTCAACCTGATGTCGCGGAAAAACGTCTACGACAATATCGCCTTCCCCCTCCAGGTCTGGAAAACACCCGCCCGCGAAATCGCGGTCCGAGTGGACGAACTCCTGGAAATGGTCGGGTTGCAGGATAAGAAATTCTCGCGGGTAAACAGCCTCTCCGGCGGGCAGATGCAGCGGGTCGGCATTGCCCGGGCTTTGGCCCTCCGGCCGGAAATCCTTCTCTGCGACGAAGCCACCTCGGCCCTCGATCCCAAAACCACCACCTCCATTCTCGAACTGTTGGAGAGCATTAATCAGCAGCTCCGCATCACCATGGTCGTCGTGACGCACCAGATGGAAGTGGTCAAGCGCATCTGCCACCGGATGCTGCTCCTGGACGGCGGCATTTCCCAAGTGATGGGACCGACCGAGGATCTGTTCCTATCGCCGCCGGAAAACCTCAAACGGTTTATCGACGAGGAATATACGCTGCTGCCTGGCATCAATATCCGCCTGACCTTCCCCCGGCACATCTCGCAGGATTGCGTCATTACCCGGATGGCGCGGGAGCTGGAAATCGAGTTCTCCATCGTCGGCGGCAAGCTGGAACGCTATATCGACGACGTCCTCGGCTTCCTTATTATCAATATCAGGCCGGAAAACCTCGACGCCGTCCTCGGCTATTTGGAAAAGCACCAACTGTTCTGGGAAGTCCTCGACGGGTCGGGTGCGACCTGGCGGCAAAACGCGCGCGCGCCGGGGGCGGTCAACCTGGAGATCAGCGCCGCCTCCGCTGCCGAAAGCCGGAGAATACGATGATGACGGCAGACCCTGGCTTGTGGGAACAATGGATGGCGCGGATGACCGTCATCGGGCCGGAACTCTATACCGCAACCCTGGAGACCCTGTACATGGTGGGGTTGTCGACGCTGTTTTCCTTTGCGCTCGGCCTTCCCCTCGCCATTATCATGATCCTGGCCCATCCCCGGGGCATACGGCCCAATCCGAAGCTCTACAACGCCATTGACGTGGTGGTGAATCTGCTGCGCTCGTTTCCATTTATCATTTTGCTCATCGTTCTGTTTCCATTGACCCGGCTTATCGTCGGGACCACCATTGGCTCCACCGCGACCATATTCCCGCTGACCATTGCCGCCGCTCCGTTTGCGGCCCGTATAATCGAGGGGTGCTTTTTGGAGGTCGACCCTGGCGTTATTGAAGCGGCGCGGTCTTTTGGCGCGAACGATATCGAACTGGTGACGCGTGTGCTTATTTCCGAAGCGCTTCCGGCAGTCATCCTCAACATCGCCGTCCTCGCCATCACCTTGATTGGCTATTCGGCAATGGCCGGGACCATCAGCGGCGGCGGCTTGGGCGACTTGGCAATTAAATACGGGTATCACCGTTTTCAAGCCGACGTGATGTTTTACTCTGTCGTCATCCTGCTGGTGATGGTGCAGACCATCCAGTCCGTGTGCAGTTATGTGTATAAGCGGCTCCGCTAATAATCCGTCCGCCCTCGGGGCGGCGTTTCCTCGAAGGAGATAGACCGTGCTGAAAAGACTTTTCCTTGCCCTGTCCCTGTGCGTGTGCCTGTCCGGCGCTGCGGCTGCCGCCGAAAACCTGGTCATTGGCGTCACCCCGTTTCCCCACCATGACATCATGAATGTGGTCAAGGACTTGATGGCAAAGGACGGATACAATCTGGTTATCCGCGACTTTACCGACTATATCCAACCCAATACCGCGCTGGCCGAAGAACAGCTTTTCGCCAATTTCTTCCAGCACATCCCCTATTTCGACAATATGAACGAGGAGCGCGGCCTTGGCCTCGCCTGGATTGCCAAGGTGCATATCGAGCCGTTGGGGCTGTATTCCCGGAAAATCAAATCCCTGGACGATCTGAAGGAAGGTAACCTTATCGCCGTCCCGAACGACCCGACCAACGAAGCCCGCGCCCTGCGCTTGCTGGAAAACAACGGGCTTATTTCCCTGAAGTCGGGCGAACTGGTGACGGTACGGGATATCACCGATAATCCGCGCGGCCTCCGCTTCCGCGAACTCGATGCGGCGCAGTTGCCCCGCACCCTCGACGACGTGACCGCATCGGTCATCAACACCAATTTCGCCGGCGAAGCAGGACTCAACCCGGCCAAGGACGCCATCGTCATCGAAGGCAAGGACTCTCCCTATGCCAATGTTGTTGTCGTCCGTGCCGCCGACGTCGAGACGCCTGCCGCACAGGCCCTGATGCGGGCCAGCCAGTCGCCCGAAGTCCTTAAATCCACCCCCGCCGACCTGGTGCCGCGCCGCTGGGTGCCGGCGTTTCTGTCTGTTCTGGGACTCAACCTGGGGGGCACGGGCAAACGCTGGGGCAGGGGACTTGTCAATTCCGCTTTTTCCGGGTATAGTGTAGGCCGCGCCGTATGGTACGGCCGGAGGGACCACCGTGAAAGCCAGTGAAGGAAAACTGGGCCGCGTCTTCCTCGTCAACCTCGAGGAAGGGGACAATCCGGCTGAGACAATCGAACGTTTCGCCATCGACAACGGCATTCATGCCGCCCAAGTGGTGATAACCGCAGAAGATGTCGTATCGGGGATGATCACCCCCGACGCCGACGGCAACCCGGGTCTGCGCCTGTCGGCCTGCGGGCAGAATGACTGGAACGGGGCGCAGGTGGTTGTCCAAGAACTGCTGGGCATCTCCTTCCGCCGTCGTCGCGACGATGAAGGCAGGGAGACCTTGTACAAAGTCGTGTCGACCAAGACGCGGGTTATGGAAAAGCCGGCTCCGGCACCCGAGGAGAACGGCCCCGGGACAATTCCCGTCTATTTATTTAATGCTGAGTTCAACTAAGACATACTTATAAGCCGAATCCGCCCGGAGCCGTGATGACGCGCTCCGGGCCTGTGTTGAGGATGGTATATGACCAGAGATGCCCAGGATAGTTCGCCGGTCCAGGATTTGTTGTATCGCAAAGAGACGGGGGCAGGACCGCTACCGCCGCGCGCCATGGAGCATCTCGCGCTGGCGATTATGATTGATAGCGGCATGGATATGGCCGAGGCTCTCGCCGGACTCTCCCGGCTGCGGCACGATTTTGTGGATTGGAACGAAATCCGCGTGGCCCGGGTGCAGGAATTGGCGCGGTCCATCGGTTTTAGCGCCGAATCGGAAAGGGCGTCCCGGACTATTCGGGACGAATACAACGCCTTTTTTGATAAAAAGGGCGCGCTGAATTTCGATTTCCTCGCCATGGGTAAACCGGTGGAAATGCGCCGGGCCTTGACCCAGCTTATGCCGCGCCTGTCCAAGCCCGCCGTGGCCTTGATGCTCTACGAGTTTTGTCCCGGCGCGTCGCTGCCGCTGTCGGACGACGGCCTGAAGCACGCCCGCAAGGACGGCGTGGTTGGCAAATCCGGCGACAGGAACGCTGTTGCTCGCGCCTTGACTGAAAGCCTCGAGCCGGCCGACGCCGCGCTTTTGCTCCAGCATTGGGAATTGGAGGGGACCGGCTCGCCCTATGGCGAAGCGTTGAAAAGGGAGTCCGCCCACTCGAAGAAAACGCGTAAAGCGGCCTCCAAAGCCAAGGCGGCGGTTAAAAAGTAACCGACTTGCCGTCAAGGAAACTATTGCGTCGTGTGGCATGTTAACGGGTGAAAAAACCTGTAAATTTTATGAATTAGCGGTTCCACGAAAGGGTTGCGCACGCGGCCGCCACATAGAATATGACGGCCGCCTTTTTGTTTGACAATGACGGGTTTTTGCCCGATCCTTTGTCCATTGCGATTGAATCGCAGCGAACAGGAGAACGCCGTGCCGGAATTGAAGATCGGTCTGCCCAAGGGCAGTTTGCAGGAATCCACCTTCGCCCTGTTGCGGGCCGCTGGCTGGGACTTCAACGTTAGCAGCCGCAGCTATTATCCGACGGTCAACGATCCGGATCTGAAGGCCATGCTGGCTCGGCCGCAGGAAATGTCCCGGTATGTCGAACGGGGCATTATGGACATGGCGATCACCGGTCTCGACTGGACGCTGGAAAACGACTCGGACGTGGAGGTGCTCGAACGCCTGATCTACGCCAAGGCGACCCGCAGCCCCGTCCGTTGGGTACTGGCTGTGCCGGAAGATTCGGATATTAAATCGGCCAAGGATTTGGAAGGCAAAGTTATCTCCACCGAAGTCGTCAACCTGGTGCACAAGTATCTGGCAAAGCACGGGGTCAAGGCGAAGGTGGAGTTTTCGCACGGGGCCACCGAGGTCAAGGTTCCGTATCTCGCTGACGCCATTGTGGACGTGACGGAGACTGGGTCGAGCCTGCGGGCAAACCGCCTCCGCATCGTGGACACGGTGGAGGAATCGGTGACGGTGGTGGTCGCGAACCGGACCGCCCTGGCCGATCCCTGGAAAAAGGCCAAGATGGACGCGCTTGTTTTGATGCTGAAGGGCGCGCTGTCGGCCAAGGAAAAAGTGTTATTGAAGCTGAATGCTCCCAAGGGCAACCTGAACGCGATAATCAAGGTTTTGCCCAGCTTGCACTCGCCCACGGTCAACGAGCTGTCGGACGCAGGCTGGACGGCGGTGGAGACCATCGTCGATTCCAGCGTCACCCGAACGCTGATCCCCGACCTGAAGGCGTTGGGCGCTGAGGGCATTCTCGAGTTGTCGGTGAACAAGATAATTCCCTAGCGGTTTTCGAGAAGTGTCCGGCCTCGATGCGTCGCGGCCCTCCTTTTCGGAACACGCTGTGGCGGCGTGGTGCTGGCCGCCGAACCGCGACGGATTGGCTAAGAACTGCCGGCGCGGTGCGATTCAGGGCGCTTTCGGTCCCGCCACTGGTCGGGACGAGCGCATCAACAAAAGGAGTGAGGCGGATGAGACGATGCCACAAATGCGGCGAACCCTGGAATGACAAGGGCTCCCCCGGCACGCGCGAAGACTGCCTGAAATGCGGGTCTTCGCTGCATGCCTGCGCCAACTGCCGATTCTATGACGGCAAGGCGCTGGAATGGTGTCTCGAGCCGATGGCGCGGCCGGAAAAACCGCGCACGCCCGAGACGTTCAATATTTGCGACTGGTTTATTTTTCGCGATCCCGACGAGGAACGCTTTGACGCCGAGAAATCCAAGAGCGCCCGCATGGCCTTGGAACAGTTGTTCGGCGCGGCTCCCAAGGTCGGTCACGATGCTTCGGGGTTGTGAGGCATAGGGACTTCGTATATACTAGTTCAGGAAAATTGGGGCGCTCCCACCGAGAGCGCCCCCGGTTTTGGGCAAGGTCGATGGGTACTTGATAGAGGAGTTGGGTATGGCAGGACACAGCCATTGGGCGAATATTCAGCATAAGAAGGCGGCCAAGGACAAGAAGAAGGGCAAGGTTCTTTCCAAGCTTATCAAGCAACTGTACACCGCGGTGAAGGAAGGCGGCTCGGGCAAGCCCGAGGATAATCCGCGCCTTCGCCTGGTCTTGGAAAAGTGCAAACTGGCCAACATGCCCAAGGACAACATCAAGCGCGCCATTGAAAAAGCCGTGGGCGGCAGCGTCGGCTATGAAAACATGATTTTCGAAGGCTATGCCCAGGAAGGCGTGTCGGTTGTGGTCGAATGCCTGACCGACAACGGCCAGCGCACCGGCCCGGAAATCCGCTACATCTTCGATAGGGCCGGCGCGAAGATCGGCAAGCAAGGCTCGGTCATGCACATGTTCCAGCGTAAAGGCATCTACCAGATCGAAAAAGATAAGGCGGATGAAGAGACGCTTATGGATGTGGCTCTTGAAGCGGGCGCGGAAGACGTTGTCGACCAGGATACCTTCTTCGAAGTCTATACCGATCCGATGGCGTTTATCGCTGTCGGCGAAGCGCTGGAAAAGGCGGGTATCGAATCGCAGATGTCGGAACTGCAGCTCATCCCCGACAACCGCATCGAGGTCGGCCTCGAGGCCGCCAAGAAAATTTCCAGGCTGATCGATCAGCTCGAAGATAATGAAGACGTGCAGAACGTCTACACCAACTTCGACGTCTCGGCCGAAGCGGCGGCGGCTTTGGAAGCCGAAGACTAATCGGAACATTTGCATCGAATGCGCGGGCGCTTTTGCGAGCGCCCGCTTTTTTCATGGAGAATTGATGATCGCGCGCGAGGAATTACTGAGCGTCAAACGCATTGCCAGCCGCGCCAACCCGCGCGTCAAGGATTGGGCCGGGCTGGGCGACCGGAAGAATCGGGACGCTCTTGGCCTGACGCTGGCGGAAGGGGCGAAGCTGGCGTGGGAGGCGCTGCAGGACGGGGCGGGGCGGGCGTTGCTGCGGCCGGTGACGCTCCTCGTCTCCGACTCTGGCGCTGAGCGGCCGGAGGCGGGCGAACTCTACCGGCTCGCCGGTGCCATGCAGCTCGAACGAATCAGTTTGGCTGATGACGTCTACGACAAAATCTCCGGGCTGAAAAATGCCGACGGGTTGGCGGTTGTGTTGTCGATCGCCCGCGAGGCTGTTTCGTTGCCCGAGCTTTTCGCCACCGCCGACGCGCGCTGGCTGGTGGCGGCGGGCGTGCAGGACCCGGGCAACGCCGGGGCGCTGGCCAGAACCGCGCTGGCTGCGGGCTGCGGCGGGTGTCTGTTCCTTGACGGTGCGGATCCGTTTTCTCCGAAGTTCCTGCGGGGAAGCATGGGCGCGGCGTTCCGCCTTGCCTGCCTTGGCGCCACAACCGATGAATTCGTCGCCGCATGGCCGGAGCTGAACGCGCGGCTGGTGATGGCCGCGACCGAGGGGAACGGGGCGCTCCCGTTCCGTGACGTTGATTATCAACCGCCCCTTGCGTTGCTGGTGGGTGGCGAACGCGGCGTTCCGGACGAGCTGGCCGCCCTCGCCGACGTGCGCGCCCATATTCCACTGCAGGGCGGCGTCGAAAGCCTCAACCTCGCTGTTGCCGCCGGGATTGTTTTGTTCGAAGCCGAACGGCACTGGCGGGCGAAACAGGACTAAAGTGTGGTCCGTTATGGGTTGACATCCCAGCCCTCAAGGGCGGTGACGCTGGAAACGGCGACGTCTGTGCCGTCGGGACGGCGGAGACAGAGTTCGCCGTTTTCGCCCAAGCCGGTGACAACACCTTCGACTTTTCCTTTAGCTGTTTTCGCCGAGACCGATTTGCCCATACCCCAAAAGTTCGCGAGGAGGTCGTCCCGCACCGCTGCGAAACCGAGGCGCTGCCACGCGTCGATGCGTGGTTGCAAGCTGGCTAAAACGCCGTCCAACAACGCCTGCTGCGGCGGCATATCCTGCACGTAATCCTCAAGCGTGGCGATGGCTCGGTTGAAGCGGCCGGAGCGGCCGTTAACGCGGCGCAGGTTGACGCCGATCCCCACCACCAAGCCGTAGCGATTGCCGCCGCCGCCGAGGGAGCCGCCTTCGGCAAGAATGCCGCAGATTTTGGCGTCGCCGACCAGCACATCGTTTGGCCATTTACAGGTGGAGGCCACATTCCGGACGGCGAGGAAATCCCTGACGCCAAGGGCGCATGACATCGCCAGGGAACCCAGGGCGGCTATCGGCACTGCGCCGGTCCAGTAAAACGAGAAGGTCAAATCGCCTTCCTGCGACGACTCCCACACCGCGTCCATCCTGCCGCGCCCACGGGTCTGACGCCTGGCCGCAACCACGTCGCCGGATTCGGCCAATCCCTCGGCGACCCGTTCCTTGACGACGTCGTTGGTCGAGGTCGCCTCATCGAGCCATACTGGCGGCCGGAAGCGAAACGCGGGGTTGTCCATATTCATAAGCCTTTCAGGCAGAGTCGTGGGAGAATTTATGTTGGAAAAGGATCCCCGCGACGCTATGCTATATGTTGTGTAAACCATATCATCACGGCGAAAAACGTCAATGTCCAAAGCACGGTTCCATACCCCGTAATCCGTGCCGTGGCATCAAACATTCCAAGTGGAGAAACAATATGTACGTGGGAGTCGGATACAGTGGTCACCCCGATACCGAACAGGCCGGAACCAATGCGGCGCACCGCGCACTGCGCATGGCTGGAAGAAATGATCCGGATTTTGTGCTCCTATTTGCATCCAACCTGCACGAACCAGGCTATCTTCGCGCTGTCGTCGCGTCGGTGGTGGGTGCAAATGTGCCTATTGTCGGCGGCAGCGCCATTGGCGCCATCACCAACGATCGCTTCGGCTATACCGGCGAGCAGGTCGGGCTGGCGGCGGTCTGGATGGAGGGAGCGGGGTTTGAACTCTATGCCAAGGGCGGCTTGATCGACAACGAATTGGTCGTCGGCGAGCGTCTGGGCCTTAGCATGGCTAAGGCGGGGATAAAAATCGATACGCCTACCATCCTGCTTTATGACGCCATTAACCGGAGCAGGGGGGACGTCAGGCTCAACCTGGCAACGCCGCTTCTTGAAGGGATGGAAAAGGGACTCGGCTTCCTGCCGTCGAATATGGTTGGCGCAGGCTTGCAGGGCGATTATGAAAACAACGAAGGCCACCAGTGGGTCGCCGACGCGACGGTGCAGCAAAACGCCATGCTGCTGGCTTTTCCGCACGGAATTCGCCTCGACAGCGCCATCATGCACGGCTGCCGTCCGGCAGGGGACTATTACACCGTCACCAAGGCCGACCGGCAAACCATTCTTGAAATCAACGGTCAACCGGCCATTCCCTTTGTTGAATCGCAACTGCATCCGGCCTTGCCCGCCGACGCGTTCCCCTTCTTTATGATTTTCGGCATCAATCGGGGCGAGGAAGACGGCGACTTCAACGACGATAATTATGCCAACCGCCTGTGCCTCGATATCGACAAGGAGCGTAACGGCATCGTCATGTTTGAAAGTGACATGGTGGCGGGGACGCGGTTCCAGATCATGTACCGAAGCCTTGACCTCGACTATATTCCCGCCAAGGTCAATGCGCTGTTCAAAAACCTTCAGGGCCGCAAACCATCGTTTGCCTTCTATATCGATTGCGCCGGCCGTGCCGCGCGGTACGGCACGGAACGGGATGACGCGATTGTGGTGCAGAAGGCTGTTGACGGACGGGTGCCGCTGCTGGGCATCTACAGCGGCGTCGAAATAGCGCCGATCAAAAACCGGCCGCGTACCCTGGACTGGACTGGCGTGTTTTGCCTCTTCAGCGAAGAAGCGTAGCGCCGTTACTTAGTCGTCCAGGACAATTCCCGGGTTTTCCATGGTTTTGAACATTTCGGGCGGAACGGACCTGACGTTTTCCATGTATTCCTTACCCGCCTTGTTCAGTTCCTGCTCTAGATGCTGGTGGCTGTCGTCAGCCGTTTCTTCCGGCTTTTTTTTATCAGAGCGACGCTCTTGCGCGGCGGTTTGCACCGCCGCTTTTTCATGCTTTTTTTGCAATTCCTTGTTATGCTTTTCCCACGGATCCTGTTCTTCATCCTCGTTGGCGTCGGAACGGTACACAGGGTATTCGGCGTCAGCCATGTCCATCTCCATTTATTTAGGCGACCCGCGCTATGCAGTCCTGACAATCGCGCGCGGTATCACTCACCCAATCCCCCACTTTCCAGCAACGCAACCCCACCGACATCGTCGGCAACAACATGGTAAGGAGTCCAAAATAATCGTGGTTGCGCGGGTCGAGCCAGCGCCGCCAATGAATGCGCGGGATTGTGACAGGCATACGCTCGTGAATCGGACGGACCGCGTCGGCAGCGGCGGTGGTGATGACAGCGAATGTTTGGGATAAGCCGTCCGCGCCTGGCTCTGCCGCCCACAAGCCGGCGAAGGCCATCGGTGCGTCCGCTTTGTCAGGGGTGCAATAATACGGCAGAGGCGTGCCGGAATCGGCGCGACTGGTCCATTGATAATAGCCGTTGGCCGGAATGAGGCAGCGGCGGGCCTTGAAGGCGGAGCGCAGGCTGGGCTTGTGGGCGATGGATTCGGAACGCGCGCAGATAACCATGGGGCTGGATACGCCGGGGCGGCCCTTGCCCCACGACATCGCGAACGCTGCCGGGCCGGATTCGTTATCTTGTACGATAACGGGTGTTGTTTGGGTTGGCGCGATGTTATAGCGGGGTGCGAAAGCCGACGCTATAATATCCATATCCCCGAAAAGCTCGACCGGCTTTTCGAAAAGGGCAAATCTCCTGCACATAGTCTGCTCCAAACGGCAGACCCTCGACCCCAATATAGCTTATCGGTGATAATGCCTCCATCATTTCGAAAATTTTCCAGTCCGTCTCAAAAGGTTTACATCCGATCGACACCAGAATAGGATAGGGGCGGATGGAGGACGACGTATGAACGCCATGCATGTGCGGCATATGACCACGGCGGATCTTGAGCAATATGACGATTTGTTCCGCTACGCGTTCCAAGTGACGGAGAAAACGCTCCTGGATTACGGCTGGGACAGCGACGAGATTCGCCAATCGAAGTTCCCGATCCTTGAAAAGGCCAGCGTCCTCGGCTGGTTCGATGGCGACCGGTTGGCGTCGCAGTTTGCCGTTTTTCCATTGCAGATGAATATCCACGGGTGTATTCGGGACATCGGTTTTGTGACGTCCGTAGCCACCTACCCGGAATATTCCGGCATGGGGCTGATGTCGAAGCTGATGCGCCGCAGCCTCGAGGAAATGCGCTCACGCGGTCAAACCGTGGCCTTCCTCTACCCCTACTCGATACCGCTTTACCGCCATAAGGGATGGGAAATCGTTTCCGACAAGATGACCTTCCACATTAAGGACAGCCAGTTGCCCAAGCGCGTCGATGCGCCAGGCCACGTACGGCGCGTCGCCTTTGACGACCCGGATCTCATTTCCCTTCACGAACGTTTTGCCAAAAAGACCCACGGCTGTATTCTCCGGAACGATCTCGCCTGGGAGGAATACTGGCGCTGGGATATGGACGACGTGACCTCCGCCATCTATTTTGACGGCAATGACACTCCCTCCGGCTACATGGTCTACACAATCCGTGAAGACACGATGAACATCAAGGAGATCATATCCCTCGATATGGAGGCGTGGCGCGGATTGTGGAATTTCATTGGCGCACACGGTTCGATGGTGGATGCGGTGAGGGGTGACAACTATTCATCCGAACCTATCGCCTTTTGGTTGGAGGACAGCGATATCAAGGAAACGATACGGCCGTACATCATGGGACGTATCGTGGATGTGCGCGCGTTCCTTTCCTGTTACCGCTTCGCCCCTATCAAGCGGGACTCGTGCCTTACCTTTGTGGTGCGTGATCCAATTCTTGAATGGAACAACGGCGAATTTTCCATCTGCTTCAACCGTGGCGGCGGCGCGGACATTGTCGAAGGATCGAAGGGAATGACGGTGGAGGTGGATATTGGCGCGTTGACCACCATCTTGCTTGGCTACAAGCGACCCACCTACCTCGCCCGCGTCGGCCGTATCGTCCTCGACGAAGACGCCCTTACCCTATTGGAAAGCGTTATAACAAACGAAAAGCCGTATATTGCCGATTACATATAAATACTCTGGCCGCATAATCGCCGCGGCAGAGCGATAGTGATAAAGAGGAGAGGGGGAAAGGAGATTGCACATGATCACCAAGTTTCTCGTATCCACCCTTTTCTTCGCGGTCGCGCTGGCGGTGACCGTCCGCGCCGGCGAAAACACCACCTCAGCTCAGTCCGGGATGTCCGATATGCCTGGGATGGACCACTCAATGCCCGACTACTCCCATATGCAATGGGACAATAAGAACGACATCGCTTTTCTCTCCGGCATGATCGTCCATCACCAGGGCGCGATTACGATGACCGAAGATATCCTCAAGACAACCACGTCGCAGAAAATACGCCGCTGGAGCGATGAAATTCTTTCGGCGCAACGGCGCGAGGTGAAACAGATGGAAGCGCTTCTCCACACTCTCGGGCCACGCGACGAAGCCGCCGCCGCCGAGATGGAAGCGGAAATGGACATGATGATGGGGCAGCCGATGTCCTCCAATGCCGACATCAACTTTATCGAGATGATGATTCCGCACCACGCGGGAGCCATCGACATGTCGGTTCCGGCGCTGGTCATGTCGGATAACGCCACCATTCGTAAACTCGCCGAAGACATCATCATCGCCCAGGCGAGGGAGATTGCCGAGTTCCGCACCTGGCTGGCTCAGCAAGGGCAAACCACCGCCTCCCGCAGCAACGGTATGACGGCGGCTCATGCGGGTCATTCGATGTAAAAGTTGAGGAGGGGGAGGGCATGTGCGGACGCTTCACCAACATTGGCAGGGCGATTATCCTTGCCTATAAGCTTGGGCTTATTCCCTTCCCGCCCATGCGACGCTATAACATCGCCCCGACGCAATCGATGACGGTCGCGGTGCGTGGCGACGCCGGACCCGAGTGGATGGACGCGAAGTGGGGACTGGTGCCGTCGTGGAGCCGTGACGCGACGTTCGCCGCCCGCTGCATCAATGCAAAGGCCGAGACGGCGTCGGAAAAACCGACCTACCGGGACGCCTTTCGGTTGCGTCGCTGTCTGGTGCCGGCGTCGGGATTTTATGAGTGGCGACGCGAACCCGGCTCCAAAAAACGGACGCCGTTCTACTTTAGTCCGCGCGATGGGGATGAACTGGCATTTGCCGGTTTGTGGGAGGTGTGGCGGGGAGGCGGGGAGGACTCCGTCTCCTTTACCATTCTCACGACTGCCGCCGACGCAACCGTCGCCCCGGTGCATGATCGGATGCCTGTCATCTTGCCGCCCGACAAATGGGAGGCATGGTTGGATCCAGGCCTGCGGGACGCCGGACAGGTGGATGCGTTTCTTCATCAGGTTCGTGACGAGGGCGACGGGGTTTTGCAGAGTTGGCAGGTTGGTCCGTATGTGAACAGCGTCACGAACGACGGACCGCACTGTATCGAGAGGGCTGGATGAATGCGGGCGCGTGACTGGGCTTTGGTGGTGTTGGCTATTCTGCCGGCACTGACCGTTATCGGATTATGCTGGGCAATCTGGGGCAACGAGCACCTGGTCGTCAATCAATTCGTCGGCTTTCGCGGCCGCTGGCCACAGGTGACGTTTCTGCTGCAATACGTGACGAACTATGGCAATTTCATCCTCTTTGGCGCATACGGCGGCTTGCTGGTGGCGGCCGATGTACGCCGTGACGCATCGCTGCGGCGCTTCGCCCTCTGCTGGATTCTGGCGTTTGGTATAACCCTGCTTGCCGTGTATCTCATCAAACATAATGTCGGCAGGGCCAGACCCTATGTGGCGTCGGGCCTCGAAGCGCTGGAACTCCTGAACGCCTACCATTCCTTCCCGTCGGGTCATACAACCGAGGCGATTATCTCCGTGGTTCCGCTGGCTCTCCTGCTCGGACGGCGTTATACCGCGCTGGCTATCGGATGCCTTGCCGGACTCATCGCTTTTACGAGAATATTCCTGGGCGTGCATTACCTCACCGATATTCTTGGCGGCGTGGCGCTTGGCACGCTGGGCGCGCTTTTGGCATGGTGGCTGTATCGCCGTGCGGAACGGCGTGCATCGAACAACCATCCCACTCTTTAAAACGGCAGCTTCCGCTGGGTGCGATCGCTCCAGCGGGACGGACCCCACACCGTGCGAACAACCGACAATAGGCCGACAGCGCCAAGGAGCATATCGTCCACCACTCCGAAGACCGGCGTGGCGTCGGGGATAAAGTCGATGGGGGAGAGGATATAGATCACGCAAAAGGCTGTAGTGACCAACACCCGCACCGTCCGGGCGGTGGTGGTGAAAAAGTCCGGCTCGTCCTCCGGGAGGGCGAGGACGCAGCGCCAGCCCTGCAGACCGTCGCGGCTTTCGGCAATGTGGTCATGATTGATAAGCTGGTCGGTGATGCGGGCGCAAACCGCGTTCAGTTGCGGATCGGCGGTGGCGCGGTCGAGCTTGGAAGCGATGATGCCGCGAATCTGGTTCGCGCCGAGCGCTTTTTGTTCGTTGAGTTCACGAAGAAGGGCGATCTTAATCGTCACATCCATGGCCGGTCGCGGGCCGGAACGAGAGAGCTTTTCCGCCACCTGATTCCAGAAGCGGCTGCGGCGTTCGTCCACCCGTTGGACTCCGAAAGCGATCGCCATGAGCGCCACTCCGGCGAACAACGACCATATCTCCGGATTGAGATTTCTCCCCACCGAAATGGCCAACACCAGCATCCCGAAAATAGACAGCAACGCCGTGGCCGTGCGGGGCGGGAACATGATGGCCGCAGACACCAGAAACAGGATGACGGCGAAGCCCAGCCATTTCAGGACGAAATTGAAAATGGCGAAGATGTTGCCTAGATAGGGCATTTCCCCCATCCATTCGATAATGACGGAATGGACCAGAGCCGGGTTGCCGCCCAGCGGCGCGAAGTCGGCCAGGGTGGTGAGGCGGTTCAAAAGGAAGGTCATAGCCACCATCATGGCGGCATGCAGAATAAGGCAGTAGGGACGCCGGGGATCGCCGATGATGCGGTAGTCCCAGGCAAGGGTGGTGGTGACGATGAAGGCGATTCCGAAGGGCATGACGACATGGAAATAGTCCGGAGTCAGCCCGCCACGCATAAACAACGGGAACGAAGCCCCGTAACAGAACAGGGCTATCCAGAATTTTCCATCGTCGAAGCCTCTGACGCCGTGGGTGGTCATTGCAGTTCTTCCATTTTTGCCCTGATATCAGCACGGGTGTAATCGACCCCATCGAGGCGGGCGGATTCGATACGACCGATCCGGCTGGTGTCGAGGGTGAACAGGGTATAGTCGAAATAGCGGTATACCGCCTCCCAGCGGCGGTGGTCGAGGGTGCGTATCACCGGGTCGCTCTGACCGAAGACGGTATAGAGCCGCCCAATAGCATAGGCGGCGCGGCGCCAGTGGTAGTCGAGGCGGCGGTCGCCGGAAATATATTCGTCCGGCAGAAGGGCGATATGGGTTTCGGCTTCGGCGACAAGGAGATCGCGGTTATTGTCGGTGGCGGCCGGGTTTTCGGCCCGTAACGTTTCGATAAGGGCGGCTGTACGCTCCCGTTCGACACGCGCTTCGCCAGCGTCTTTCGGGAGCGGGCGGCTGGCAAGAACACGGGCGTAGGCGGCTCCGCCCCGGAATGGATACGCCGTATCGGGCCGTTCCGCCGCCAGGCGGATTAGGCTGGCATAGACCTCGTCGGCGTATGCCTCGGTATACCGGTCCGGCGGCACTTCCCGCGAAGCAAGCAGGACCAGCATCTCTTCTCGTGCCCATATCCCCACCTCCACGGGCGGCCTGATGGCGTCAGCACCGTCGTCATCGATAAGCGTCTGGAGCGTGGCAAATGCCGCTCCGTAGCGTGTACCGGATTCCAGGTCGGCGTTGATCGAACGCACCGTCTCCCGATAGAGGATGGGGACAGACGGCAAATTAGGATAGGGCTGCGGCTTGGGCGTGTCCTGGGGTGCTGGCGGCCGGTAGCGGGAAAATAACGAGCCAGGCGCGACGATATAGACGACCACAAGGAGCGCCGCGGTGACGGCGAGGCCGGTCAGGGCGGTGATGTAGCGTTTTCGCGTCCACGGCGCATGGCCTGTGTCGTGCAGGTAGCCGGCAATTTCCGGATCCGCTTCGAGAGCGCGCCGCTGCGGCACGGGTTCGACACCGCCTTCCGGCAGGGAAAACCCGGCATAGGGCGACAGGTCGCCATGGTCGTGGGTGGGCAGCGCCTCATCGGGCAGGGGTATCCCGGCCGGAACCGGGGGCTGGTGATCCATGCGCTTCCTTTGGCAAAGTACGATGTACGAGAGTATCGTCATAAAACTGGCGCGGTTTCGATTATATCCTTTGTCGGCCGGCGGAACAAAAGGGAAAGCGTGAAACGCCACCGTTCCCTCAATGAGAACGGTGGCGTGTGGGTGCTTCCTCATGGATAAGGCAGAGACTAGGCCTGCGGCCCGACTTTTTGTTCGCCGAGTAGAACTATCGCTTCGGTTTCGTCGGCAAGCCGGGTCAGTGAACCGGTAAAATACGTCGCGGCCAACTGCACGTCCTTATACGGATCCTCGAACACCATCGACAGGGTCGTCATCATGTAAATGTAGTTGTAGGTGTGGCGGGTGGAGTGCATAGAGATGAATGCGGCGAATGGAATGCAGCGCTGTTGCCGCAGGCCAAGGAAATTATAGACCCGCACCACCGCCTCGTCCGTGTCGAGAACGATTTTCGAGGTCGGCAGGAGATCACACAGAAACAACAGAACCGACCCGGCGCCAATGGCGTACACATTGCCCGTCATGATGCCGGAAGCGATCAGGGGCAGGCATATAACTATAAAAAGCAGTGACCTCCGCCAGAAGCGGCGGGTGAACTGCCCGTCCCGGCGGCTATACCACTTCGGCCTTTCCAGATCAATGTCGTCCATCGCCACTTCATTTTGGTTGATGCCCATCATTGCTTCGATGGTGGGGATGATGGTGGCACGCATGGCCGCCAGCCGCGCGTCCGCGCCGGAAAACGATCGGGTGAAGCGGTAGCCCTTGCCGAAGCGGTCCTTGCGGGGCGCTATCTTGAAATACGACGTTCTGCCGTCCACCACCTCGATGAGCGCTGTGATATCATCGGGCAGGAGGGATTTCTCGGTCCACAGAAGGTTCCGCACGGTAACGCGGCCTTCCTCAGGGTCGAAAATGGTGGTGCGGCGCAACTTCACGAGATAGCCAAGCCAGAGAACCGTGGCGATGGCGAAAACTACCGCGTTCGCTTCAAAATTGCGGGAGTTGAACGGGAATCCTTCATCGTGCAAAATGCCCAAGACGACACCATAGGGGATGGTTGCCACGAGGGCGCGAAGGATCGAAAACGGCCGAGTTACTACGGCGCGCCTATCCTCCAGCACGACGCTTGTGTCGGAGCTAGCCATTGACCTCTCCCTCGGTCATCGCCTCCGCCGGCTCCGGTTCGATGCCGTCTTCCTCCACCGGGGCGGGTTCCGGCTCGAACAGGCTCTTTTCGGTCTCCACATCGATTTCGGCCAGTTTGACGAGGGTTTTCGATGTCCGTTCCAGTTCCTTCTTTTTCTTGGCAGGACGGAGCATAACCAGCGATACGTCGACATACCCGTTCATATGGGTGCAATTCGGGCAGGCATAGCCGACCGCCTCGAGCCACTGGCCGATTTGGTCGGCCTCGTCGACAGTGAGGTGTTGCAGCGGCAGAAGTACTGTTAGATCGCCGTTCGAGACGGAGGCAATGACCTCGTCCACCCGATCTTCCGGAATATGCAGGAGGGCCTTGTCGCCGGTTACCGCAACCCAATCTTTGCACGTGTCGCAGAGGAGGTTGGTTTTGACCAGGTTGGTGCAGGCAAATACCACCGGTCCGATGACAAGCAGCGCTTCGCCCAACCACGCTATCCAATACATCGTGGGGAACGACGACTGCGACTTGCCCAGGCTCCACATCGGGTCGACGGCAAGCTGGTGCATGATGAACCAGATGAAGCTGGGAGAACCGAGCGTGTCTGTATAAATCTCCATATCAAAATCGGTGATTACCCACAGGTACGCGGGCCATGCCAGGTAGAGGCCGACGATGCCGCAGATCAGGCCGATGGCGAGAGCCGCCACATTGCCGTTGATGCGAAGGCGGCGCATCATTGTTTGGGCAACAAACCCGATGCAGAAGCCATAGCCGAAGGCGAGGGCGATGTTCAGATACACAAGCGGCGAGTAGTGGTCGGCGAGTCCGTAGATAAACGACAAAATCCACGTTGCCACAAGCGTAAGCAAGATGGCCATGAGAACATGGAGTTTTGTGTACGGCGCTCGCACCTCGACGGGTTCGGTCGTGATAGCGGTCATGGTGGCTCCCCTCAAATAAGGACGAATACAAAAGGCGTCAGTAAATTCAGTATTAATGAAGCACGGCATTCTACCTAATTATGCGTTTATGGCGAATGCTTTTTTCTTTCCTGTGCCACAACTTGACCCGGGAACATCCGTGCCTACAATGACGTGGTCGAACATCCCGCACAAAATAAAGGATTAATGGTGAATAACGGTAGGCCCGGCAACGCCGTCAGTGGGTTGGTGCTGACGAAAAACGAGGAGGAAATGCTGCCCGGCTGCCTCGCCAGTTTAGCCTGGGCCGATGAAATCGTCGTCATCGATTCCGGATCGACCGACAAAACCCGCGACATCGCCGAAGCGGCTGGCGCGCGGTTTCTACAGCGGGAGTTTGACCACTTTTCCGCCCAATACAATTACGGCATCGAAAACGCCGCCGGGCCGTGGATTCTCATCCTCGACGCCGATGAAGTGCTGGACGATTCACTCCAGGACGCGATCCGAAAACTGCTGGCGGGCGCGACTGAATACGATATCTACAACCTGACCCGCGATGCGTATTTCCTCGGCCAGCGGTTGAAGTCATCGTCCTGGAGCGGCGAAAAACTGCCCCGATTGTTCCGCAAGGGCAGCCTCGCCTACCAGGGTATGGTGCATTCGGTCATGGACACGGGCGGGCGGCCTATCGGCACTGTGGATGAAGGGCGCATTCTGCATTATACCTACCGGAGCCTCGACCAGTTCTTTACCAAGATGCGGCTGTATACCTCGTTGTGGGCCAGAAACGCCCATCAGGCGGGCAAAACCGCGTCCATGCCTTACGCCTTCGCCACGTCGCTATGGCGGATGATTCACAATTACGTTTTCCGTGGCGAGGTGTTTGACGGAGCGATTGGACTGTTCCTCTCCGCGACGGCGGGTATCTATACCTTCGAAAAATACATGCGGTTGTGGGATCTCAACCGCCAGGATGCTCTGCGCCGACGAAACGGCCGGGGCCGCCCTTGACTACCGGGGCGGTTGGGTTACAATGCAATTCGCGATTCGTGAAACAATCAGACTATGAAACCATTTTCCTGCAGTAACAAACCATTCTGAAGGGGGTGTGTATGGGCATTATTGATGAAATTCGCGCCAAGGCAGTCAAATTCCAGAAAACCGTTTGCCTGCCTGAAGCCATGGACGAGCGCACCCTCGTCGCGACCGCCGAATGCGGCAAGCTTGGTTTTGGACCTGTCGTTCTGATCGGCAATACCGCCGCCATCCAGGCAAAGGCGATGGAAGTAAAGGCCGACATCTCCAAGGCGATTATTCGTGATCCCGCCACCGACCCCGATTTTCCCACCATCGTCTCCACCCTGGTCGAACTCCGCAAAGCCAAGGGCATGACCGAAGAAATGGCCAAGAAGGCCCTTGAAGACGAGATCATGTACGCCGCCATGCTGGTCAAACTGGGCAAGGTTGACGGGTATGTATCGGGCGCGGTCCATTCCACCGCCGACACCCTGCGTCCCGCCCTGCAGGTCATCAAGGCCCGCCCCGGCGTCAAGACCATCTCCGCCTTCTTCATGATGGTGCTTCCCGAGACCAGCCCCTATTACAACACCCAGCCCGTTCTCTTCTTCGCCGACACCGCGCTGGTTCAGAATCCCACCAGTGAAGAGTTGGCGGACATCGCCATCGGCACCGCCCAATCCTGGAAAGCCATGATGGGGACCGCTCCCGTCATCGCGTTCCTTTCGCATTCGACCAAGGGTTCGGCCAAGCACGCCGATATCGACAAGGTCGTCAAGGCGGTTGAAATCGCCAAGGCTGCCGCTCCCGACATCGAAATGGACGGCGAGTTCCAGGCCGACGCTGCCCTCATTAACGCCATCGGCGCGAAAAAGGCTCCCGGCTCAACGGTTCCCGGCCGCGCCAACATCCTTATCTTCCCCGATCTCGACGCAGGCAATATCGGATACAAATTGGTCGAACGCCTCGCCGGCGCGACCGCGATCGGCCCGGTCATGTCCGGCATGGCGAAACCGGTCAACGATTTGTCCCGTGGCTGCAAAGCCGAGGACATCGTCGACACTGTTGCCGTGACGGCGGTTCAGGCGGCGGGAATGGCATAAGGCTGTCGCCCTTTGTACAAAAACGCGCCCTTTCCTTATGGGAAAGGGCTTTTTTTGAACTACGAAAGAGGAGCTCCCATGGCGTTACCCGCACTGCTGTTGTTGGAAAATGAGGAGCCGTTTTGGGGCGTCGGGGTGGGCATGGAAGGTATGACGCAGGGCGTGATGGTCGCGTCGGCGTTCTCCGCCGGTATTCCCGATCTCATGACCGACCCATCCTACACCGGCAAACTGGTGTGCTTTACCTATCCCCATATCGGCACCTCGGGGATGGTGCCGTCGGACTTGCAGAGTGACGAAATCGCTGTGCGGGGAATTGCCGCGCGGGAGGTCGGCCGGACGGCCGCGAACCGGCTTGGCGTTGAGGCCATGAACGCCTGGCTCGACCGCAACGGCATTCCGGCAATCGAAGGCCTCGACACCCGCTCCGTTACCGCCATCCTGGCCCGCCGTGGCCTGGTGCGGGCTGTCATCGGGACGGGCAAATACGCCGATGCGTCGGTTTTGGCGAAACAGTTCAGCGACGCGACATCCTGGGACGTGCCGAAGGCCGGAACGACAAAGCCATATGACTGGACCGACGGCGTGGGCGACGACTCCGGAACCATCATCGTCTACGACTTCGGCGTCAAAAAGGGATTGCTGCGCCGCTTGGCCTCGCTCGGACGCGCCATCCGGGTTGTGCCGTCGAATTACCCCGCCGCCGACGCGCTGGCTCTGAAGCCGGACGGCATTGTTTTCTCCGGCGGGAACGGCGTCCCCGATACGCGCGCCGAAGCCCATGCCGCCGCGTCGGCGATGCTGGGGCAGGTGCCGCTGTGGGGGATTGGCGTCGGTGCGGGCGTGCTTGCCCAGGTTGCGGGTGCGGCCATTGCCGTGAACGGCACGGCCCATTACGGCGTCCAGCCGGTGGGACGGCCTGGCGAACCGTCGGGCGAGATGACGGTCCAGGCCCATGAATTCTGGATTGAAGGCGAGTCTCTCATGACGGCGGGACTGGAACTCACCCACGTCCACTTGAACGACGGGTCGGTGGAAGGGTTCCGCTGCACCAAGCGCCGCCTTGTGGGTACCCTGTTCCACCCGGAATCAGAACCTGGCCCGCGCGATAGCCTGTATTGTTTCGAACGCTTCTCCGATATGATGAGGAAATAACGCCATGCCCAAACGCACGGATCTCCATAAAATCGCCGTCATCGGCGCCGGCCCCATCATCATCGGTCAGGCGTGCGAATTCGACTACTCCGGCACCCAGGCCTGCAAGGCGCTGAAGGAAGAAGGCTATGAGGTGGTGTTGATCAATTCCAACCCCGCCACCATCATGACCGACCCCGGCACCGCCGACCGCACCTATATTGAACCCCTTACCCTCGAGGCTGTCGCTGCCGTACTCCGCAAGGAACGCCCCCAGGCGCTTTTGCCCACCCTTGGCGGTCAAACTGCCCTCAACACCGCCTTCCGCGTCGCCGACGCAGGCATCCTGGCGGAACTGGATATCGAACTCATCGGCGCGGACCGGGACGTCATTCACCGGGCCGAAGACCGCGACGCCTTCCGCGAAGCAGTACGTCGCGCCGGCGTCGACCTCCCCGCATCCGGCTTGGCGCGGAGTATGGACGAAGCCATGCGCGTGGTTGAAGAGATCGGCCTGCCGTGCATCATCAGGCCCGCCTTTACCCTCGGCGGCACCGGCGGCGGCATGGCGTACAATATGGAGGAGTTCCGCCGCACCGCCATGGCCGGCCTTGACGCCAGCATGGTGGGGGAAATCCTTGTCGAAGAATCGGTGGTGGGCTGGAAGGAATTGGAAATTGAAATGATGGCCGATTCCTCCGGGAACGGCATCGTTATCTGCACGGTAGAAAACCTCGACCCCATGGGAGTCCATACCGGTGATTCCATCACCGTCGCGCCGGCCCAGACCATGACCGACGCCGAGATTCAGGAAATGCGCGACAAGTCGTTGGCCATTATGGCTTCCATCGGCTTGAAAACCTCTGGCTGTAATATCCAATTTGCCCAAAGCCCGCAGACCGGGCGCATGGTGGCGATTGAATTGAACCCGCGCGTGTCGCGGTCGTCGGCGCTCGCGTCCAAGGCGACCGGCTTCCCCATCGCGAAAATCGCCGCCAAGGTGGCTGTCGGCTATCAGCTCACCGAACTGCGGAACGACATCGTGCCTGAGCGGTCCGCGTGCGGCGAACCCGCTATCGACTACGTTGTCGTGAAGATTCCCCGCTTCGCTTTTGAGAAATTCCCCGGCTCGGACGAAACTATTTCTATCCAGATGAAGTCGGTCGGTGAGGTAATGGCAATCGGCCGCACTTTCAAGGAAGCGCTTCAGAAGGGCATGCGCTCGATGGAAAACGGCCGCTTCGGCATGGGCGGCGACGGCAAAGATCCAGACCCGGTCGCACTGGACGAAGAGACGGTCAGGGCCAAGCTGGTCGTCCCCAACCGCGACCGGCTGTATTATCTTCGCTACGCTCTTGAACGCGGCATGACGCCGGAAGATATCTTCACTCTCACCGGTATCGATCCCTGGTGGACGCACCAGATGAACGAGATCCTAGTCGAAGAAAAACGCTTGCGCGGCTTGTCGCTGGACGGGATGACCAAGGATGATTTCATCCGGGCCAAGCAGTTCGGCTTCGCCGATGTGCAGCTTGCCCACGCGCTCAACTCAACCGAGGCGGCGGTGCGCGCCAAACGCTACGAGCTTGGCGTCCGCGCCTCCTACCGCCTTGTCGATACCTGCGCCGGGACCGCTCCGGCGACGAATCCCTATTACTACGGCACCTATGGCGAGCAGGACGAAGCCAGGGCCGACAGCGGCCGGGAAAAGATTCTCATCCTTGGCGGCGGTCCGAACCGCATCGGGCAGGGCATCGAGTTCGATTATTGCTGCTGCCATGCATCGTTCGCGGCGCGGGATTTGGGGTATGAGTCTCTTATCATCAACTGCAATCCCGAGACCGTCTCCACCGATTTCGACACCTCCGACAGGTTGTATTTCGAACCGCTGACGGTGGAAGACACGTTGGAAGTGGTGAACCGCGAAAAGCCGAAAGGCGTCATTATCCAGTTCGGCGGCCAGACCCCCCTCAATATCAGCCGCGCGCTGGTGGAAGCGGGTGTTCCCATCCTTGGTACGACTGTCGACTCTATTGACCGCGCCTCGGACCGGGGCCAGTTCTCCGACCTCCTCCGAAAGCTCGACCTCCTTCAAACCCATAACGCCGTCGCCCATACCCTTGACGGTGCTCTTGAAGCGGCGCGGGGCATCGGTTTCCCCGTCCTCATGCGGCCGTCGTTTGTGCTGGGCGGCGCGAAGATGGAAATCGTCCACGATGAACCGATGCTGCGGAAATATTGGGAAGAACTGATCGTCTACTGCACCAAGGCGGACGTCACTATCAGCCAGGCGCGTCCGGTCCTTATCGACGGCTTTCTCGAAAACGCCACCGAGGTCGACGTCGACGCCATCGCCGACGGCGAGTCGGTGTTTATCGCCGGGGTTATGGAACACATCGAACAGGCGGGCATCCACTCAGGCGACTCCGCCTGCTCGTTGCCGCCGTACAGCCTGACGCCGGAGGTGCGCGCCGGACTCGAGGATGCGACTAAACGCCTGGCGCTGGAATTGGGCGTGCGCGGCCTTATGAACGTCCAGTATGCGGTCAAGGACGGGCTCATCTACGTCCTCGAGGTTAACCCCCGGGCCAGCCGCACCGTCCCCTTTGTCAGCAAGGTGACAGGCGTTCCTGTCGCCCGCTACGCGACTATGGCAATGCTTGGAAAAAGCCTCGCCGACCTCGGCCTGACGGAAAAGCGCCCCGACCCCACCTTCTACGGCGTCAAGGAAGCCGTCTTCCCCTTTCCCCGCTTTCTGCTGCCGAGTTCGGTCGTGTCGGAATCCGGGATTCCGCTGGCGACCGTCGACGCGGTGTTGGGGCCGGAGATGAAGTCGCCCGGCGAAGTGATGGGCATCGACGCCGACCTCGATCTCGCGTTTGCAAAAAGTCAGTTGGGGGCTGGCTCGAAAATGCCGCTGGCAGGGACCGCGTTCATCTCCGTCAAGCCATCGGACCATGACCAGCTCGAACATATCGCCCGCACCCTCGATAACCTCGGCTTCAAGCTCCTCGCCACCCGAGGCACCGCCCTTGCCATTCGCCAATGGGGCCTGCCGGTGGAGGCTATCCGCAAGGTGTCGGAAGGTCGGCCGAACGTGGTTGACCTGATGGTGGACAACCGCATCCATTTGGTTATCAACACCCCGAGCGGCAAAACGCCTCGTCGTGACGAAACAGCCATCCGCACCACCGCCTTGGCGCGGGGCATTCCCCTCATCACCACGGTGCAGGCGGCCGGGGCGTTCGTCAGCGCTATTCGCAAGCTCAAGGGGGAGGGCGGCATTACCGTCAAGGCTTTGCAGGATTACCACGCAGGGCTGTAAGCCTACGACATGAACGGCGCGGGGCGACGCCACAGTGACCCCGCGCCACAGACAAAGGATTATTATGGCAGACGCAACCCATTTCGGCGACCGCCTGGACGCCGCCATTCGCGAAAAGAAGAGCGTGGCTGTCGTCGGCATCGCCCCCACCCTGGCCATTCTGCCGCCCGAACTGGCGCGCCGCGCCGAAGAGGGACAGCACGGCCTCTATGCCGCCCTCAGCGACTTCTGCCTGGGAATCGTCACAGCAGTGTCGGACCTCGTGCCGGCGATCAAACCGAATATCGCCTTTTTTGAAGCGTTCGGAATGCATGGCTTGTCTGTGTATAAATCGGTGTGCCTGACCGCCGCCGATTTGGGCCTGGTGGTCATTGGCGACGTCAAGCGGGGCGATATCGGCTCCACCGCCGCCGCCTATGCACAGGGCCTTCTCGATGCGCCAAAAGTCCGTCTCCGCGATCTCGGCAGCCAGCCGCCGGAACGGTTCCAGGAACTCGTCGGCGTTCTGCTTGGCCCCCACGACGCCCTGACGCTCAATCCCTACATGGGTTCGGACTCGGTACAGCCGTTTATCGATCGGGGCAAGCCTGCGGGCAAGGGGTTCTTCATCCTTGTTAAAACCAGCAATCCATCCAGCAAGGAATTGCAGGACCTGCCGCTCGCCTCGGGCGGCACGGTGGCGGAGCACGTCGCCGGGCTGGTGTCGGGATGGGGGTCGGACGACCTGGGCGACAGCGGTTTGTCGTCGGTTGGCGCCGAGGTGGGGGCGACGCACCCGGACGAACTCGCCCGGTACCGCGAACTCATGCCCACGGCGCCGTTCCTGGTCCCCGGCTATGGGGCGCAGGGCGGATCGGCGGCCGGGGTGGTGCCGGCGTTCCGCGAGGACGGCAGCGGCGCGGTGGTGAATGCCAGCCGGTCCATCCTGCAGGCGTGGAAGAACGACGGCGGCGGCGACGATTGGCAGGGCGCGGCACGGCGGGCAGCCATCGCCATGAACGGCGACCTCCGTGAAGCCCTCTCGACCGCGGGCAAGTGGGGCCTATAGCGTTTTACCGCAGCGGAAAGCGCGCCATCGGCGCGTAAACGGGGCCGTTCCGCCGTAGGGTGCTCATAAAGACGACGACCGCATCGATGTCGATGTAGCCGAATACGCGCTGGCCCATGGCGGCAACTGTTTCTTCCAGCCCGCGCACGTCGGCCGGTTGTTTGACCCGGCCAAGCGTCAGGTGGGGCCGGAAGGGACGTTTTTCCGCGTCGTAGCCAAGGTCGACGCACACATCCTCGACAGCGGCGGCAAGGTCGATCGCTTCGTCCGCGCCGTCGCCGCACCCGGCCCACACCACCCGGGGATGCCGCCAATTCGGGAACGCGCCGATGCCCCGCACTTCAAGAGCGAACGGCTCAATTCCGGCGACGCCTTCCTCCAGCGCGTCGAAAAGCTCTTCAAGATCGTTTTCCTTGACGTCTCCGAGAAAGCGCAGGGTGAGGTGGAGGTTTTCCGTCTTCACCCATTTAACCAGCGGCGCACCGGCGCGCAGGACGGCAACATCGTCCTCGAGTGCGTCGCGGACGTCCTCCCCGATCTCGGCGGCGATAAAGGTGCGTATCACGCCTTGTCCTTTCGCATGACAAGCACGTACGGCCCGCCCGGCACCTGGAAACCTTCGCCTGTCTCGCGGTAACCAGCCTTGGTGTAGATGTGGCGGTTTTCGTCCGAGTGTTTGCCGCAGTCGAGGACAAAGCCGAGGGCGTTTGGATGGCGCGACTCCACCTCGGCGACCAGCCTCTGGCCGATGCCGTTCCCCTGGAGGTCCGGGTCAACTGAGAGCCTGCACCAGTATATTGCGCCGTCATCAAGCGGTTTGAAGCGGAGTGAGCCCGCCACGCGGCCGTCACACTCGGCCAGCAGGATCTGCTTGCCGTCCGCAACTTCGGCGGCGAGGGTCGCGGGCGTTTCCTTCAATGGCGGGAGATCGTCGCCGTAGAGCGGCGCTTCCTTCAGGAGATAGGCTCGGCGCTGAATGTCGAGGAGAGCGGGATAGTCTTCGGGGGTCGCAAGACGAAAGGTAAGGGAGACTGACATGGGGACTCCTGATAATTCACAATGCACAATTCATAATTCACAATGACAAACAAGACGCATATCGGTTGGTAATTATGCAGTGTGCATTATGAATTGTGAATTGGAAATTTACTGTACGTCACGGTAAATATCTGCATCATGATGTTTTTCCCAGACACAATGGAGCTTAATCCCATGAAGTACATCCTCGTCATACCCGACGGCGCAGCCGACTTGATGCAGGCTGAACACGACAACAAAACCGTCTTTGAACTTGCCGCCACCCCAACCATGGACCTGATGGCTCGTGAAGGCATGCTGAGCCGCGCGCAAACCGTTCCGGACGGCCTGCATCCCGGGTCGGACGTCGCGAACCTGTCGCTCCTTGGCTATGACCCGCGCGTCGGTTTTACCGGCCGCGCCGCCCTCGAGGCGGCGGCGATGGGGGTCGAGGTGCCGGAAGGCGACGCCGTTTTCCGGGCCAACCTGGTGACGGTAACCCCGAACCACATTATGGACGATTACTGCGCCGGCCACATCTCCACCGAGGAAGGCCGCGAACTTATCGAACAACTGAACACCGAGCTGGGCGTCGACGGCGTTACCTTGTTCCCGGGCGTCGGCTACCGCCACCTTTGCTTGATGGAGAACGCCGGGTCCGATGTTCCTGTCTGCATGCCGCCGCACGATATCGCCGGCGAAGACATAACAGAACATCTGCCACACGGGCAGTTCTCGTCGTGGGTGCTGGAGGTGGAACACGCCAGTGCCGACCTGCTGCTCAATTACGACGTCAATGTTCGCCGCATTGAGCGGGGCGAAAAACCCGCGACCCAGGTGTGGCTGTGGGGCGGGGCGACAGCGATGGAGTTGGAAAACTTCGCTGCCCGCCACGGGCTGGGGTCGGCCGGGCTTATCAGTGCCGTCGACCTTATGCGCGGCATCGGCAAGCTGGCCGGCATGGACGTCCTGACGGTGGAGGGCGCGACCGCCTACATCGACACCAACTACGCAGGCAAAGGCCGCGCCGCCCTCGACTATATCTACATGCACGACTTTATCGCCGTCCATGTGGAAGCCCCGGACGAGGCCGGCCACAACGGCGACCTGACGGGCAAGGTGAAAGCGCTGGAGGACATCGACCGCCACATCCTGGCGCCCCTTTATGCGATGGCGAAGCACTACGGCGATTGGCGCATCCTGGTCGCGCCCGACCATCCAACCCCGGTCTCGACCGGCAAGCATTCGAGCGACCCGGTGCCGTACGTGATGTGGGGTCCCGGCTTCGAAGCGAATGGCGCGAAGGCCTTCAACGAGAAGGAAGCGGAGCGCGTCGGCGGCGATGTAGCGGTCGGCCATGAGCTGATGGGCAAGTTTTTGGCCGAATAGAGCGCTAACCCTCTGAAAAAGCGGGAAAAACCTGAAAAAAAGCCCGGAAAAAAGTTGCAAATCGAGCTTCCGCCTGTATACTACTCACTCGAAACACCTGCGCCGGTAGCTCAATTGGATAGAGCGCTAGACTACGGATCTGGAGGTTAGGGGTTCGACTCCTCTCCGGCGTGCCAATACTAAATGCCCTGTTTCGCACTGCGCGACAGGGCTTTTTTCGTTTCCGGGGTTCCCTGAAACCGCACTTTTCCCGCCCTTTGCACCGTCCGCGTAAGTCCTTATTTGTCCGTCAAGGTCCGTGGCGAAACTGTCCGGTTTCCTGTCCCTGTTTTTGGTGCCCTGATCGGCAGGTGCATCGTCCGTCCCGGTCCTGGCCGCGCTCTCGGATTCCGGTGCGTTGGCGGCGATGGTGGGCAGCTTGGCGAGGGCTTCGGCCTCGGTGTCGTTCATGACGTGGGTGTATATCCCGGCCGTCAGCTTCGGGTCGCTGTGCCGCATTAATCGTTGCGCTGTCGCCAGCGGGACGCGGGCCTGATTGAGCATCGTGGCGAATGCGTGGCGCAGGCCGTGGAAGTGGTAGAGGCGGCCGTACTCGTCAGTGAGGACCTGATTGCCGTCGGCGTCCCGGGTCACAATGCCCGCCGCCTCCAGGTCGGTCCTGATCATCACCGCGCCCTTGTCGGCCCACATGCCCGGGAACGCCTTGGCGGCGGGCAGGAACAACATCATCCGCGCCTTTAGGTCGGCGGCAAGATCAGGCCGGAGGGGCATGGTGTCGGCCTTGCCGTTCTTCGCGTAGGCGGCTTCGATGGTCACTGTGGGCGGGTCGGCGTCGAAATTGAAGTGGGCGCGGGTCAGGCTCCGCAACTCGGACCAGCGAAATCCCGTCTCCGCTGCGGTGCGGTACAGGAGCGCCCGATCCGCCCCGCGCATCCCGTGGACGACAGGGCCGGACTCGGCGGCGGCCAGCAATCGGCCAAGCTCGTCAACCGAGTAGGGGTGGCGCTCGATGCGGCGATCGGCCTGGGCGTTCAGCAGGGAAATATTGACAAGCGGGCTTTCGGAGATGCGGCGCTCTTTCACCAGCCACCGGCAGAACGATTTCGCGGCCCGCAGGTAGTGATTGATGGTACCGGCAGCCATTTCCCCGCCCCGCTTCGCTGAAACCCACTGTGAGACGTTTGTGGCGGAAATATCGGTAAGGGTGCGCCAGCCGCAGGCCTCGGCCAAGCGGTGGACGTTACTGACAGACTGCTTGATATGGTCGGCACAGTTGTCTTTCGCCTCCATCGACACCTTCCAGTCCGCGACGTGGTGGGCGAGAGACTTCCCGGCCGCCGCCCGCTGGCCAGTGATGATTCCCCACTTCGCCAACGCATCCCGCACCGCAACGGGACAGGACTCCAGGAAGCGGGACAGCTCCGCGTCCGGTCCGGCCCCAGCCATGCGGAGAGAGACAAGCCGCTTGATATGGCGCTCCAGTTCGATACTGGCGGAACGGTCGGAGAAAGCGGCCAGGCGGCGCGTCACGCCGTCGTGGTCGGTAAACTCCACCGTCCATGTCGCATCGGCCCGGGCCTTCCCGTTCTTGCCGGCGCGCTTTCGTCGAAATACGCTCATGGCTTGATTCCCTTCTTCCGCAGGTGCGCCCATACGATCCCCATGATGAATTCGGTCAAGGGGACGCCCGCATCATCGGCGGCCTGGTGCAGTACCTCATGCTCGGCCGGGGTGAAGCGAAGAGGGA
>JAJPXZ010000183.1 GCA_021205245.1 Planctomycetaceae bacterium
GTCTGTCGCCCCGCCGCCCCCTTCGTCCTCCGCGTCCACGCCCACACCCGAGACTGCTTCAGCGTCGGGACGGCAGGTCGACGTCAGGGCCTGGGGCATTGTCACCGATCCCAACGAAATTCCCATGGCGCCCGAGGTCGACGCCACCCCGAACCTCCGCCGCGCCGGCATAGCCGGTGGACTCGGCGGTGCGTTGCCGCCGCCCCCGTCCTCCGACATGGTCGAAGGGCCGATGGGCCAGCGCGGCGCGTCCGGCATGGCCGACAGCGGCTCGATGTTTGGCGGCGGCGGTTGGGGCCGGGCCGAAACGCCCAGCGCTCCCGCCTACGCCGGTAGCATTGCCGATCCCCTGGCACATCAACCGGCGGCCGCGACAGCGGCTGGCGAAGGGGTGCGTCTGCCCCTTCCTCCCGGTTTGATTGGGGCCGGGTCTGGTGAAGAGACGCCTCTCTACGGCTCTGCCGCAGCAAGGCCGGGAGCCATCGCCGCACCCGCGTCGCCTTCGTCAGGCTTTGGCGGCGGCGTCGCCGATTCGTATGCGGGAAGCTACGGCGGCTATGGCGCGACGCCGTCTCCCATCGGATCGTATTCGTCCGACATTATCGTCCCCACCGCAGACGGCGCTGTCGGCACACCGCTCTATGGCCCCTCGCCCACCGTGGACGTCATAGCCGGTACCGGCACCTATACATCCCCGACCAATCTCTCGGACGAGGTGCATTCGCAGCCCTACCAGGCCACCGGCGATCTGGTGCCGCAAGCGGCCCAGGCCGTCCCCATGTATACCGGCCAGCCCGACTCGAGCCCGCTCGATTCCCTGCCCGAATCCTATATCACCGAAGTCCCGGCCGAGCCGACCACGGCACCGAGCGGCGGGTTGAGCGGATTGCCCATTCCGCCTCCCGGCTCTTCCCAAGCCGGCGCTGGCAGCGAAACAGACACCGGCGACTACGGCACCATCGCCTTCCCGGGTGATACCGACACCTTTGGCCTGGGCGACCAATACTTCGAATCCGAAAGCGAGAGCGACGGCCCGCCGTCCCTGTTTGGCGGCATGGTCATGCCGCCTCCGCCCGGCGGCGGCTCCTCCAGCACCGAGACCGGCGATGACTATGCCGGCTTTGCCGAATCGGAAGAGGGCGTAGAAGACTACACTGGCGAAGCCGAGGATCGCACCGATATGTCCGGACCGGACGACTCGTTCGACAGTCCCTTCGAGTATGATTTCGACCATCCCGATTCGCCTTATGCCGCTGTCGAATCGGACGGCTTTGCCGACAGCGAGAGTGCCGAATCGTATGACGACGACGAATGGGGTGAGGTCGAGGATCTCTCCAGCTATCCCGCGTTCGACGAAGTCGTGCAGGGACGCGGCGACGAGGACGATGAAACATCGTCGGCACCTCCAGTCAGCGAAGACGACAGCGAACCCGCCATGACCATCACCACCGAACGGGCGCGGAGCGAGACCCCGGCCTCGGCAGCACCTTCGGCGCCAGCCGCACCAGCTACAGCAACGCAGCCTGCGGCCAGCGCACCGGCGGCGCGAGCGGCGGTGGAGATACCGCCCGACGCATCTGAGAAGGCGAGCAAGATTTTGTCCGCCCTGGCGGATATCGAAATGGGCGGCTCGTCATCGTCGTCGACTCCGGCAGCGCCAGCCGCACCTGCCGCACCTGCCGCACCGGCTGCGCCAGCACCGAGGCCTGCTCCGGCCGTTACCATCCCGCCCTATGCCGTTCCCCAGCCGGGCATGGAGGATGAGGTCACCGAGGATACGTACATTACCGAGGACGAGGTCTATGACCTCGACGAGTACCCGAGCGGGTTCATCCCCGCCGCTCCGGCCGATGGCGGCTCGTCCGACGCCTCGCCAATAGGGACGGCGGAAGAGATGCCGCTCCTTGGCGACAATCTCTCGCCCCTGCCCATTCCGTCCGACTCCGGTTCTGCCTCGACGGATGAGTAAGAGAACTGATTTGTAGAGCGCCGTGGTTTCTTAGTACTAATCGGCCCGCCCAACAAAAGGGGCGGGCCGCTCATAATAACCGCAGAAATATCCATCTCGGCACCCCCACGCGTCACCCCGGCGTCTTGACATCCGCCGTGGGACTGACGGGAGGTTGTGCCGGGGCAAGGTGGGATTAGCAAGCGGCTGCAGGCTGTTTGACCGTACCGAGCGACACCATAGCGTGACCGCGTCCCCGCCTTGCCCCGGCACAACTTCACGCCCCTCGCCCGGTTCATCGCATAGACGCCGGGGTGACGTTTTTTGGGAAAATCTTACGTTGAAAGTTGAAATTACCGGGGCAAAGGTACCGCTGGTGAAGATCCGCACGTCGGGTGACGTATGGGGGAGGCGCAAAATGGTATGGCTGACAGAAACGCGGAAATACCGTCGCGATTATTGAATAACATCAGGCAAGCTCAAGGACGGCCGTTCCCGCGGCAGCTCCGGCCGGCCGGGAGGACCGGGCGGCGGCGGCGGTTCGGGCAGCTCGTCCTGCAAATTCACCCCAGCGCCAGGCAGTGGCGGTTCGCTTAGTTCCGGCAACCCTTCAACCAACGGCGGCGCGGCCGGTTCGGGCATTTCCATGTCGTCGGGAGGAGGCAGAGGGATAGGTGAATCAGGCATCGCCGCCGGTTCCTGCACCGGCAGGGCCGTGTCTTCCACCAGTTCAACAGAACGCACCTCACCGGATTCGTCCAGGTAGAAGGTCCGTAAGCGCGGCGTGCGCGGGAAAGCCTGAAAACGGCTGCCATCCCATTCAATTCGGTAATGCCGAAGCGCCGGGTTGTTCGCCTGGGCCGTTTGCATGGCAGACAAGAGATCGGCGGGTGGTGCCAGACGGCGGTTTTGCCAAAGCATCGACAACAGCCCGCGCGCGGCCGATTCGACCCGCTCCGGTTCTTCGTTGCGGGCGGCGACCAACCCCCACCTGCCGTTGTTCCTGGCAAACGACACCACCACCCTGAAGCCCCGGCCGGTGGCCGGATTGACGCCGCCGTAGGCCAATTGCGCCCAATCGCCGTCCAGCGAGGTGGACTGCGACGCGGGCTTGGCCAGCACCATCTCCCGCGCCGCCGACAATGGTCCGTACTCGGTCACGAAATCGGCATAGGGCAGGATGGCCCGCGACTGGGGAGAAAACAGCGCGTGGGCGCGGCGGTAGTCGCCCCGGCGGACCGACGCGGCAAAATCGTTCCATACCGCCGTGACGCCCTGGATGTCATCCAGGGCGTCGGCGTTGGGAAGAACGAGGACAATCAGCAGCACCGAGAGCAAAACGCTCCGCCGCATTGCGACTCCTTTAATCGGTTACATTACCGCAGTGAGATCGTCACGTCGGCGTCGACCGTGGCCTGAACCGGTTCGACCACGCCCACGTAGATGCCGTAGGTCAGATTGTTGGCCGGGGGCCGCGAGACGATGCGCGCCTCGATGAGGGCGCGTTCGCCAGCGCCGACAAAGCGGTTTGGCACCCGGGGGCTGACGCAGACACAGGTGGAGGTCAACCTGCCGATACGGATGGGGCCGTTGCCGGGACGGATGATTTCAAACCACTGCGACGGCGCGGCATCGCTCGGGTGGTTGCCGGGCGGAATGTCCATGGCCGGAACCAGCCTGAGTTCCGACGCGTTATAGGTGAGGGCCGTGTTCACCGGCAGCGGCGCTCCGGTGCTGCCCTGCACCACCGGACCCGATTGGGCGCTCGCCACGTCCGACAACTGCTCGGTGGACGGCTGCACCGCACTCAGCGGGAACGGCGCGCCAAAGTTCGGCTGGGCCGAAGCCGGAGCCGAGGGCGCCTGATTCGGCGTCGCGGTATAGGTACTGTAGGTGCTTGTCGTCGGCGGCGTATAGCTGGTGTTGACAATGGTCGGAGCCGGGTACGGAGCCACATAGCCCGAGTTAGCCGGCGGCGTATAGGCCGGGGCGGCGTAGGTCTGGGCCGGTTGCGCATAGGTTGGCTGCGCATAGTTCGGCGTCGCGTAGGTGGTGCCGGTATAGGCCTGGTTCAATTGGCTCGACGTCGTGGTGTAGGACTGGCCGGTGGCTGTGTTGTTGATAATGACCGACGGGTCGGCGATGGGAACGATAGGGTTCATGCCGGCGGTCATGTTTTCCACCGTGCAATTGGCACCGGCAGGCACCCACGGCGGGCAGTAGTTGCCGGTCGGGAAGGGTTCGGTATATCCCATGTTCGGGTTGTACTGGGTCTGAATCGCGGACGGAGCGGGAACGGTGGTGGCGACATAGCCGGTCCCGGCGTAGGCAGGCGCACCGGCATAGGCGGGCGCACCGGCGGGTGCGTATTCGGCCGTGGCCGCGCCACTGATGCGGGTCGGGGCCGATCCCTGCAACGGCTGCACCGACCCGGGAGGCGGGGCGGTGAGGGGATAGAGGTTGACCCGTGGCGGCCCGATGGCCACCGTTTCTTCCTGCGGGTAATAGGCGGTGTTATTGTTGCCGCAACCAACGAGCATGGCCAAAATGCCGGCCGCTACGAAAAGATGGACTGTGCGCATGGAGGTGTCTCCATTCTACATTATATGAACAACGGTATTTTCTGACTCTGCCCCACCCTTCATTATCGTCCATGATACTACCACCTGCAGTAAAAAAAGGGAAGCGCCGATTCGGTGATTGCCCCGGGTGGGCGATAAAACTATAATTAGTCACGTTAAAAGCCGTATCCCGGCGAAGGATGGCAAATCCTTGGGGGACATGGGAATATGTACCAAAAAATGGATTGGACTCTTGCCCGTAACCCGTATTTGCGGGCTGGTCCGTGTTGTCAACCACAACCAGAATCATGGTCCGGGGGACCGATTCCACGGTCTCCGCCCACGTGTCAACGGCACGAGGGGACTTTTTTATAAACGCTAGGAGAAAAAGAAATGCGCCAAACCCCGAGGCAACAGGCAGTGGCTATTGCAGCGACCGCCACCGGCGGACGCACCCTGCGGATGGTATTTGCCGCGCTTGTTCTGGCCGTCATGGCCGCCATGTTCGCGTCCAACGCCTTCGCGCTCGACTCGGAAAACGTCCGCGTCGCCAAGGCCCTGTCCAACGCCTACGCCGAAGTGGTCGATCACGTCGGTCCGGCGGTGGTCGGCATTGAAACGGAAAAAATCGTGCGCCGTTCCGCCAGCCCGCGCGGCATGGACGATCCGATGGAATTCTTCGAACGCTTCTTCGATCTTCCTCCCGGAATGTCGCCCCGCAACCGTCAGCAACGCCCCACCCCGAAAGATGAGACGACCCGCTCCACCGGTATCGGCAGCGGCGTGGTCATCGACGAGGAAGGCCACATCCTGACCAACAACCACGTTGTCGCCGACGCAGACAACATCAAGGTCGAATTCGCCAGCGAAAAGGGCCGCACCTTCAAGGCCGAAGTGGTGGGCCGCGACCCGAACTCCGACCTGGCCGTCATCAAGCTGGTCGAAAAACCGGACTATCTGCCGGTCGCCGCCATGGGCGATTCCGAGGCCCTCAAGCCCGGCAACATCGTTATCGCCATCGGTTCGCCGCTCGGCTTCAAGCAGAGCGTCACCTCCGGCGTCGTGTCGGCCAAGGGCCGCAACCTGGGCGAACTCGCCTACGAACGGTTTATCCAGACCGACGCCTCCATCAACCCCGGCAACTCCGGCGGCCCGCTCGTCAACCTCGACGGCGAGGTGGTGGGTTTGAACACGATGATTTCCGTCCGCCCCGGCTCGAGCGGCTCTATCGGCATCGGCTTCGCCATTCCCATCAATCAGGCGAAAACCGTCATCCGTCAGCTTATCGAAAAGGGTAGCGTCACCCGTGGCTGGCTCGGCATCGTCATGAACCCGGACGACAAGGACATCAGCCTCCAGCTTGGTCACGACGGCACCGGCGTGCTGATCACCGAAGTCGACCCCTCCGGTCCCGCCCACAAGGCCGGCATCCGCCGTGGCGACCTCATCATCCAGTTCGACAACCTTGGCATCAAGGACAACGAACACCTGCGCTACCTGGTTGCCGAGACCGCCCCCGGCCGCGACGTCCCCGTGACGGTGCTCCGCGCCGGCGAACGGGTCAACCTCTCCCTGACGGTTGAGGCGCAACCGGACGACCTCTACACCAGCGCCCGCCGTTTGGGCATGGGTGGCGGCGAAGGCGGCAGCGGCATCGAAGGCGCGGACGAAGTGTCGAGCAGCCTCGGACTGACCGTCCGTAACCTCGACGACGCGACCCGCAAGCAGTATGAGATCGCCGACACCGTCCGCCAGGGCGTGGTCGTCACCGAAGTCGACGACAGCGGTGAAGCGAAGGAACTGGGCATCCGTCCCGGCACGGTCATCATCGAAATGGACGGCCAGCCGGTCAAGGACATCCCCGCCTTCCGCCGCATCCTCAAGGATTCGGCCGGCAAGGAAAAGATCCTCGTTTACCTGCGCTACGGTGAAGTCTCCCGTTACATGAGCATGAAGTTGAAATAACTGTAAAAGCGGCTCTGCCGCATACGCAGTGCAACACTCCAGGCCGGAAGCCCCTCGCGGGTTTCCGGCCTTTTTTTTGACGCCACCATGGAATCGTAAACCATATCTAAACACTCAAAATTTGTCCGCCACCACGAAAAATCCGCCTGCCCGGTACAGTACCGAACGAAGCGTCTTTTTTTTTACATTATATTACAGTGCACCTTACAGAGATTCTGCCGGAGGCTCGGTCACACATATCTTGAAAGGATTATCTCCACACGACCAACAGGAAGAGGATATGGAAGATGGTAATTATCGTTTAGTTGATTAAATCCATATCGTCAGTGTGGAGTAAAAATATGACCGCCATGCGCAGCAAGTATGCTAATATCCTCAACGAAAATAAAATCCTCTACATGCCCTCATGTCTGGTGGTGGAGATGATGACCAAACTGTACAGCCAGGTCTCGATGATCAATCTCTCCAACAGCATCCACAACGTCATGCCCGACCTCCTCATCCTGCTGCAACGCTTGACCCACAATCTACGCACCACCGCCACCGCCTACCGCGAGGAACGCATACGCTTTTTCATTGGCGACTGGAAAACCGACAAGCTGCGCGCCCGCAAATTATTCTTCAATCTGATGTCGCGTTTAGGCTATATGTGCCAGCTTTTGGGTCCGGTGGACAAGAACCTTTTGTATAAGGCGATCGAGGAGATGTCGAGCGAATGGAGAGCTCTCGACGTCATAATGGAACGGAAGTGCGAGGCGAGCCGTTGCCTCTACGATTGCGCTTCGTGCCGCTATTTCCGCTCCGACTCTGTCGACAATTGGCAGGCGGTCATGGCCAAAACCATTCTCGAACTCGACGAAGAGGCGAATTATCCGGACGATGAAACCTACCTGGTTCTCCTCTGCTACGAGCGCATCCGCGCCAGCGTCCTGAATGCAATCCACACATTGCTTCGGCGCACCAGCGGGATACGGCAGTTCGAGGCGAACCGTATCCTCTATGTCTCCAACGAAGACCTCCCCATCACCTGCCCAAAATGCGGCAGGATGACGGATATCCTCCGCCGTGGCACGACCGAAATATTCCGGAAGGACTACGCGAACTCCATGCCCGAAGCTCGGCAGCAGCACAGTGAGCGGGAGGATCCCGCCGCAACGCCGCAGGGACGGTGTCCCATGCCGCCGTCATTGGCCGGCATTGCGAAGTAGGTCGGGTACACAACCCCGGCCGGAAAAGAGGGAAGCTCTTTGAAGGATGGGAATCGTTAACGACAGTAAGAAACAGAAGCACCACGCGTTAATTATTGGCAATGCGCCTCCGTCCCGGCGCATTTTACCGTCCTAAGGAGATTAAAAGATGTCATTACTTGAAAAGATTATGCGTCCCGTTCTGGCGCTCGCTATGGTTGTGGTTCTTGGCGCCGGCATTGCCTCTGCCGCCGATTTCTGCGAACCCTGCGTCCAGCCGGCCTACTGCACCCCCACCTGCACCGTGCAGCCCGCCCCGGCCATGGAACCGGTTTGCACCACCTTCTGCGGCGACAATCCGTCCCTCGCGGCGATTGCGCCGACCAACCTGCCCGGGTACTATGTTCGTGAAACCAGCTATTCCGTCTCTTCTCAGCGCGGCACCGGTATTTCCTACCTTATTCCTACCATGAATGGCTTTATTGAAAGCGATCACATCCCCCTGACCAACCCGGTCGATCAGTACTATGCAACCCACGAGGTGCAGAATGGCCAGGTCGTCCAGACCGGCTATGTGACTGATACCGGGGCACTCGCCAGTATTAACTAGATAACGTCGCCGGGAAGAAACGCATCAGGCCGCCCTCCGGGGCGGCTTGTTTTATGCCGTTCCCCGCAGATGCTTGATTCCCGTAGTTGGGAAATGTAGCATTCATGCGTATGGCGAGGGAAAAAAGGAGAACCTATGAAGCAAGCGAATCTGGTACGGGGCGTGGCGGCGGCGCTATGCGTGTGTCTGTGGCTTGGCGTCAGCGCCGCCGGCGAAAGCCGTGGCACACTGTTATCCTATGATCAAGCCTTGGAAATCGCCATGAACCTCCTCGGCGGCGCTGGAACGGTCACTGAAAGCGACATCGATCACAAGCGGAGCGGCCGGGTGATTTATGAATTCGATATTGAGTCGGACGACTACGAATACGAAGTGGAGATTGACGGCTATACCGGCGACGTGCTCCAGTACAAGCAGGAGCGCGCCAAAGGGCGGCGCGGCAAAACCGCCGGGTTGCGCCTGGACGCCCGGACGGTGCAGGAGATGGCCCGCAACCAGGCCGGCGGCGGCAATGTCGTCAAGTACGAGGTCGAACGGGATGACGGAAGGGTTATCCACGAAATTACCGTCGTCGACGGCGCGACCAGACATAAGATGGAGATAGACGACGCCACCGGCGAAGTGGTCGAGTATTCGCGCAAACGATAATCAATCGTACCATGCAAATCAACTAGCCCCGGCCAATGTGGCCGGGGCTGGTTCTTTTTAGTAAGTCCGTGCAGCCGCCTCCACACGTCACCCCGGCGTGCGGACCTCCACCAGCGAGGCTTGCGGGCGGTTCGGCCGGGGTCCACGGGATAGGGCATCTATGGCACCAACTCAAGCGGTGGCACGGGCCGCTTTTTGTATTGAGCGTTCGGGGCATGGACCCCGGCCGAACCGCCTGTTTTTTCCGCTGATGGACGTTCTGACGCCGGGGTGACGATGGTGGGTATTATCGTCGGTCGTGGAGCATACGTTCCTGGATGACGCGGCAAAGACCAACCCCGACAAACAAACAGCCCCGACCACATTGGCCGGGGCTGTTTGTTGACCGCTTGGAGGAGGAGTTATTTTGAAGGGGTGGTATCCACGGGTGGTTCCACCGGGTACTGATTCTTGAAGGTGGGCATGGGCGGCAGCGGCTCACCAACGTATTCGGGCTGGACGGCATCATAGTGTTCGCTCGCCGTGTACGGTGCCACTTCGGCGGGGTAAAGCGGCGTGTCGGCGGGAACCAGGCAGCCGGCGATACGCACAGGCGGAACCGCGGCGGCTGGCTTGACGTCCGCTTTCGCCACGGCCTTCGGAGCGGCTGGGGCCTTTTCCGCTTTTTCCGGCTTTTCGGTTTTGGCGGGAGCGTACTTGTCCCTGCCTTCGATAGCCTGCTTCAGGGCTTCGGCGGTTTTGCGCGACGCTTCCGGGTTACGGTTAACAGCAGCCGGATAGAGTTCGGGACGGTAACTGACGCTGCACGGATCGACCACCGCGCACGGTTGCGCCGGAACAGTGCAGGTCGGCGTGTTGCAGTTCGAGCATCCAGACGCCACCATCGCGGCGGCAACGGCCACGCTCAGGCCGATATATTTCCAAAACAAGGCGATACGCATTTTGGTCTTCCCCCTAGTGTCAATGACATAAACAGCGCCAATTGCGGCACTGCCCCCATTTATAAACTGTTTCCCCAGTGCTTTCTTTTGTAGCTATTCGTTGCCCTTATATCAACTATAATCGGATTTTTTCAGACCCAGCTTTACGAAATTTTTCGAATTTCTTGAAAATATATTCCGCCTGCCGCCCTCTTCAACCCCGGTATTGCTAATTTCCGCCGGGACGGAAGCACAGTCGGGTACACTATAAGAGGGAAAGAGACGGAGGGAGCCATGGCAAAGCAAGACGAGCTCAGGGAGTTATTTGCGGCCAAATTGAAAGCGGCGCTGGCCCACGCTATCACCGTGCATAAGCGCGGCCTTCGTTGGGTATTGCCGCTGGCGATTGGCGTCTTTGCCGTCTTTTACCTGATCCTGGGTCAGATGCCCTGGTTATTCGGGTCGCACGGACGGGGCGCACTGACCCAATTCGCCACCATTCTGTTTTCACTGGTCCCGGCATTCTTTGTCTGGCACTATGCGCCACGGGCGCTGGCGCGGTCGGCGCGGCGCGTTTTTACCGAGACGGTGCTGCGTCCTCTCGGCCGACTCGTCGATCCGGCAATGGACTACGAGCCTAAGGCACGCATCTCCCGGGATATCCTCGACACCAGCCTCCTTTTCGACAGCGTTGGCGAAGGGCTGACCAGCATACGCGGCGATAATCTGTTCAAGGGAACTGCCGCCGACGGCAATGCCTTTGCCTTTTCGACGCTCCAGGCCGACAAAAAGGTTCGCCATGGCTGCCATCTCTACGGCGGCACCTTGTTCAGCGGCATGTTCCTGCGGCGGACAGCGCGTGAATCGATTGACGGCCTGATGATGATTGTACCGCGTGCATCCGGACTGACGCCGGAAGGATTGACGGAACGAATCCGGGTTGCGGAACGGGACGCGCTTTTGCCGGTCAGGGAAATCGAGGTAATACATGATCCGGCGTTTGTCCGCTGGTTCATTGTCCTTGCCGCCGGCGGCGACGCGCCGCCTCCCACTCCCGCCATGCGGGAACGGATTCTTGCTCTGCTGGAGGAATACGGATATCAACCGTACTATTCCCGCATGGGCACCGAATGGCATCTTGGGTTGATGACCGCCAGGCGACAGTTGGAGATTCCGGATTGCGCGCCTGGCGACGAAAAGACACTCTTACTGGCGTGTGAACGGTATTACACCGATATCCAGGTGGTGCGGGAGTTGGCGGATGCGGAGGCGTTTGCCTAAGGGTCACGCATCGCGCCGGAATTCATGCAAGGCTGTAGCGATCAAACAGCGCCTGCATTCCCCCTTTTTGCCAATCGCCCCGCGTCAGTGCCACCTGCAACAATACCCTGGCCTTGGCCGGGCTGAGGAACCCGGCGGCGATGAATCCGTCGCGGCGAATCTTTTCGGTCAGCGGAACCGGTCCGTCGACCACCCGCGTGGCGCACACAACAGCCACGCCACCGGCGACAGCCTCGGCCAGAGCCGGCCGCACATCCCCATGCACATTCCCCATGCCGACGCCCGCATGCACCAGCCCCCACGCGCCGGCGGCGAGAGCGGCATCGACCAGGCCGCGTTCCTGACCGGCATGACCGTAGATGATTTCCACCCGTGGCAACGCATCCAACCCGGCCACGGTAAACACCGGCAGGCCTTCCCGAGCCGTGGCTGGACGGAAGAACACCGGGTCGCCGTCGACCACCCGCCCCTCCGGACCGCCCCAGGAGGAAAACGCGTTCAAGGCCATGGAATCGGTTTTCCTGACCCGTCGCGCCGCATGAATGTCGTTATTGAACACCACCAGCACGCCCCGGCCGGAAGCGGCGGGACAGACCGCAGTCTGCACCGCAGCCAGGATATTGGCTGGGCCGTCGGCCGAAACGGCGTCGGCGGGGCGCATCGCGCCGGTCATCACCACCGGTTTGCCATGGGGAAGCAGGCAGTCGAGAAAAACCGCCGTCTCCTCCATCGTGTCGGTGCCATGCAGGACAATCACCCCCGAGACTTCGGGATCGTCCAATTCCTGGCTGGCGGTCCGCACCAAATCAAGCCATACGTCCGACGTCATATCCTCGCTGCCGATATTCGCCACCTGATGGGCCCGGAGCCGCACCGCCGCCGACAAACCAGGAACAGCCGCCAATAAATCGTCACCAGAGACAACGCCGGAACGGTAGTTGGCTGAACTGCCCTGGCGCGTCGACTGTCCAGCAATGGTGCCGCCGGTGGCAAGAACTGAAATCAGCGGCAGAGAAGCCGAATTTATAGAGTCATTACGTGTCATATTCACCCATTCACACAAAAATACACGGGCTTTGACAGTTCGTTGCCTGTTTAAGGCAAAGAACCTGTCAAAGCCCTTCAATAGTGCGAAAACTCCGATAAGGGTTGAAAGTTGATGGGGAGACATCTTTTAGTATAAACCATGAAACCATTTTCGCAACTCTCAATCCATAAAATTTCGCATTTATGCAACATGTTTTGTAGACGCAGGTTCAATGGATGCGTCAACTTTTACCGTAAAGGCCGCCCATACCTACCGGTTACGGCGGCATCCACTGCCATGTTAATTGAGCGTAAATTAATTTTTCCATTTGACAAATTAATTCTTTCCTTTTAAACCCTTCTCACGTTGGTGGTTGTTGCCCAAGAGAGGATATCCTAGTATGACCAGCGACGTTGAAAACCCTGTCCCGCCCCAGGAAGAAATCAAGCCGATCCTTAAGGCCCTCCGCACCTGCCGAGGCCAACTCGACGGCATTATCGGCATGGTCGAGAAGACCCGCGACTCGCTCGAGGTATCAAATCAGATACTCGCCGCCCAGGCCATGCTCAAGCGCGCAAACAAGATGGTTCTGATTCAGTACATCGAGGAGACCATGCGAACCGGTATGGCCGAACCCCAGAGAACCGATGCCGCCATCGCGGAAATTAATACCATCCTCGACAAGCTTTTGCGCCAACCCTAACGGAAACGCCCCATGATGCGCCTTGTGCGAGTCCACTCTTGTAGTTATAATAGAGACAGGTACTCCTATGCAAGGGACAGATAATGGCCGCCACCGCGACAATGGGCATAACCGGCATGACCTGCGCTGCCTGCGGCAAGCGGGTGGAAAAGGTGGTTGGCAAATTGCCGGGCGTCAATACAGCCTCAGTCAACATCGCCACTGAAAAACTTTCCGTCGCCTACGACGACGCCGTGGTCGGCCCGGCCGATATCGAGAACGCTGTCTCCCGGGCCGGCTTCGGCGTCGTGCGACAGGATGAAAAAACCGCTGTCATCCCCATCGCCGGTATGAGTTGCGCCGCCTGCGCCTCGCGCCTCGAAAAGGTGTTGGGCAAATTGGACGGCACCGTCTCGGCCAACGTCAACTACGCCACCGAAAAAGCCGTTCTTGTCTACAACCCCGCAGCCCTCCGGATGGCTACCGTCCGCGAGGCTGTCGCCAAGGCCGGTTTCCAGGCACTCGACATCGAGAAAGAGGGGGCGGTCGACGCCGACCGCATCCGCCGCGACGCCGAAGTGCGCTCGATGTGGCGGCGCTTTACCGTTGCCGTCATCTTTGCCGCGCCACTCCTGTACATCGCCATGGCCAGCATGATTCCGGGCGCGCCGTTTCCATCCTTCCTCGACCCGGCTATGCACCCGCTTCGCTTTGCCCTGGTGCAACTCTGTCTCACCCTGCCCATCGCCTGGGTAGGCAGGCGCTTCTACTCGGTTGGGTTCAAGCTGCTGTGGCAGCGCGCCCCGAACATGGACTCGCTGATCGCCGTCGGCACCTCGGCCGCCATCGCCTACAGCCTTTATTCCACCTGGCGGATTTGGCACGGAGACGCCCACGCGGTCAACGGCCTTTATTACGAATCGGCCGGGGTGATTATCGCCCTTATTCTCTTGGGGAAATCCCTCGAGGCGGTGTCCAAAGGAAAGACCTCCCAAGCCATCAAGAAGCTGATGGGCCTGGCGCCGAAGACCGCCCTGGTGGTGCGTGACGGCGTCGAGGCGGAACTGCCTATCGACGAGGTCGAACCGGGCGACGTGGTGGTGGTGAAGCCTGGCGACAAGATACCGGTCGACGGGGTCATCCTCGAAGGCAGGACCACCATTGACGAGGCGATGCTGACCGGCGAGTCCATGCCGGTCGACAAGAAGACCGGCGACAGGGTCTACGGCGCGTCGATCAATAAAAACGGCCGCATCCTTTTCCGAGCCGAAAAAGTTGGCGCAGACACCGCCCTGGCGCAAATCGTCAAGCTGGTCGAGGACGCGCAAAACGCCAAGGCCCCTATCGCCCGCCTGGCGGACGTGGTGGCCGGGTACTTTGTGCCGGCGGTCATCCTGATAGCGGTTCTGGCCGCCCTCGCCTGGTGGATCGGGACGCGGGACTTCGCCTTTGCGCTGTCCATCTTTATCTCGGTCCTTATTATCGCCTGCCCCTGCGCCCTCGGCCTCGCCACGCCGACGGCAATCATGGTCGGCACCGGGCGCGGCGCGGAGTATGGCATCCTTATCAAGGGCGGCGACGCCCTGGAATCGGCGCAAAAAATTAATGCCGTCATCCTTGACAAAACCGGCACCATAACCAGGGGCAAGCCGGAACTTACCGATGTCCTGCCGGTTCCGGGCGGCGACCGTAAAACTCTCCTCCGCTTGGCCGCATCGGCGGAAAAGGGGTCCGAGCACCCGCTGGGCGAAGCGGTGACCGAGGGCGCGGCACGGGAGGGAATCGACCTCCTCCCGCTCGAGCATTTCGAAGCGCTTCCCGGCCGTGGCATCGACGCCACCGCCTCGGGTGAACGCATCCTTCTCGGCAACGAACGCCTGCTCGTCGAAAACGGCATCGCCCCGGGAGCGTTGACCGAAGAATTTATCCGTCTCGCCTCCGACGGCAAGACGCCCATGTATGTGGCGGCGAATGGCGCACTGGCGGGGGTTCTGGCGGTTGCGGACGTGGTCAAGCCGTCCAGCGCCGAGGCGGTGCGGGCACTCCGCGACCTTGGTATCGAAGTGGCGATGCTGACCGGCGACAACCGCCGCACCGCCGAGGCGATTGCCAAGCAGGTCGGCGTCGACCGGGTTTTGGCCGAGGTGTTGCCAGGCGACAAGGCAAACGAGGTCAAGCGGCTGCAGGCGGAAGGAAAACGCGTCGCCATGGTCGGCGACGGCATTAACGACGCCCCCGCCCTGGCCCAGGCCGACGTGGGGATAGCCATCGGCTCGGGTGCGGACGTGGCGATGGAGTCGGCCGACGTGGTCCTGATGCACAGCGATCTCATGGATGTGCCGGCCGCGGTGGAACTGGCCCGCGCCACCATCCGCAACATCAAGGAAAACCTGTTTTGGGCATTTGCCTACAATACGCTTGGCATTCCGGTGGCCGCCGGGGTGCTCTACCTTTTCGGCGGTCCGCTATTGAACCCGATGCTGGCCGCCGCGGCGATGTCCCTGAGTTCCGTCTCTGTGTTGACGAATGCGCTGCGGTTGCGGCGTTTTCGTCCCAAGGCCAAAAAGGGGTGAGGCGTTCCCGGCCGATTTCGAAAAAGGAGAGAGCCATGAGCACGCTATACCGTCGAGTCCTCTGTCTCCTGGCGGTCGTCCTTCTGGGCGGCGGATACGGCTGGGCTGCTTCACGAAGCGAAGTGGCGAACAAGCTGGAAGATTTTCGGCAGTTCTTCGTCGACTTCCAGCTCGCACCCGACTCGGGCATTCCCGGCGATCTGCTGGCCGAGTGTTACGGCGTTATTATTATGCGACAGTACAAGGCCGGGTTTATCTTCGGCGCGCGGGTCGGTCATGGCGTGATCTTCATGCACGACCGGTTCACCGGCGAGTGGTCGCCGCCGGCGTTTGTGCGGTCTGCCGACGGCAGCTTCGGCTTCCAGATAGGAGGCCAGTCCGTCGACGCCATCATCCTGATCATGAACCAGGAAGGGGTGGACATGCTCCTGAAGACCCGCTTCTCCATCGGCGTCGACGCGTCGGCTGCCGCTGGTCCGGTGGGACGGGACATGTCGGCCCAGGTGGGGCCGGGAACAGCGCTCCTCACCTATTCCAGGGCGAAGGGCCTCTATGCCGGCGCGTCTTTCGAAGGCGGCGCGTTCTTGAACAACAACGACTACAACCTCGCCCTCTACGGACGGCCAGTCGGGATCCGGGACATTCTCCTGAACCGCCAAGTAGCCATGCCGCCTGAAGCCCACCCGATTATCTCCACCCTGCAGCAGTACGCTACCAGCGGCGGCCCGGCGACCCCGGCCCAGCCGTCGACCGGCGGCCTGCCTCCGCGCATCGGGTCGGTGACTCCCGCGCCGGAGTACTAGAGCGAAACCGCGATTGGTTAGGTATACAAAGCAAACAGTCGCCGCGACGGCGTCCTGTTTTTGTTGTTTGTCTTAAGGATAACCATTTGCGCCCCCTCGGCGTCAACCCGTCGTCAGGGGAGGCTGGATGGTAAATCAAACAACCGAGGCGACGCAAGGAGGAGATGGGATGCCTTACCTGCTCCTACCCCTTTTGCGCCGCCGGGATAATGAGGTTTTCCGGCCGCGTTGTCTCTTTGCCCCGGTCGACGATGTTCAGGAGCAGCCGCGCCGCCCGTCGGCCCAGGGTATAGTTGTCGAAATGCATAACCGCCACGCCGTCCGGGGTCATGAGAACGTCTTCCCCGGTCGACACGTACACGATGTTGGACGCGGTGCCGAGCGGCATCCCGGCGTCCTCCAGGGCGATGGCGGTTTCGGGCAAGAGGCCGCGAAGCATCGCCACCCCGACTTTACGTCCACCGGTGCGGCTCTGGAAGTTCTGGAGCCAGGCGGCGTCGGGGACAAACGCCCCTTTCCAACTCACGCAGGGGATGCCGTGGGTTGCCTCCCACTCGTTGAAGAAATCGACAAACGGGACATAGACGGCGGTATCGACGTTCTGCGGCATGACCAGGACGATGCCGCCGCATTCCTCGGCCAGGAGCGTCTCGGCGATGTCGGCCGCGAACGAACGCATGTCAAAGGAAACGGTATTCACGTTCGGCCGGGGATTGCCGCCCATGATGACGAAGGGCCGCTCCGACTGCTGCAGCATGGTGATATGTTCCTCGTCCTCGCCCGAGTCCTGGATGATGAACCCGTCGACTTGGCGGCCATAGGCCATCTGGCGGATAATCTCCAGCTCGTGTTCGCGGTTTCGGGACATAACCAGCATGAGCCGTTCCTCCCGCTCCCACATGAGGTCGCTCACGCCGCGCAGAGACTCGTGCCAAATATCGTCGGAACGGAAAAGACTATAAGACGACGAAACAAAGGCTATTATACGGGTCTTACCGGTGCGTAATCCGCGCGCCGCCGCCAGCGGCACATAATTCATGCTCTTGGCGATCCTGTGTATCCGTTCCGCCGTCGCCGGGGATACCCTTACCCGGTTCACCCCGGACAGGACGCTGGATGCCGTTACCGTGCTTACCTGCGCCGCAGCCGCCACTTCTTTTAACGTAACCATACGATCAAGCCTTCCTGGATCAAGCGCTGGTTTGAGGGAGATAACCGCCGGTTTAAACCAGTATAAACCATGTTAAAAATATACTGTAAAACATTCCTTGTCAAGTAACCATATAGGCGATATCTCCCTGTTTTATCCCACGCGGGGGTGATAAATAGCGGAGACGGGACGGGAGGGGCGTGTTGAGGGACCGATCCGGAAAAAATTGCGGAAAATGCAAAAGTTTCATTTGGATATTTTTCCCGTCGGCTTATAATGCTCCGTTTGGCCCACTGGTATTTAATAGGTATTAACAATGGCGACGCCGGATAGCATGCAGGACTTTCTTCGATATCACCGGCGCATGTTCAGCCTGATGATCGGGGTGTGTTTGGCGGTTTTTGTGGTCTTGCTCGCCGTCATGCGCCATGATATGGCCTGGGCGGGCGGGTTTGCCGCCGGTGCGGCGGCACAACTCGGAAAATTCGGATTTCTTGATGTCGCTGTCATAAAAAAAATAGCCGCGGAGAAAAAAGACCCGGCCGTCACCCAACTGAAAGCCATGTTTGTCTCGCTGGCTCTCTTCGGGCTGGCGGTGGTTATTGTGTATACATTTGGCCTCAACGTTTGGACCATGGCAGCCGGGATTTTTCTGCCCCGGCTTATCTTGCTAGCCGACGCCTATATCCGCCCCAACCCCTTCGGGAACGGGACTGAAGACGCCGCCGCGGAGGAAACCGGTGAGTAGTGCGTGTTCGGGAATCGACCCGTCAGGTGTAATCGCCCCCGCATGGGAGCGCCATAACAGAAAATCGGGTGGCCGGTTTCGGACCGCGAGGTCCCGTCTCGCCGTTGCCGCCCTCCTGCCCTTCGTCGGCGCGACCGCCATGGCGGGGATGGAAGATCCGCCGCCGCTGCAACTCCTCGGCCTATCCTTCAACCACGCGACCATCATCCACTGCGCCATCGCCGCCGTTGCCGTCTATCTGCTGGTGCGGCTCCTGACCATCAACCTGTCGCGCGAGCACCCCCGGCGCGGCCAGGTGCTTATCGAGATGATCGTCTCGACCTTCCTTGATTTGACCAAATCCACCATCGGTCCCAATCGCGGCCCCTGGTACCTCCCCTACATCGGCACGCTGTTTCTGTTCCTCTGGGCGTGCAACATGATGGCCCTGTTCCCAGTGGGGAACTCCCACTTCGGCGGCGAGACCTTTATCGACTACAACTCGAACGGATTGTACGACCCGGGTGAACCGTTTATCGACATGAACGGCGACGGCATCCATAACCCGGGATTCCAGCTCCCGGCGTTTGAGGAACCGACCACCGACCTCACCCTGCCCGCCACCCTGGCCATCATCTTCGTGATTGTCCTCGGCCACGGCTCGGGGATACGCTACAACGGCATACGCGGCTACCTGAAGGAGTACTTCTCGCCCGGCGGGTTGATCGGCATCGGCATGTTTCCGTTGAATGTCGTCGGCAAGATTGCGGAACTCATCTCCATTTCGTTCCGTATCTTCGGGAATATTTTCGGCGGGGCGATCATCATGTCCGTCGTCTCCGGACTGCTCTATTACTTCATCGTGCCGATCGGTATGTACGGGTATTTCGCCGTTTTCTGCGGCACCATCCAGGCCTTCGTCTTCACCATGCTGGCCACCACTTATATTTCCATGGAAGCGGCTGAAGAAGTGGAAGAAGAGGAGACGACCTGATGGGCATTGCCAACCTCGCGGCACTGCTGGCGTGCGGCCTCGCCATGGGGCTGGGCGCGCTCGGCTCCGGCTATGGCCTCGGCTATACCGCGCAAGGGGCGCTCCGCGCCCTCGCCCGCCAACCAGCCAAACAGGCGGACATTTTCCGCACCATGCTGGTGGGACAGGCAATCACCGAGACGCCGGCGATTTTCTCGCTCGTCGTTTCGTTCCTCCTGTATTTTTCGGTCGGGAAGGCATTGGAAGCGCCCGACTCGCTCGCGCAGTGCGCCGTGTACCTGGCGGCGGGAATCTGCATCGGCGTCGGGGCCATCGGTTCAGGCATCGGTTCCGGCCTGGTGGCGCACGAAGCCATCGACGGGATGTCCCGCAATCCCGCGACCCAGTCGCAGGTCGTGATGCTTATGCTTATCGGTCAGGCCTGGGCGCAGACGGGCGGCATTTTCGCGCTGGTGGTGTCGTTGTTCCTCCTGAATACCGGCGGCTTCGCCGGGCTGTCGGCCGCGACGGATCCGCACATCTTCGGCATGATAGCGTTGTCCGGGGGCGAGCTTATCGGTATGGCGCGCTATCTTGGCGCAGGCTTGGCCATGGGCTTTGGCGCAATCGGTTCCTCCATCGGCATCGCCTATGTCGGCGCGATGGCCTGCCGGACGGTGGCGGATCGGCCTTCGGCGGCCAGCCGCGTCAAAACCGCTTATTTTATCGGCTCGGCGACGGCCCAGTCGCCCAGCGTGTTTTCATTGATCATCGCGCTTATCCTGCTGATACGCGGATAGCAAAACAATCTCTTTGGGAGAATATCCAATGAACGAAGAAACGGTCAGAATGCTCGTCGGTCCCATCACCCAGGCGTTCGCCCTGCTGGGCGCGGGCATCTGCATGGGCTTTGGCACCCTCGGCCCCGGCATTGGCGAAGGCTATGCCGCCGGCAAGGCCTGCGAAGCCATCGGCCGCCGGCCGGAAGAATACTCGAACATCTTCCGCACCATGCTGGTCGGGCAGGCGGTGACTGAATCGACCGCCATCTACGCGCTGGTGGTGGCCCTCATCCTTGCCTTCCATTGATTGACGGGAACTAGCACGTGCGTAGAGCCTTTATTGCCTTCGGAATCGCCGTCTTCCTCGTCTACTGCTGGGCCTCCGTGGCTTATCAGAACCAGGTCGACGTGCCTGGCTACACGAACGTCCAGATCGATCTTCTGGGCGGCATGTCGCGGCAACGGTGGGAGTCATCCCAGCAGGAGCAGTTCCAGCGCCTGACAGCGCTCGAGAACAAGCGTTACCAATTGCCCCTGGACGCCGAAGGCGATACCAACAGGCCGCTTACCGCCGACGATTTCGCCAGGGTCATAGCCGGGACTGAGGGCGCTCCCGTCCTGGTGCGCCTGCGTGACCCGGTGGCTATCTACAGCCTACTGTCACTCAACTACCTGCTCCGTGATTCGGTGATGGAGTCCCCCGACCCACGCGCCCAGCCCATCTATGTCGGCGGCGGCGCCATCGACAAGGAGATGCTGGACGACCTGCGCGAACGGGGCATCCGCACCATTACGGTGAGCGGCCATGCGCCGCCGGTCAATTTCCAGGTCGGCACGAGCCTGATGATTGCGGTCATCTTTTTCACCCTGGTCGCGGCCTTGAAGCCGGTTCTCTGGCGACCGTTTTTGGCCATGCTGGAAAAGCGCCGACGCGAACTGGAGATCGGGGCCGAAGCTGAACGCCAGAACCAGCAGGAGGCGATCCGCTTCGAGGAAGAAAAACGGAAGCGCCACGCCGAACTCGACCGGGACATGCAGGCCCTCCGCTTGGACGGCCAACGTGAAAATGCCCGCGTCGCCAACGGCATCATCCGTGAGGCGCGCGACCGTGAGCAGGAGGTCAAGCTGGCGGGACTCCGGGATATTCGCCTTCAGGCCGACCAGACCAAAAGTGAACTGGATACCCGGGTGCCGGAATTGGCCGAGTTGATGGCTGCCGCGCTCACCCCCGGCGTCAGCGGCGACACTCTCGATAACGACGCGGCTCAACAGCCGCAATAGGGAATACGGAAATGGCAGACAAGCCGGGTTCGTTCAGGGCCACGCCCAAGGTCTCGCGCCACACTATGGTGATGCGCCGGGCCAAGGACGAGGACGCACGCCGGGTGGCGGAGCGTGAGGACGGCGTTGTCGTCCATGACGCCGGAGCGTCGGCGCGGCTGACCGCACGCGGTGCAATTACCCAACGCATTGAGCCTGGCTCCAAAAGTGAACGCACCATGAGCGGCCGCCGGGTGGTGGTCGAGCATGAAGGCTCGGTCAGCGGGCGTTATACCCGTCTCTCGGGCGATCACGCGACTTCGGTGCGGGTAGCGGGCGGCGACACCATCATCCGCTATCAGTCGGGAACGATGGTCATCCGCCGTGGCGCGAAGCGGGTCTCCCTGCGCAAACAGATTATCTGGCTCTATGCCCTCGGCTACCTGCTGCTTTTCGGCTGTTACATGTTCTTCCTCCTGACCGGCAAAACCAGCATCACCCCGGAAGGATTCATCGAACAGGCATTTTACATGCGCCACAGTTCGGAGGTGCTTGATCTCGAACGAGCCGCCCTGGAAGCGATGCGCGGCAACCGCACCCCGGCCGAGATCCGCATGGCCCAGACGTTGCGGTTCTACGACGAGAACCACGACACCGTCCATGTGGAAAAGGGCGACCGGTTGACCCTGCTGACCGCGGCCAAACTCGGCCACGCCATCATCGAGGACCAGCAGCGCCCGACCGACCGGCGTGAGTTCCGCGAGCCGTTTGCCATCTACCGGGAAGGCTACCTGTCTACCGTAAACTGGCCCTATTGGATGACCTTCTACAATGCCCTCGGCTTTTTCCTGCTCCTCGGGTTGTTCCTGTGGCAGCCGATCATGCATTACCTCGGTACCCAGGGCAAAAAGACGGCGGTGGCGTTACGGAACGCCCGCGACGCCCAGCAACAAGCGGCCGACTACCGCGACCAGTACCGCGCCCTCGCCGGTGAAATAGGCGACAAGGGCGAAAAGCTCCGCGAGCACATCGCCGGAACGGTCGAGGCCGACCGCGAGTGCGCCCTTCAGGCAGCCGACCACCAGGCCAAAGCCATCACCGACGGCGTCGAGGCGGCACTCCGCAATGAGCGGCAACAATTGACCTGCCGTCTCAGCGCCGAGGCGTCGCTGGCGGCGTGCGATAAAGCCCGCAGCCTTCTGGAAATCCGTCTTGGCCAGCGGGAACACGACATTGCCATCGACGAACTTATAACCGACATCGCGTCGTTGAAAGAATCCGCCCGCGTGTGAGCGGGCGTGGAGAAAGCATGGGACAGCAGGACGTCATAGCAAGGCGCTACGCCAAAGGGCTTATCGAAGCCGCCGCCGAGGCAGGCATCGTCGATCGGGTCAGGGATGAACTCAAGGCCCTTGCCGACATCGTCGATCCCGCGTCGGGCGCGGTCCACGTCCCCGAATTCATGCGGCTATTGACGTCGCCGACCGTGAGTCTGTCGGATAAGATCGCCCTGGCGGAGAGAATCGCCTCCGGCTCCGGCTTCGCCGACCAGACATCTTCGTTCCTGAAAGTGCTGATTGAACACGGCCGAGTCGCGCTTCTCCCCCGTATTGCCCGAGCATTTGCCGAGCAGGCGGGACCGTTGACCGGCATCTATACCGCCACCGTCCATACCGCCCGGCCGCTCCGGGACGAGCAACTGGACAGGCTCCGGCACGCCCTCACGGAAGCGCTGGACGCGCGGGTGGTTCTCCATCAGCGGGTCGAACCGGGTCTGTTGGCCGGTGCGAAAATTGTCGTCGGCGACAAGACCATCGACGGCACGGTGCTGGGAAAATTGGAACGGCTTAGGGAACGATTGCTCACTGAAAGCGCCGCCTTCGTCGGCACCGGTGACGACGCACCGTCGGAAAAGAAGAAATAACCGTATCCAGCCGCGTACACGGCGGCATTTGAGGAAAAACAGGATGGACAGCAAACTGAATCCGGAGGAAATCTCCTCCCTCATTCGCCGCGAAATCGACGGCTTTGGTAAAGCGGCCGAAGCGGCAGATACCGGCACCGTTCTCCAGAACGGCGACGGCATTGCCCGCGTGCACGGCCTGGAAGAAACCCAGGCGGGCGAGTTGCTGGAATTCCCCGGCGGCGTCATGGGCATTGCCCTCAACCTGGAAGAAGATAACATCGGCGCGGTGCTCCTGGGCGACGGCGCGCACATCAAGGAAGGCGACCCGGTGCGCCGCACCGGGCGCATCTCCCAGGTCGGGGTCGGCTACGGCCTGCTCGGCCGTGTCGTCGACGCCCTGGGCGCGCCCCAGGACGGCCTCGGTGAGATAAAGGTCGACGAGGAACGGCTGATCGAACGGATTGCGCCCGGCATAGTCCAGCGCCAGCCCGTCGCCGAACCGTTGCAGACCGGCTTGAAGGCGGTCGACTCCATCACCCCCATCGGGCGCGGCCAGCGCGAACTCATCATCGGCGACCGCCAGACCGGCAAGACGGCCATCGCCATCGACGCCATCCTGAACCAGAATCGCGGCTGGGACGGCAACCCGGAAAACCTGGACGTCATCTGCATCTATGTCGCCATCGGCCAGAAACGGTCGACCGTGTCCCGCATCATCGAGACGCTCCGGCGCGAGAAAGCCCTCGGCTACACCATCATCGTCAGCGCCACCGCGTCCGAACCGGCACCGCAGCAATACCTCGCGCCCTATACTGGCGTGTCCATCGCCGAATATTTCATGGATCTCGGCAAACACGTCCTTATCGTCTATGACGACTTGTCCAAGCACGCCTGGGCCTACCGCGAGATGTCCCTCCTGCTCCGCCGTCCTCCCGGGCGCGAAGCCTATCCCGGCGACGTGTTCTACCTCCACTCGCGCCTGCTTGAGCGGGCCGTCAAGATGGCGGACAAATACGTGGCTGTGGAAAAATCCATGCCCGACGTTGTCGACCTCGCCGCTGTTGAAGGCCGAAAAGTCTACACCGGCGTACCGGGCCTGTGGGCGGTTGAGAAGGAGGTAGCGGCGAATCCAGACCTGAAGAAGGCGAAAATTCGCGGCACCGGCGGCTCCATCACCGCCCTCCCCATCATCGAGACCCAGGCCGGAGACGTCTCGGCCTATATCCCGACCAACGTTATCTCCATTACCGACGGCCAGATCTTCCTGGAGGCCGACTTGTTCTACTCCGGCGTCCGCCCGGCGGTCAACGTCGGCATTTCGGTCTCCCGTGTCGGCGGCGCGGCCCAGACCAAGGCTATGAAGTCGGTGTCTGGTTCGCTCAAGCTCGACTTGGCCCAGTACCGGGAACTCGCCGCTTTCGCGCAGTTCGGGTCCGACCTCGACGCGGTGACGAAACGCCAGCTCGCCCGGGGCGAGCGCCTGGTCGAACTGATGAAGCAGCAGCAGTATTCGCCCATGACGGTGGCGGAACAGGTGGCGGCGATTTACGCAGGCACCAAGGGCTATCTCGACAACATCCGCACCGACGCCATTGTCGAATTCGAACAGGCGCTTCTCGACTATCTGCGCGGCAACCGCGCCGACGTCCTCGACAAGATAAACAAAACCGGCGCGCTCGATGTCGACACAGAGGCTGATCTTGGCCGCGCTATCCGCGACTATGTCGATGGCTACGCCGGAATGTACGCGGTCGACGGGACCAAACCGGCTCGGGGTCAGGACACGGGCGAGACAGCGGTTGTCAGGCCGCCCAGGAAATAGCCATGCAAACCCAGGACATCAAACGCCGCATTCGCTCGGTCAAGAGCACCCAGCAAATCACCCGCGCCATGAAGTTCGTGGCTGCGGCCAAATTGCGGCGCGCCCAGGACCAGATGCTGGCCATGCGCCCCTATGCCGACGCTATCGACGGGCTGGTCAAGCACGTGGCCGAGGATCTCGTCGGCGACGAGCACCCGCTCTTCCGGCCCCATGCCGAAGTGAAGCGGGTCGCCTACGTCCTCATTGCCGGTGACCGGGGCCTGGCTGGTGGCTTCAACTCGAACCTGTTCCGCGCCGTCACCGAGTACGTCCGTTCGAAGCGGGAGGTCGAACCGGTTTTCTTCGCCATCGGCAAGCGCACCATCGGCTATCTCAGAAAAACCGAATTCCGCATCGTCCGCACCTATCACGACGTGTTTGAAAAACTCTCCTACATCATGGCCGGAGACATCTGCGAAAAGCTGGTGGCGATGATGTCGGAGGACGGCGACGACCGCATCGATGAAGCCTATGTCGTCTATAACGAATTCGCCTCCATGCTCACCCAGCGGCCGGTCATCCGCAAACTCCTCCCTGTCACCGTGGGCGAGATGCTGCAGCGGGAAAAAGCCGCCGACATGCCTGTCGCCGAAGACGGCGATCCTATTCTCGAAGAAATCGTTCTCGACGAAGCGCCGGACGACATTTTCGACCTTTCCGACGCCGAAGAGGAATTGATGGCAAAGCAGGGTGAGATGGAAGCGGTGGAAAAAGCCGCGCCGGTCCGCCCCATCTACGAGTTGCTTCCCGACACCCGCACCGCCTTGGACAAACTCATGTCCAGGCGCATGGCGACAGAGATTTATCGTGGCATGCTGGAGAGCTATGCCGCCGAACTCGCTGCTCGGATGTCGGCGATGGACAACGCCACCAATAACGCCGAGGAGATGGTGTCGAACCTCACCCTCGACCTGAACCGCGCCCGCCAGTCGGGCATCACCATGGAGCTCCTCGACATCATCGGCGGCTCCAACGCAATTTAACGGTAGTATAAAAATGGGCGGCGCGCCGCCCGGAGGAATGAGCAATGATAAAGGCAGACAGCAGCTTCGGCAGACTTAAGCAGGTTTCTGGGCCGGTGGTGGACGTTGAATTCGACGTTGGGACCCTGCCGGAAATCAACAACGCCCTGAAAATCGAGCAGGACGACCCGGCCATCGACCTCACCCTCGAAGTCGCCCAGCACGTGGGCGAACGCACCGTTCGCTGCGTCGCCATGTCGACGACCGACGGTTTGGTGCGGGGCATGCCGGTCCGCGATACCGGCTCTCCCATCATGGCGCCGGTCGGCCCCGAAGTGCTTGGCCGCATCCTCGACGTAACCGGACGCCCCATCGACGAGCTCGGCCCGGTGGACGCGAAGAAGTACTACCCTATCCACCGCGACGCGCCGTCCTTTGCCGAACAGGAAAATGCGACCGAACTTCTTGAGACCGGCATCAAGGTCGTCGACCTGCTCCAGCCCATTCCCAAGGGCGGCAAGGTTGGCCTTTTTGGCGGTGCCGGCGTCGGTAAAACCGTCATCATGAAGGAACTCATCCGCTCCATCGCCACCGAGCACGGTGGCCGGTCGGTGGTGGCGGGCGTGGGCGAACGCACCCGCGAAGGCAACGCCCTGTGGATCGAAATGATGGAGGCGGACGTGATGGAAAAAACCGCCCTCGTCTACGGCCAGATGAACGAGCCGCCCGGGGCGCGTCTCCGCGTCTCCCTGACCGCCATGTCCATCGCCGAATATTTCCGCGACGAAGAGGGCATGGACGTTCTGATTTTTATCGACAACATATTCCGTTTCGTTCAGGCCGGGTCCGAGGTGTCGGCCCTGCTTGGGCGGATGCCGTCCGCCGTCGGTTATCAGCCGACCCTGGCGACAGAGATGGGCTCACTGCAGGAACGCATTACCTCGACGAAAAAGGGATCCATCACCTCGATCCAGGCGGTGTACGTTCCAGCCGACGATTATACCGATCCCGCGCCCGCGACCTGCTTCGCCCACCTCGACGCCATCACCGCCTTGTCGCGGCAAATTGCGTCCCTGGGCATCTATCCCGCTGTCGACCCGCTCGGCTCGTCCTCGACTATCCTCGACCCGCGCATTGTCGGCGAGCGCCATTATCGTGTCGCCACCGAGGTTAAACAGGTGCTGCAGAAATATAAAGATCTGCAGGACATCATCGCCATCCTCGGCATGGACGAACTGTCGGAGGACGACAAGCAGACGGTGGCAAAGGCGAGGAAGATTCAACGCTTCTTCTCGCAGCCGTTCTATGTGGCTGAACAGTTCACAGGCATGCCTGGCCGTTATGTGCCTATCGCCGAGACAGTCGACGGCTTTGACCAAATCCTTAAAGGCGTCGCCAACGACATGCCGGAGCAGGCCTTCATGTATGTGGGCAACTTCGCCGAGGCGAAGGAAAAGGCGGCGTCTCTCGCCGTCGCCGCCTCCTAGGGGACAGAATGTCGACAGACAGACGAGTGGCCAGGGGCAATCTCCGCTGCCGGGTGCTGACGCCACGGCGCGCGGTATTCGACGAGTTGGTGCAGTCGGTCGAACTCAACACCGCCGCCGGCACGCTGGAGGTTTTTGCCCACTTCGAACCCACCATCGCACCGTTGGAGGTGGGGGTAATGAAGGCGCGGGGCGACGACGGCTCGGAAACGGAACTCGCCATCCACGGCGGCTATATGGACATGAACGGGCAGGTTCTGGTAATATTGGCCGACTCGGCCGAGGTCGGGAACGAGATCGATGTCGAACGGGCGCGCACCGCGTTGGAGCGGGCTCGCAAAAAATTGGCGGAGGTTACCTCCGACACCGGCGCGGACGTGCAGGTGGATATTGACAGGGCCAAGCTGGCTATCCTGCGGGCGTTGACACGTTTGCAAATCGTCGGCGACAGCCCGCCGCCGGGGAGAAATTGATCCATGACGGAAAATTGCGACTCGGACGACGGGGTGAAGGTAATCCTTCCCCCCGAGCCTATTAATCCGGCCTTCGCGGAAAACAACGTACCGGTTTTTCTCGGCTGTGATGACCGGTTCTTCGCGCCCGCCTTGACGACCATCGCCTCGGTAATGCGCCACGCCAGCCCGCAGAACAACTACGACATTTTCATTATCCAGGATGGTATTGCTCCCGCCCGGCTCAAGGCGGCGGTACAGTGGATGAGGCGGTACCCGAATGCCAGTCTGCGCTTCGTCGACATCCGGCCTCTTGTGGAAGCCGAAGGAAAGGAAGCGTTCGCCACCAACCGTGCCATCAGCTATGCCGCTTATTTCCGAATCTTCGCACCGGAAGTTTTCGGCGCCTACGACAAAATAGCCTACCTGGATTCCGATGTCGTACTTTTTGGAGACGTGGCTGACTTCTACCACATTCCGTTGGACGGCATGCCCGTGGGCGCATGCCATGACTATGTGACAGAGGAGCAGAGCCGGGTCGATCCTGGTGTTGGCAAGTTCTGGCGCGAAAAACTCGGCATGGATCCTGGAACCCCTTACTTTTTTTCAGGCGGACTGGTGATGGATCTTTCCCTTATGCGCGAGCGTGGGGATGTAAAAGCTTTTCTGGAGAAGAATCGTTTTATCGGCGGCAGTAACCTGCCTGAACAGGACGTTATGAATTCCGTCCTGCAGGGTAACGTGACCTTCATTGACTGCGAGTGGAACTACCTCGACTGGTGGTACGACGCTGATGAAACGTCGCGTAACTTCAGGTTAATGAACCCGGCCGACCGAATGACAGTTCGAATGGCTCGACCAAATGTCAAAGTACTTCATTATGCAGAGAAGAAGCCGTGGACCCGCGATTACGTTGGCACGAATGCTCAATATTATTGGGAAAACGCCCGTTTAACACCGTTCTATGAAGAGTCGGTGATGCGCCTTAAAGATGAATGCGCACTGTGGCCCACACTTAAACGAAAGGCTGTCGTCTTCCTGCAAGAGAATAACTTCCGCTTTCGCCTTCTTTTCTGCCCCAAAGAGAAGCGCGGGCGCTACGAAGGCAGGTTGAATAACCTCTTCCTTCGTAAACGCGGGCTCGACCGACAACGACGGCTGGTACGGGAATTACAGACTGGGATCTCGATAGACCCATTGCAATCGGAGCAACCATAGATGGACACCAAACACGCAATCATCCTCCTCTCCGGAGGCCTAGACTCAGCCACCATCCTCGCCGTGGCGAAGTCGGAGGATTATATCTGCCACTGCCTCTCCTTCGATTACGGGCAGCGGAACAGCCATGAACTCGAAGCGGCTAAACGTCTGGCAGCCGGCGCGGCCAGCCATGCCATCATGCCTATCCACCTCGACCGCTTCGGCGGGTCGGCCCTGACCGGTGACGGCGAAGTGCCGAAAAACGAGGAATCAAACGGCATCCCCGTCACCTACGTCCCGGCCCGCAACACCATCTTCCTGTCATACGCTCTGGCATTGGCGGAGATCAAGAACGCCGAGGCGGTGTTTATCGGCGTCAATTCAGTCGATTATTCCGGCTATCCCGATTGCAGGCCCGAGTTCATCGCCGCCTACCAAAAGATGGCCAACCTCGCCACCAAACGGACTGTCGAAGGAGACACCGTCACCATCCGTGCACCGTTGCAGAATCTGACGAAAAGCGGTATTATCGCCTGGGGAACCAGCCTGGGGGTGGACTACTCACTCACCCTCACCTGTTATGATCCGGTCGGGGGCGACGGCCTCGCCTGCGGCGCGTGCGATTCGTGCCGACTGCGCCGCCAGGGCTTTCTTGAAGCCGGGGTCGCCGACCCCACCCGCTACGCTAAAAAGTAAAAGAAACGATCCGCATGGCGAACGGCCATACCCGCATGTTCATCAAGCAGTTCCTCACCAAGACCGCCTCCACCGGCGCTATTGTGCCCAGTTCGGACGATCTGGCCAGGCGCATGGTAGAATTTGCCGCGCCCGGCCCGAATGCCGTCATCGCCGAGTACGGGCCTGGGACAGGGGTGTTCACGAACCGGATTCTTGAAAAGCTCCAGCCGGGACAGAAGTTCTTCGCCATCGAGGTGAACGAGGATTTCGCCACGGCGCTAAAGAAGCGATTTCCCGACGTGCACATTTATACCGATTGCGCCTCCAACGTCTCCACCTGCTGCCTCCACGAAGGCGTGGACAAGATCGACTGCGTCATCTCCGGCCTGCCGTGGGCGATTTTCCCCGAAGAACTCCAGCACAAGATTCTCCGGGGCATGGTGGATGTCATGCCCGAAGGCGGCACTTTCGTTACCTTCGCCTACCTCCAGGGGTTGGTGATGCCGGCGGGAAAACGCTTCAAACACAACGTCAAACAATACTTCTCCCACGTGGAAAGCAGCGGGGTAATCTGGAAGAACCTTCCGCCTGCAATCATATACCGCTGCCGCAAATAACCCGATAGTAGAAAGAACCACCATGGCCCAGGCTCCCCGCGTCCGCTTCGCACCCAGTCCCACCGGAAACGTCCATATCGGCAATATCCGCGCCGCCATCTACAACTGGCTCTTCGCCCGCCACAACGGCGGCCAATTCCTGCTTCGGGTCGAAGACACCGATCTCGAACGCTCCACCCCGGAAGCAATCGGGACTCTGCTTGAAGCCATGGACTGGCTCGGGCTCGACTACGACGAAGACCCCATGTACCAGTCGAAGCAGAAGGACCGCCACATCCAGGTGGTGGACGAGATGGTTGCCAAAGGCTATGCCAGCCGCCTTGAGGGCGGTCCCACCATCCTCCACCTCGATGGCCCGCTTCTCGACCCGTCATTCGTCTCCGAACCGCGCGAAGAGGTGGAGGTCGACGTCTCGAAAGGCGATCTGTTCGTGACCGCCCGTGGCGTCGATTACATCACCCACGGCTCGGACGGCAAGGAATACCACAACCCGATCAGCCGCGACGCCATGCCGCACCTGCGCGTCAAAATGGCCGACGGCGGCGAAAAACCCGGGCAGGCGCTGCTTGGTGCGCTGTCCGGCAAGGCCGAGGACGTGCTCGGCGGCAAGCCCGTTACCCTCCTCTTCAAGCGTCGCTATGTCTTTTACGAGGACCTGGTCCTGGGCCACCTGGAGAAGCCGCTCGACTCCATCCGCGATCTGGTCATCGTCCGCTCCGACGGCAGCCCCGTCTTCCACCTCGCCAACGTGGTGGACGACGTCGACCAGGGCGTTACCCACATTCTTCGTGGCAATGACCATGTCGAAAATACCTACCGGCATCACTTCATCTTCCGCGCCATGAATGCGACGCCGCCTCGCTACGGCCACTTCCCCATGATCGTCAACGCCAAAGGGAAACCGTACTCAAAGCGGGACGGCGACGCCTATGTCGGCGATTTCCGCACCAAGGGCTATCTGCCCGAATGCTTGTTCAACTTCCTCGCTCTGTGCGGCTGGGGCCGCGAGGACGGGGTTGAAATCATGACGCGAAAGGAGATGGCCGAGCACTTCACCCTTGACCGTGTCTCCGCAGCGCCAGCCCAGTTGAACTTGGAAAAACTGGCGTGGATGAACGGTCAGTACCTGATGAAAATGCCGCTCGCGGAACTCGCCCCTCTCATCACCGCCGAACTGGCTGCCGAAGGCATGGCGACCGAATCGATAGACCCGGAATGGCTTGGGAAGCTCATTCTTCTTGAACAGGAACGGCTCAAGACGATCAAGGACTTCGTCGCCAATACCCGCTACTTCTTCACCACGTCGGTCGAGCACGACCCGAAGGCGGTGGACAAGGTGCTGCGTAAAAAGGACGGGGCCGGGTTTGCCGTTGTCCGGGGTCTGTTGCCTCTTTTCGAAGCGCTGACGTCGTGGGAGGCTCCGGAGCTGGAAAAGGCCGCCCTCGCCTACGGCGAAGCCAACGAGATCAAGACCGGCGACCTTGCCCAACCGGTGCGGGTGGCTGTCACCGGCGGCACGGTGAGCCGCGGCATTTGGGAGGTGGTGGAACTGGTGGGGAGGGACCGCACGCTGGCGCGAATGCGCGATGCGCTGGCCCTGGAGGCCTGACATGTTCCTGCGCGGAGACATCTTTTCGAAAACCCTGGAGATGATGACCGGCGTCACCCTCGTCGGCCCGCACGACTACCCGCTCGGCAAACCCTACAACGTGTGCTACCTGTTGCATGGCTTGTGCGGCAGCAACGGCGATTGGGCCAATTTTACCCTGTTGCCGCAATACGCCCAACAATACCACACCATCTTCGTGCTGCCCGAAGTAGGCCGTTCGTTTTATACCGACATGGCGCACGGGCCGCGTTATTTTTCCTATGTGGCGGATGAACTGCCGGAGACGATTCGGAGCTTATTCAACGTCTCGGCGGAACGTGAAAACACCGCCGTCATCGGCGCGTCGATGGGAGGCTACGGTGCGCTGAAGTGCGCCCTGTCGCGGCCGGAACGGTTCGGCAAGGTTGCCGCGTTTTCGTCGGCGTGCCTGTTTCTCCGCGAGGATTTGGACATCCTCCGATCGCCGATGGGTCGGGCGAAGGCGGAAGAGGTTTTTGGCGAACGGTTGCCGCTTGATATGCAATGCGTCTTCGGCGACAGCTTCACCTGGTCGGAAGACAACGACATCCCCTCTCTCGCGGCCCGGACGCTGGCCACCGGGAATCCACCGCAGTTGTTCCTCGCTTGCGGCGAAAGCGATTACCTTGTCGCCCCCAACCGCCGTATGCGCGATACCCTCACCGCCATGAACTACCCCGTCACCTATGAAGAATGGCCAGGCGAACACAACTGGTTCTTTTTCAATCAAGCGCTGGAAAAGGCGCTGGTTTGGCTCTATGGTCAGGCGGTCTCGTAAGCGATAGCCCCATAGCCGACCATATGCGACGCTTCGCCCTGCGGCATGACGTCGTGGCTGTTCGTATAGGCGAGGAGGCGGCCGGAGGAAGCGCCGCAGGCCTCAGCCCAGCCGATCACCGCCGCTACAGCGCCAGCACCGCAGGCGCTGTGATCCTGTTCCGCCACCTCCACCACCCGTCGCGCATCCATGGCGATGGCGGCGTCGATAAAACGTCTATCATTTTCCGCCAGCCATCGCAACGCCGGTTCGCCAGTGCCGGCTGGAGTTATTCCAAATGACGCGCCGTAGTGGGTGAGATCGGTGGAAGCGACCGCGACGGTCGCTCCGTGGTGTTTTTTCGCCACGTCGGTGGCAAGCTTGCCCATCTCGCCTGCGTCGGGGAAAAACCCCATGGCTATAGGGACAATCTTCGCGGTGGGGAACATGGCTTTGATAAAGGGCATTTGCAGCTCGATGGCGTTGTCGCCCTGATGGACGGCATAGTCCTCGCGGCCCAGCCCGGCCTGTATGAAAGCTTGCGCCAGCGCTTCGTCCACCTCCACCGAACCGAGCGGGGTATCCCAGCGGCCGGTGGCCCAGATGGCGGGGACGGATAAATGGGCGCGGTGGCAGGCACCGAAAATGACGAAGGTGTCGACCCGGTCCACCCGCTGCCGAACCAGCTCGAATGCGGCGGCGGCAACGGCTCCGGAAAAAACCAGGCCCGCGTGGGGCACGACTATCCCAACCGGATGCCCCCTCGCCTCGGTGACAGCGTGGCCGTATCGGTCGCGCGCGTCGGCCAGGCATTCCTCCACCTGCAAACGCAGTCCTTCGCCGTCCCGTTCGTACCAGGCTCCGGCTTTCTCCGCCGCCCTATGCATGGCGTCGCTCCTTTTTAGCCAGCGATTTCAGCGTCCCCGTCCTCACCACTCTTGCGAACGGTTTGGCGAAATTCCGTAGTTCGCGCCGCCGCTCGCGCCCGTGAAAGTCCACCTGTAATAGCCCACCGCCGGATGCCAGCCCCTTGGTCAAATCAAAGCCATCGAGAAGAGGATCGTAGAAAAATCCGGCCACCGCGGGGGAGCCCGCGAAGGATGAGAGCAATGTGTGCAGGCCGCCGTCCGGGAGGGTGGCGTCGCCGTGGCCGACCAGGTAGACAGGCGCGCGAAGGCGGCGCAGCCACGTTGCGGCGCTCTTGCGGCGTGGCCGGGAAAAGCCGTCGCCGCCCCCGCCGTGGCGCATTCTCGCAGGTAGGGTGGGTGAGACCCCGCTCCCGAGCGAGAGGGTGTCAAAGGCGCGGAGGCGCAGTTCGTTGCCGGTCCGGAGCATAACGAAATCGGGGCGGCCGAACTTCCGCAAGCCGTACCGGTTCAAGAGCCAGTCGGCGACGCCCGCTGCCACATGGTCGCCGGGGTGCCATACCCGATTGGGGAAAAAACAGCCGCCGGGAAGGCTGAGGCCGATTTTCGCGTGGGGAAGACGCTGGCGCAGGGCGGCGGCGGCGAGACGGTGGCCGTGGGCCAAATTCTTAAAGGCGAGACGGACATGGTCGAGCCTACCCCATTCGCCACCGGGCAGGCCGTCCCAGGCGTGGCAGGCAAAACAATAAAGTTGTGGCTCGTGGATGGGGATCCAGCGAATTACCTCGCCATCGCTGACGTCGGCGAGGCGACGGGCGAAATCGGCGAACCAATATGGCGTCTCTCGGTTGAGCCAGCCGCCGGCCTTCAGCGCCCAGCGCGGCAGAGCGTGGTGGAACAAGGTTACCCAGGGTTCAATACCGTGGCTGCGGAGATCGGCAAGCATCTCCATATAGCGGTAGGTGTCTTCACGAGCGAGGGGGGCATTGGGTTCGCGTTGCAGCCTGGCCCAATCGATGCCGAAGCGGTAAGCTTTCAGGCCCAGATCGGCCATGGCGCGAAAATCATAGCGGTAGCGCCGCCAGTGATGGGGGCCGTCGTCGGGGACGCTGCCATCCGGGGCGGAAAGTTTGCCCCAATCGCTGACCGTCTCCCCTTCGCAGCAAGGCGGACATGTCGCCGCGCCCCACACGAAATCCTCGGGAAAATCCCTTTCCTGCATGCTCTGCGACTCCGATGCATAATTACCGATAATTCAGTGGACGGCCGAAAGCGCGCTCGGCCCGTGCGGCCAGGCCGGTCCTGGCTTCGTCCAGCGGGACGCCTTCGACGCGGGGGGGCCAGAGGGAACTCTGCATCTCGCTCCAGACTTTGGACACAGCGCCAAAGCCGCGCGGATCGCCCAGTACCACCAGCGCGTTGGCTGCTTGCAACCGCACCTCGGGCGCGGGGTGGCGGGTAAGCGGTTCGATGTCGAGGACGGCGTGTTTCGTCCCAATCGCGGCGAGTGACAAGGCGGCGTAACCGGGGAACTCCCCTGAAGCGATGCGCTCTCGCAGGAACTTCACCATGGCCGTACTGCCCCGCCCCGTCGCCGGAGCGCAGATACTGACGATACAGGCGCGGACCTCCGGCTCTTTTTCGATACGGTAGCGGCGGATGATAACTTCTTCCATCTCCACCGCCAGGTCGCGGCGTCCATTGCGGCGGGCCTCGCCCGCCCGGGTGGCAAGAATCCGCAACGCCATCATGCGTTCGTTCTTGTTGGCCGCGTTGACGCCGCGCATGACGTCGCCGTCGCCCCGGCGGGCGAGGTCGGCGATATAGGGGTCGTCCCGGTATTCCCACCACATGTTGTCGCCGCAGCCGGCTATGAGCAAACAGAGACCGGCGACGATTCCCCCCCACCATCGTTTCATCGCAAACTCTCCGCTATCGCGTGGCGCAGATCGCCGACCATGAAAGACGTGGCGTAATCGTCGGCGTTGCCGTGGTTGAGAAGTCCGGTCCAGTCGGTCAATTGGTGGTTCTCGGCACCGGGCATGGAGGTGCCGTGATAATTGGTGCTGTTGGTCTGGTAATAATTGATATGCGCCCAGAGACGATTGGCGTCCGGCGGCGGCGCGGCGTCGTAGGCGGTAAACGAATGGTTGACGCCGGGGATGCGGCGGGAGAGAACATTCCCGGTGACGCCGGCGGCATGGCTGAGCCTGCCGGTTTTGACCGCGTCCACGGTGAGGAGGAGCACGATTTGCACGTCGCGGTCGTTGAAGAGGATCTCGCGGGCCGTCTCCGACGCCTCGGTCGCCCCAAGTCCGTGACCGGCCAGAATAATTCGGGGCGGCAGGTTGCGGCGGCGGCGGAGATCGAGCTGTTCGCGGACCCAGTCCATCGCCTTGTCGCGCTCGGAATAAAAGAACGCGGCAGCCGACAGCCGGGTATTCCCAATGGCCCGGTAGACCGCCATCCGCACCCCGTCCGGCGGCGCGCCGCTCTTGAGGGGATAGGAGGCATAGGCGAGGATGACCGGGCCAATCGCTTCGGCACGGATTATCTCGGCCGATTCGCTTGACGCGCCCGGTTCGGGAAACGGCTCGACTTCGCGGCCGCAGCCGGCGAAGAAGACCAGCAGCAGGGCCGTGACGGCGAGCGTGCGGAGCTTATTTCCTGTCTTTGTCACGAAAAATTCCCCATGACACATATGCCGCCAAAATCAGGGCCAAAAAGAACCCGAGGGTCGACAGCATGACCGGCACCGAAATGCCGCCAAAAATCGGAATTACATACCCCGCGATCGGACCGCTCTGCCCGGCCGAGAGGACAATGGACGAGCCGATAATCACCGCCGCCGCGATAATGCCGAGGGTGAGCCGGTCCATGGCGCGGCCGGTCCGTTCGGCAACGCCCTGGAGGTTGTCGTGATGGAAATTGATGGTAAAGCGGCCAGCGCGGGCTTTGTCCAACAGGTCGCGGATATCGTCCGGCATGCGCCGCACCAGGGAGGAAAACCGCGACAAAAGCTTCAGCGACCGGCCCGCCATGACGTCGGGGCGGTAGAGGCTCAAACTGAGGCGGCGGACTGCTGGGACGATGGCGACATCGAGACGGAAGCCGGGGTCGAGATCCCGGACCACGGTCGCGACCAGCATCAGGCTTTTTAGGAGTAGGACAAAATCACGCGGCAGATAGAGACCGTTCCGGCGGGCGATGTTCAAAGACTCCTGGGCGATAAGGGTAAAGTCGATGCGGTCGGCAGGCATGCCGTAGTTGCGGTCGATAAAGTTCGCGAGATCGAAGCGGAAACCCTGGATGTTGGCGTCGGGGGCGAATTCGCCGATATCGGCGTAGAGTTCGACAATGCGGTCGGTGTCGCCGTCCTTGAGAGCGATAAGGATCTGCGCCAGGATGCGGCGCATTTCTTCCGAAATATGCCCGGTCTGGCCGAAGTCGATAATGGAGACGACGCCGTCGGGACCGTAGAGCAGGTTGCCGGGATGCGGATCGCCGTGGAAAAGGCCGGTCTCGAAATACTGCCGCATAAAGCAGTCGGCGACGACATTGGCGACGCGGTTCTTTTCGGTGGCGGGCAGGAAGCCGATATCGCTGAGCGCCTTGCCTTCGACCCGTTGCATGACCAGGACGTCGCGGGTCACGTATTTCCAATAGATTTGCGGCACGTTGACGCCGGGGTCGTCCTCGACCGATTCGCGGAATTTGGTGGCATAAGCGGCTTCGCCGACAAAGTCGAGTTCGTTCGACAGGGTGCGCCGCAGTTCGCCCGCCATCATTTTCGGCCTGACGACCTTGAGTTCGGGGATGTGCCGTTCGACCAGCTCGGCGAGGGCGTCCAGGAGGCTGGAGTCCTCTTCGATCTGGACTTCGATATCGGGGCGCTTGATCTTGACGATCACGTCGCTGCCGTCCTTGAGGACAGCCGTATGCACCTGACCGATTGAACCGGCGGCGATGGCTTCGTGGGAAAAGACCTCGAAGATTTCGTCCAGGGGTTTGCCCAAGGACTTCTCCACCACCGGCCTGATGAGATCGCCCGCTATCGGCGGCACCTGATCCTGCAGATGGGCAAAGGCGACCTGGAACTCCTTGGGGATAAGGTCCGGGCGGACGGCGAGGATTTGCCCAAGTTTGACATAAACCGGTCCCAACTCCTCGAACGCGGCGGCGAGGCGGTGGGGGAGGTCCATCTCCTGGTTGCGGACGGCGCTTTTGCTGTCCTCTATGTGGCGGCCGACCCAGGGAAGGTAATCGGCGATGCGCATCCGTTCGAGAAAATGCGAGAAGCCGTGCTTCACCAGCACGGTGAGGATTTGCCGGAGGCGGCGGATGTTCAGGTAAGTGCGGCGCATGTCCCAGATATTCACGATCCGTCCCTTTGGTTGCGGTGTGATTTCCCCCGCCCGGAATTCTCTTTTACTTGAGCATCCAATGGTATATGTATGGGGGAGACCGGGCAAGAGGCAATCCGCGATTCCCGGGAGACATCACCCTGATTGAATGGAAAAAGATTGATGAAAACGATCGGAATGCTGGGCGGCATGAGCTGGGAAAGCACCGTGACCTACTACCAGGTGGTCAACCGGTTGGTCAAGGAACGCCTGGGCGGCCTGCACTCGGCGAAATGCGCGCTGGTAAGCGTCGATTTCCACGGGTTGGAGGCCGACATGGCAAAAGGCGACTGGGACGCCGTCGCCGCGACCCTCGTCGCCGCCGGTCAGCGCGTCGAAGCGGCTGGTGCGGATTTTCTCCTGATTTGCACCAACACCATGCATAAGGTCGCGGGACAAGTGGAGGCGGCGGTGGAGATTCCGCTGCTCCATATCGCCGATGCCGCAGCCGACGCCATGGCGGCACAAGGAATACACAAGGCAGCGCTCCTCGGCACCGCCTATACGATGGAACAGGATTTTTACACCAAGCGGCTGACGGCACGCGGCTTCGAGGTGATAATCCCGGACGCGGACGACCGCGCCCGTCTGAACCGTATCATTTTCGACGAGTTATGCCGGGGCATCATCCTGCCGGAATCCAAGGCGTTCGCCCATGAACTGGTGGAGAAAATGCAGGCAGCCGGAGCGGAAGGGGCCATCCTTGGCTGTACCGAAATCGGCCTGATCATTACCCAGGACGAAAGCGACTGTCCCCTCTTCGATACCGCCCTAATCCATGCCGCCGCGGCGGTTGATATGGCTTTGGCCGAATAACACCGTGTACACGATTCAGTTGTCAAAGAGCTTGGGGCGGGTCGGGCCGGAACACGTACCGGAGTAACCCACCATTGGGACCACGGCCACCGTCTCGGGTTCACGTCTGCTGGGACGTCCTTCTCCGAGGACCGTCACCGTCCGTGGCGGCGGGCCGGTCGTTGTGGCGGCGAGTGACGGCAGGCGGAATCGACGCCGTCGCGGCGGCGGCGGGGTGAGGAGCGGCTTTCGCGTCCAGGTCCAGCCACGGCGCTGACACGGGCGCACGCGCCGGGGACGGGGGATGCGACGGCGGGGCCAGGTTGCTATAAGATCCTCGATGTTACGCTGCGCCTCTCGGAGATACGCGATGATGCGGTCCCAATTCTTCTGGCTGACGACGCCTTTCGGCCGGTCCATCCAGGGGTCGGCGAGCCAGAACCAGCGCTCGTGCCGACGCGGCACGTCGCACGCGTCGTAGGCCAATCCGTGGGCGAGGGACTGGACCCAGCCTGGACCAGGAAAAGGCCGTGGATAATGTTTTTGGCGTTTGTAGCGCATGGGGTTCCCCTTTCATTTTCTTTATGGTAGGGGTGTTCACGCACTGGAACGATAAAAACCGGGTTTTTTGCGGTGAATGTAATCCTCCCCGCCGGGGTCCACGACCCGAACATCCGCTGCGGGCGTCAACCGCTTGAGTTTGGTGCCTTCGGTGTCTAGCCCCGTGGACCCCGGCCGAACCGCCCGTTTTCGCGCTGGTGGAGGTCCGCACGCCGGGGTGACGTGGGGGGGAAGTGCTATCGTACAGACTGATAACAA
>JAJPXZ010000099.1 GCA_021205245.1 Planctomycetaceae bacterium
TCGCCGATATCGCCCGCAAAAACAACATCGTCATCTTCAACAACGTGACCCACAACACGCACCAGACTGATCCGAGCGCGAAGCAGATCCCCATGGCGTCGTTGCACACGCCCGAGACGCCCATGGACCACGTGATTTCGGTCAGCGGCATCTCGAAGGGCTACGGCATGCCCGCCCTCCGCGTCGGCTTTATGGCCGGCCACCCGGGTCTGCTCCGTGGCACCTTCCTCATCAAGATGGAGATCACCAAGATCCACATCAACTACGAAGGCCAGTACGCCGCTCTCGCAGCGATGCAGGACCACGACTACATCGAGAAGTCGACGGAGATTATCCGCCGGAACTACAAGCACATCGAAGAGACGGTGGCGAAGACGGAAGGCGTGACGATTCCGGTCAAGCCGCAGTATGGCTTCTGCATGATAATTGACATTTCCGGGACGGGCGTGTCTGCGCAGGAGATTTCGACGGCGCTGTTGAAGTACAAGATTGCCACCATCACTGGCGACGGGCTTGGCGACGTGGGCGCGACCGAGTTTATCCGCCTGAACTACTCGCACCCGGATATCAAGTGCTTCGAACTGTTCCGCGAAGCGCTCCCGAAGGCCATCAAGGACGCGCAGACCGGCATGTACAAGGACGGCGTCATCAAGTTCTTCGAAGGCATCGGCAGCGACCGTGGCAACGAAATCGTCAAACTGCTCAAGGCGAAGTAGGATTTATAAAAACTGCCATGCGGGGGACGTTTGGGTTCTTTGCCATGTCCCGGCGTCCTCCGTATCTTCCCAATCCAAAGGAATGCACCGTGGCTCTCATCAATACCGAAGCAGCTCCCAAGGCAATCGGCCCCTATTCCCAGGCCATCGCCGTTCCGGGATTCATCTTTACGTCCGGCCAACTCCCTCTCGACCCGAAGACCATGGATTTTGCCGGCACTGACATCAAATCCCAAACAAAGCAGTCGCTCATCAATCTCCAGAAGATTCTCGAAGCAGGCGGCGCGACGCTAAAGGATGTCGTGAAAACAACCTGTTTTCTTTCCGATATGAACAACTTCGCCGTCTTCAACGAAGTCTATGCCGAATTTTTCGGAACCGACGGCGCTCCGGCCCGGTCCTGTTTCGAAGTGGCCCGGCTACCCAAGGACGCATTGGTCGAAGTCGAAGCAATCGCGGCCGTCAAGTAGCATGACGATCAGATGACCCCCGGGCGTATGCCCGGGGTTTTTTGTGCCACTTGGTGGTTCCGAATTTCGCACGGTCGGTACGTTAGAAGAGGAAGGGGTGTATCATGAGAAATCCATTGCCCAGAGTCGCGGCTATCCACGATATATGCGGGTACGGGCGCTGTTCCCTCACCGTCGTCATTCCCATCCTCTCGACGATGGGGTTCGAGGTGTGCCCGCTCCCGACGGCGGTGTTGTCGACCCATACGCTATTTCCCAATTTCACCATACTGGACTTGACGGACGAACTGCCTAAAATAATCAATCACTGGAAGGAACTGAACATTTCCTTCGATGCCATCTATAGCGGCTTTCTCGGTTCGGCCCGTCAGGCCGGTATGGTGCGGGATTTTCTCCGCGACTTCAGCCATCCCGAGACGGTGGTCGTGGTGGATCCGGTTATGGCGGACCACGGCAAACTCTACCCGACCATGCCGCCGGAAATGGTGTACGAGATGAAGCGCTTGTCGGCCACCGCCAAGGTGATTACGCCCAACCTCCCCGACGCCGCCTTTATGCTGGGCCGCGAGACGCCCACGACCATTACCGAAGCGGAGACCAAGGACTGGCTGAAGGCGCTCACCGACCTCGGTCCGGAGATGGCGGTCATCACCAGCGCGCCGGTTGTCACCCGGCCGGGAAAAAGCACTGTGGTGGCGTATGACCGGGTGGACAACCGCTTCTGGCTGACGGAACGCATTCACGTTCCCACCAGCTACCACGGCACCGGCGACATCTTCGCCAGCGTCCTGACCGGCAGCCTGTTGCAGGGCGATAGTTTACCGGTGGCAATGGACAGAAGCGCCCAATTCGTCGCGACGGTGATCAGGACGACTTTCGGCTACCGCGAGGAAGAGCTCGGTCACCACGAGGTACTTTTGGAAAGGGCGATGGGCACCCTCACCGCGCCGGTGAAAAACACCGCCTACGAATTGATGGCCTGACATCGAACAGGGAGACCGCAGAAATGACGTTCAATAAGATAGTAACCGCCGATTTCTGCGGCTTGACCGGCCCTGCTGTCGAGAAAATCCTGGCTCTCTCCGCCGCTCCAGCGGTCCTCTACCAGGAGGATCCCGCGAGTGACGCGGAAATTATTCGCCGCATAGGCGACGCCGACTGCGTGCTGGTGAGTTGGCGCACCAAAATAAGCGCGGCAATCTTCGCGGCATGTCCCGCCATCCGCTATGTCGGCATGTGTTGAACCCTTTACGACGAAAAGGCCGCCAACGTCGATATCCTCGAAGCCCGCTGCAGAGGGATTACCGTCACAGGCGTCTCGGACTACGGCGACGAGGGAACGAACGAATTCATCTTTGCCGAACTAATTTCCTTGTTCAAAGGCCTTGGCGAGCATAAATGGGGCGACGGCTCCAGCGAACTGACCAGCAAAACGTTGGGCATTGTCGGCCTCGGCGTCTTGGGCAAGATGGTGGCGAAAACAGCGCTCCAGTTCGGCACGAAGGTGGTCTATTACAGCCGGACTCGAAAAGAAGATATGGAGGCTCTGGGTGTAGCGTACCGCGAGTTTCACCAGTAGCTTCAGCAAAGCGATATCTTATCCGCACACCTTCCCAGTAACACACAGCTCTTCACCGCCCGCGAATTCGCCCTGATGAAAGAGACGGCGGTCTTCGTCAATACCTCCCTCGGCCAGCCGTTTGACGCCGACGCCCTTTTTGCCTGGACCGCCAGGCAGACGGGCAATTTTGCCATCTTCGATTTACCCGGCAGCGGTACCGTCACCGAAGAATGCGCCAAGCACCCCAACATCATTCGCTATAACCACCCTTCCGGTTTTACCACTGAAGCGCGAGTCAGACTGACCAATAAAGTCCTTGATAATATGCTCGAAAATTAATATGAGTCTTTAATTATCGATCTATTATTTACTTTGGTAAGCATAATTGTAAGCATGGTCCCGAAAAATTGCTGGACCATGCTTACAATATCCACGTATAACTATTTGTATGCCTGGACTCCGTGTTTGAATAAGGTTAAAGCAAGCGATTCAAGTATTCTTTTGGCATAAATTTCCACTATTAGGAGCTATGGCTTATTACTCACCCCAGGGCAATAAATCGTAATACCGGCCCTTCTTGTTGGAAATTACAGATGATGCCTGCCGTAAGTTCATTAATTGATTCTCAGGTGAAATTGATGGGTAAGAGGCGCAATGATACTCTAAGGTCTCCAAATGTGATTTGTAAGTATGATTGTAAGCATAAACTATGCTTATATATCGCAATGTTCATAAATAGAAGGACTTATGATTCTTCTCGAATCCCTGTCTCTCCGCCAATTATTATAGAAAAGGCAAGGACTTATGTCCTTGCCTTTTTTTGTTTCAATTGATGAGGTTCTGAATCGATCCGTTCGTTCCTGAAACTGTCCACCTGGAAGCGGAGTTCAGCAGGGAATATATTCGATTTATAAATTATAATCGGGTTGAGATTTGACAGAGCCGATTTCATGGAGTAGTGTACAAACAGCCCCATGCATGATGTCTTACAACACAGAATCAGGAGGGGAATACCATAATGCTTGATCCTGCCCCGCATCTGTCCACGGATGACGCCATTTCCGACGTGGATATTTTTGACCATATAGGTATTAACAACCGGAAGCGCATTGCCGAAGAACTGTGCAACAAGCTGCGGAAAGCCATCATCAGCGGCAAATTGCCTGAAGGCTATATCTTTCCGAATGAAAACGACCTCTGTAAAAAGCTGGAAATCGGCCGCAGCACCCTGCGTGAGGCCTACGCGCCCCTGGAAACGTTGCACCTTATCACACGCACCAAGTCGGGCACTTATGTCAACAAAAAGGCCGACACCAACAATAGCATGAACTTCGACCTGATCGCGCAATATACCAATCCGATTAACATGATCGAATACCGGCAGATTTTCGAGGTCGGAGCGGCAAGGCTGGCCGCGCAGAAGGCGAAGCGCAAGCATATCACCGAGTTACGCACCATCGTCGAGGCGATGGAACGGTGCGGCGACGCTCCGGAACAGTTGACCGAATTGGACTTCGACTTCCATTTTAAGCTGGTGGCCATCAGCGCCAACGAGCTCTTGATCATCTCCTTCAACAGTATCCGATTGCTGTATGAGAAGTTCGTGAAACAGCAATTCGAAAAGCATATGTTGCCGCAATCGCTTGTCGACCACCGGGCGCTCATCGAAGCGCTGGTCGCAGGTGACCCGGACCAGGCCGGACGACTTATGACCGAGCACCTGGAGCATATCGCCAAAGTGGCTAGAACGTCGCTGCCGCGCAGCCGTGCGACTGGCGACTGACCATAGATTCGACACAAGATAGTACTCTTACACTTCGACCGGTGTGCCTCCTGTTGGGAAGGCATCACCCCGCGCGCACGCGCCCTTTAGCTTGGCTAGACCACCATAATCACCCGTAAGTGCCGCAGTACAGATGAGCAGGGCCTGGCGCGACGCTCTAGTGAAGTCAGACAACAGACAATAAGGAGGCGACGATGACATTGCGGAGCCAAACCAATCTCTCCGGCCAGGAAAACGGTCTGGCGCGTTCCTTGTACAAATCCATGGGCTATTCCGACGATGAGTTGGATGGACGCCCCGTCATCGGCATCGCCAATTCCTGGTCCACTCTCGTGCCAGGCCACTACAACCTGAACGAACTCGCCAAGTTTGTCGTCAAGGGCATCTATCGGGCCGGCGGCACCGCCGCCGAGTTCGGCGTTATATCCGCCTGCGACGGCATCGCCAATGGCCACGTCGGCATGAAATACATCCTCCCTTCCCGCGAGGTGATCTGTAACTCGGTGGAGATTGAGGCCGAAGCCCACCGCCTGGACGGGCTGGTCCTCCTTGCGTCCTGCGACAAAATTTTGCCAGGCATGCTCATGGCCGCCGCCAGGCTGGACATTCCCGCCATTGTCGTCAACGGAGGCGTCATGCAAGGCGGCGCAGTCTTCGACGGTCGCAAGACGGACGCCACCTCCAACGACGAAGCGGTCGGCATGTTGAAGGCCGGGAAGATCGGCGCCGAGAAACTACGCAGGCTCGAAGACGTCAGTTGTCCCGGCTGTGGATCCTGCTCCTTCCTTGGCACCGCCAACACCATGGGCTGCGTCAGCGAAGCCCTCGGTATGAGCCTGCCCGGGAGCGCCCTTACGCCAGCCGTCTGGGCCGACCGTCAGCGGATCGCCTACGAGTCCGGCCGCCGGGTGTGCGAGCTGATTGGGCAGGGCATTACGGCGCGGCAGATTATTAGCGAAAAAGCCATCCGGAATGCCGCCCGCGTGGTCCAGGCTATCAGCGGCAGTACCAATGCCGTCCTCCACCTGAGCGCCATCGCCTATGAGGCCGGTCTCGACCTGGATGCGGTCGACGTCTTCGGCCGCATGTACGCCGACACCCCGCACCTGGTCAAGGTGAACCCGTCCTCCTCCTACGACATGGAGGATTTCCACCGTGCCGGCGGCATCCCCAAGGTCATGCGTAATCTGGGCGAGTTGATCGACGGTGCGGCGCTCACCTGCACCGGCCGGACGGTGGCGGAAAACCTGGCGAGTTACAGCGACCGCTCCGACGGGAATCCGGAGGTGATTAAGGACATCGCCCACGCTTACAGCCGGAACGGCGGCATCGCGGTGCTGCGGGGCAGCCTCGCCCCCGATACCGCCGTCACCAAGCCGGGCGCGTATGCGGAGGCGCTCCGTCACTTTAAGGGGAAAGCCCGTGTGTTCGACCGCGAAGAAGCCGCCAACGAGGCGATCCTGGCGGGCGAAATCCAACCGGGCGACGTTGTGGTCATCCGCTACGAAGGGCCGAAAGGCGGACCCGGCATGCGCGAGATGTACAAGGCCCTAAAATTCCTCTACGGTCGCGGCCTCGCCGAGACCACCGCGCTCGTCACCGACGGCCGCTTTTCCGGCACCAACAACGGTTGCTTCGCCGGGCATATTTCGCCGGAAGCCGCCGAGGGCGGACCTATCGCCCTGGTGCGGGACGGCGACATCATCGAGATTGACGTCAACAACGGCAGGCTCGATTTGCTTGTGGAGGCGGACGAACTGGCCCGCCGCCAGGCCGCCTGGGTGCCGCCGGCGGGCGGCAAGTACCGTGGCTATTTGGGCTGCTACGCCAAGCTGGCTTCTTCGGCCAGCAAGGGCGCGGTCATCGTCAACGATTGAACAGGGTGAAAGGGAAACGGTGCGCGGAATTGAACGGATAACGAATGTGGTGCTGGCTGGTTCGGGCGTGATGGGCGCGTCGTTCGCCCAGTTGTTTGCGCGCCATGGATTTGTCGTGACGCTCTACGACATCGCCCAGGCCTCCCTGGACAAGGCGGACGAACTCATCGCCGTCAACCAGCAGGTAATGGTGCAGGAAGGCGAACTGAGCCGTGCGGACTCGGACGCCCTGAGGTCCCGTATAGGTTTTACCCTGGAGGCCGACGCCTTCCGTGACGCTGATTTCGTCCTGGAAGCTATCGCCGAAAAGATGCCGATCAAGCATGACTTCTGGCGTCGGGTCTCGTCCCTGGTCGCCGACGAAGTGGTGCTGGCCACCAACACCTCCGGCCTCTCCATAACAGACATCGCCGAAGCGGTCGCCAAACCGTCCCGCTTCGCCGGGATGCATTGGGTCAACCCGCCGCACCTCATCCCGCTGGTGGAAGTGATCGCCGGCCGGGAAAGCGACGATGAGGCCTTGACGGTCATCCGCGACGTCGCCCTGCGGCTCGGCCAGAAGCCGGTCATGGTGCGGGGCGACCCGCCCGGCTTTATCCTGAACCGTCTGCAGTACGCGGTTCTGCGCGAGGCCTTCCACATTGTCGAGAGCGGTTACGCCAGTCTGGAGGACGTGGACGCGGTCATGAAATATGGTCTCGGGCTCCGCTATTCCTGCATCGGCCCGTTCGAAACGGTGGACTTCGGCGGCGTCGACACCTTTAACCATGTCGGCAGCTATATGTTCGGGAAGCTCTGCAACGATACCGGCGTACCCCGTCTGCTGCGCGAAGCATTTGAAGCGGGCCGCCTCGGTGTCAAGAGCGGCGCCGGACTATATGATTATCCGGGCGATGCGGCGCAACAAGCCATTGCCAAACGGGACGCCGATTTCCTGAAAGTTTCAAAAAGTCTTTTTGGCGCGGAAAGGAAGGGATGAGCACCACGTTTACTTCGTCGATGGACGGCAACACCGCAGCGGCACATATATCGTATTTTTTCACCGAGGTTGCGGGCATATTCCCCATCACGCCATCGTCGCCGATGGCGGAGCTGGTGGACGAGTGGAGCGCCACCGGCCGGAAGAACATGTTCGGCCAGACCGTACGCCTGGCCGAGATGCAGTCGGAAGGCGGCGCAGCCGGCACTGTTCACGGCGCGCTCGGGGCGGGCGCCCTTACCACCACCTACACGGCCAGCCAAGGCCTGCTCCTCATGATTCCGAATATGTATAAGATCGCCGGCGAATTGCTGCCCGGCGTCTTCCACGTCTCGGCCCGCACCTTATCGGTGCACGCCCTGTCGATTTTCGGCGATCATTCCGACGTCATGGCCTGCCGCCAGACCGGCTTCGCCCTCCTGGCTTCAGGCAGCCCGCAGGAAGCGATGGATCTGGGCGCGGTGGCGCACCTTTCCGCCATTCGGGGCAGACTGCCCTTTCTGCACTTCTTCGACGGCTTCCGAACCAGCCATGAGATCCAGAAGATAAATGCCCTCGAGTATGAGGCCCTGCGCCCGCTGGTGGATTGGGACGCGGTGACGGCGTTCCGTGCCAGGGCCCTCAACCCCGAGCATCCTGTCACCCGCGGCACCACCCAGAACCCGGATATCTTTTTTCAACAGCGCGAAGCCGTCAATCCCTTCTTCACCGCCCTGCCTGGCATCGTCCAGGGTTATATGGACGACATTAACCGCCTCACCGGTCGCGATTACCACCTCTTCGATTACTACGGCGCGCCGGAGCCGGAGAGCATCGTCATCGCCATGGGATCGGTCTGCGGCGCAGCGCGGGAAGCGGTGGACTACCGCAACGCCAACGGCGGCAATGTCGGCTTGGTGACGGTGCGCTTGTACCGGCCGTTTTCGGCGGAGCACTTGCTGAAGGCCATACCCGCGTCGGTACGCCGTATCGCCGTTCTTGACAGGACCAAGGAACCGGGCGCGGTGGGCGAGCCCCTTTATACCGATATCCGGAACGTCTACTACTCGGTCAATCCATTGATGCGCATTGTCGGCGGTCGCTACGGCCTGTCGTCGAAAGACACCACGCCGGGCCAAATACTGGCCGTGTTCGACAATCTGGCGGCGGAACATCCCAAAGAAGGTTTCACCATCGGCATTGTCGACGACGTGACGCACCTGTCCCTCCCGACCC
>JAJPXZ010000171.1 GCA_021205245.1 Planctomycetaceae bacterium
CGAAAGGCGTCGTCAGCCAAAAGAATTGGGACCGCATCATATATTATTTGGGCGTCGCGCAGCGAGGCATCTTCGATCTCATAGCAACCTGGCCCCGGCGTCGCATACCCCGATTCCGGCGCATACGCCCGTGCCAAACGCGTGGCTGGACCTGGACCCGTAAGCACCTCCTCTCCCCGCCGCCGCCGCGCCGTCGTCGCTTTATCCTGCCGTCACTCGCCGCCACAACAACCGGCCCGCCGCCACGTCTGACGGTCCTCGGCCAAGGACGCCCATGCAGGCGTGAACCCGAGACGGTGGCCATCGTCCCAATGGTGGGTTAACCCGGTACGTGTTCCGGCCATTCCCGCCCCAAACTCTTTGACAAGTTCATATCAGACTATGGCAGGCACGTGCTCTGCAACCGCCTTCGCCCGCGCGCCGGGAACGAGACTGACAAAGAACGGCTGCCGCAACTTCTGGCTTGTCGTCCACGACATAAAGCCGACCCGCGCCACCAGCTTCGGTGAGACCCAGGTCGCCCCGGCGCTGCCGGTCGGCAGGGCTTCGTCGAACAGACTCCGTTTCAGCTGGGGCAACCGGGCAATGGCGCGGTATTCGTCCCGATCCCGGCCGAGCGTTACCCTGCCCTTGTACGCCAGGCCGCCGTCGGCACGGTACTGACCCAGCACCAAACTCACCACCGCAGCTTTCGCGTTGTCCACAACGCCGCACACAACGAAATCGTCCTCGAGCCAGTGTTTGATTTTCACCCAATCCTTGGTGCGTTTGCCCATGCGGTAGACGCTGTCACGGCGCTTGCCGATAATGCCTTCCATTCCCTGCTTTCTGACAATCTCGAAAAAGTCGACGCCCCGTTCCTCGACCGCCCGCGAGACGGCGACGCGGTCGCCTTCGCGCACGGCGGCGGCGAGGATTTCCCGGCGTCGGTCGAGCGGCTCGTCCGTCACCTGCCGGCCGTCTCGATACAGAATATCGACCACGACAAAGGTAACCGGCTTTTCCCGCGACAAGCGTTGGATGGCAATGGGGTGCTTCGTGGCCCAGCGGCTTTTAATCCCTTCGAAATCGTCTTTCGAACCGGCTCCCACCACCAGTTCGCCGTCGAGGATGCATTTGCCGTCGACCTGCTCATGCAGGGTGGCGAGTTCGGGGAAATTCGGCAGGATATGGCGGCCGTGGCGATTGACAAGGACGGTGGATTCGCCGTCCACGTAGGCGAGGCTGCGCTCACCGTCGACCTTCAGTTCAAACAGGTAATCGGGCGAATCAAACGGCCCTTCGTCGCGGCCAATCAGCATGGGTTTGGCGAGGCGACCGTCGAATATATCCATCAGGTGCCGACCTTCTGCGCCCGGCCACGGCGAGCGGCGGGCGCGGCCTTGGCTGCCGGCTTGCGGCTCCGCGCCGGTTTCTTGTCCACGTGCAACTCGTCCACGCTGGCCTTGAGGGCGTCCATGAGGTTGATGACGTTGTTGCCGGTCGACTCTTTCGGCATGGCGATTTCGCGGCCTTCGATTTTGCTTTCGATCAGGTCGCGCAACCGCTTCTGGTAGTGGTTTTCAAACTCCGCCGCTTCGAACGGTTTTTCCATGCCGGAGACGATTCGGTCCGCCATCTCCATTTCCGCCGGGTTCATCTCGGGGCGAGCGCCCGACTTCGGCATGGCCCTGACCTCATCGTCGTAGTACAGGGTCTGCATAAGAATCCCGTCGTCTTCGGGGATAAGGGCAAGGACAACCTCGTTCGACCCCATAACGGTATGGCCGATTGCCACCTTGCTCCGGTTCAACATGGTGCGGCGAAGCAGTTCGAACGCCTTTTCGCCGCCCTTTTGCGGCGCGACATAATAGGCTCGCGCGTAATAGACAGGGCTGATTTCCCGCACCTCCGAAAACTGGAGGATCTGGATGCTCTTGTCCTTCTCCGTCTTGACCTTCTCGAAGTCCTCGTCCGACATGACCACGTACTTGTCCTTGTCGTATTGATAGCCCTTGACGATATCCTCGTTCGCGATTTCCTTTCCCGTGGCTTCGTCAAATTTCTTGTAGCGGATACGGCCGTTGGAGTGTTTGGACAGTTGGTTGAAACGGATGTCGTTGTCCTGGGTCGCGGTATAGATATCCACCGGTATATACACCAGGGCAAAGGAAATCGCGGCTTTTTGAGCGACGGGAGGCATGGCGGCCCTCTCAATCTCACTAATGGTATTCCCCCCAACAGTACGCCAGGTTTGCACCGCCCCTTTGCAGGCGCGGCACACACCGGACACTAGTCATTGTTTTTCCCAGCCGGTCGGTCATGCGCGGCAGTCACGATGTTTTACCCGAAGGGTGTGTCGGCTCCGGCGCAAAGACAATTGGTAGAACGGCCGCGAAGCGGCCTCATTAATTGTTCCAGGAGCGCTCAATGAAAACAGACACAGTCAGCATACAAAACCCCGTCGACGAATACCGTACCGAGGGCTACGAACAACAGCGCCAGCCATTCCCCGGCCTGCAACGGGAAATGGAACCGGTGCCTGACAGCGGCGAAGCAACGTACAAGGGAACCGGCAGGCTGCAGGGCCGCAAGGCGCTGGTCACCGGCGGCGATTCGGGTATCGGCCGCGCCGTCGCCATCGCCTACGCCCGCGAAGGGGCGGACCTGGCTATCAACTACCTCCCGAGCGAGGAGGCGGACGCCCAGGATCTCAAAGCCTTATTGGAAGGTGAAGGCCGGAAAATCACCCTCATCCCAGGCAACCTGGCGGACGAGCATTTTTGCATCAAGCTGGTCGACCGTGCCTACGATTCGATGAAGGGATTGGATATTCTCGCCCTGGTGGCGGGGCGGCAGGTGGCGACGAAAAGTATTGAAGAAATCACCACCGACCAGCTTGAAGAGGTTTTCGCCGTCAACGTCTTTTCGTTGTTTTGGATAGTCAAGCAGGCGCTGCCGCTGTTGCCCGAAGGCGCCAGCATCATCACCACCTCGTCCATCCAGGCCTTTGACCCAAGCGCGACGCTGTTGGATTACGCCTCGACCAAGGGCGCGATCAAGGCCTTTACCCAGTCGTTGGCGAAACAACTGGCACCACAAGGCATCCGCGTCAACGCGGTCGCGCCCGGCCCCATCTGGACGCCGATACAGGTCTCGGGCGGCCAATTACAGGAAGCGCTGTCAAAGTTCGGCCAGGACACGCCGCTGAAACGTTCCGGCCAGCCGGCGGAATTGGCAGGCATCTACGTTTTCCTCGCCTCGCAGGAATCGTCCTATGTGACGGCACAGTTCTTTGGCGTGACTGGCGGTAAGACGCTAGCGTGACGACGCGCAGTAAAAAAACAGCCCCCGGTAACGGCCGGGGGCGTTTTTCTGATTATCGCGAAATTTCACCGCCCCACGCGCCCGCCCTGATTGATCCGGTTGAACATCCCATACAGCTTTTCCTCCTGGAGGATGGCCTGGATGGCGTCGTTCATGCCTGAGAGGTGGCGGTGGATTTCCCGCCGGGCGCGGTCGGGATCCCGCTTCACAATAGCGTCGACAATATCCTGATGCTCTTCGTACAGCACCGCCTCCGGGCGGCAGAAACGGTAGATCGACTTCAGGCCCTTTATCCGGTCGACCTCGGCCTTGGCCGAATCGACAAGACGCTTGGCGTTCGGGAGACCGGCGACCAAAAACATGACGGCGTGGAATTCATTGTCGAGAATATAGAAGGCGTCGTTGTCGCCCCGCTCGACACAGCGATGCTGCTCGGCCAGTTCCTCCCGCAAAGCGGCGATAGCCGCGGGGTCGCCCGCACGCGCCAGTTGTTCCGCGCAGGCGGACTCGAGGGAGGTGCGGATAAAATAGCCCTTGAAGGCGCGCTTCAAATCGATGGGGGAGACATAGGTGCCAATCTTCGGCACGATATCCACCAGGTTTTCCTCGGCCAATCGGATAAATGCCTCGCGCACCGGCGTCTTGCTCACCCCCAGGCTGACCGCCACATCCTTTTCCGGCAGGAATTGGTTGGGCATGAGGTGCAGGTTGACGATAAGCGACCTGAGCGCCCGGTAGACCTGCTGCGTCAAGGTGCCGTCGTCGTCCAACCGCACCTTGCTGAGCACTTCGGCGACCGGCGTCTCGAGAAGATCCGACGGCGGGGCAATCGTTTCCGCGACGAGGTCGAGCTTTTCCATGATGGTCTCCCGGGTATAGCCGCGATCCTACCTCGCCAGCCAGCCGCCGTCCATAGCGATGGTAAAACCGTTCATATAATCCGAAGCCGGCGACGCCAAAAACACGGCCGCACCTGCCATGTCCTCCGGCGTCCCCCAGCGTCCGGCGGGAATGCGGTCGAGGATGGCGTTGTAGCGCTCGCTGTCGTTCCGCAGCGCCTCGGTGTTGTTCGTGACCATATAGCCGGGCGCGATGCCGTTGACGTTGATGTTGTACTTGGCCCACTCGCAGGCGAGGAGGCGGGTCAGACCGAGGACGGCGCTTTTTGAAGAGGTATAACTGGGGACGCGGATACCGCCCTGAAAGGACAGAAGCGACGCGACATTGATGATCTTGCCGCCCCGGCCCTGTTTGATAAATACTTTCGCCGCCGCCTGGCACAGGAAGAACACCGACTTGATGTTGACGTTCATCACGTCGTCCCAGTCCTTTTCGGTAAAGTTGATGGAATCCTCGCGCCGTATAATTCCGGCGTTGTTAATCAGGATATCCAGCCCGCCGAAATGCGCCACCGCTTTGTCGATAATGCCCGCCGTCACCGACGGGTCGGCGAGATCAGCCATGATGGGGAACGATTCCCCGCCCGCCTTCTCGATCAATTTCATCGTGTCGTCCATGGACGAGCGGCCGACCAGGGCCACCTTTGCGCCAGCCTCGGCCAAAGCAACCGCCATGCCTTGCCCCAAACCGGTATTAGCGCCGGTCACGGCGGCGATTTTTCCAGTCAGCTTGAACGTGTCGAGAATCATGTTTTCCTCCATCAAGTGGTTTGTGCGATCTTGGATTTACGCGTGCCAGGCCGTTTCCGGTTCAGGAACGTGAACAGTTCCCACAGTTCGGCGTCCGGAGACAAACGGTCCAGAAGATCCTCGAACCGGCCCATATGCCTGAGCATCGCCGCCCTTGCCCCCTCGGCATCGTGGCGCACCACGGCGTTGACGAGATCCGCATGGTCGCTGTGGAATACCTGGAGATCCGGCGGGAAATGGCGGTGCAGATTTATCACCCGGTCGACCTCGAAGCGGGCGGCGTCGATGAGCTTTTTGGCGTCGGGCAGGTCGGCCATATCGAACAGGGCGGCGTGGAAATCGTCGTTGACGGCAAAGTAACCGTCGCGGTCGCCATCGGCAATGCAGCGCTCGCCCTTGGCCAACAAGGTGCGGAGGCGGCTGGCGTCGTCCATCCCCGACGTCTGCGCCGCCTGCCAGGCGCAGGACGATTCGAGCGAGGTCCAGATAAACAGGCCTTCGCGGGCGCGGTCGGGATCAATTGGCGCGACATAGGTGCCGCTCTTCGGCACGATGCGGACAATGCCGTCCTCGGCCAAACGGATAAACGCCTCCCGCACCGGCGTCTTCGAGACGTCCATGCCGGCGGCAACGTCCTTCTCCGAGAGGAATTGATTGGGGAGGAGCCGCAGCGTCACGATAAGGCTGCGGAGCAGGCGGTAGACCTGCCCGGTCAGGGTACCTTCACCATCCAATGAGGAACCGGTGAGCACCTCTTGGACAGGTTGGGCATTCTGGAATTCGGTAAGCAATTCGGTCGACGGAGCCATCGCGGTCCTGTTCCGTGGGCTGGAGTTGTTCAATTGACTACAACAAATATATCAGGTAGATAACCGCTAGTCAAAGTCTTTTTACTCGTTCCTCTATTATCAGCGTTATATTTACGGTGGTTAACTCCAAATAAGCGGCGACGTTGGAAAATTCGTAACGGGAAAAGAAAATTTCTACTTGACCGATCTAATATATTTGATATAGTAAAGGGAGAGATACGGCAATTACCCAATACTTGAGCCTTCCCAACACGATCCCTGCGCCACCACCCTTTTCCTATCCAGAGCGGAGCGAGCCACCATCCGCCACATGGAGATCGCGCAATGTATATCCACGATGATCAATGCGCCGAAACCGTGCTCGACAACGGCGGCGTTGGAAAGATCAAGTGCTTCCTCCCCGACCTGATGCTGGTTGAGCTGATCTGGAAAAAAGGCCAGACCGGCGCGATCCACCACCACCCGCACCGCCAGGCCGGTTATGTGGTCCAGGGCTCGTTCGAGGCCGACGTGGAGGGGGAGAAAACCGTCCTCCGCGCCGGAGATTGCTACTATACCACCGCCGACCAACCCCACGGCCTTGTCGCCCTCGAGGACGGCAGCGTCCTCCTGGACGTTTTCACGCCCATGCGGGAGGACTTTGTCAAATAACCGTACCCAGCGAAGGAGTATATATGGATATCCGCTACAGCGTCAACCAACGCGATGTCAAGCGTTACACCACCGATGAACTGCGCGATGAATTCCTGATTGAAAAACTCTTCGTCCCCGGCGATATCACCGCCACCTATAGCCATGTCGACCGCGTCATCACCCTGGGCGCGATGCCCACCGGAACCCGCCTCGCCCTCGACAAGAACGTCGACACCTGGAAATCCCTGGGCGCGAAATTTTTCCTCGCCGGCCGCGAACTCGGCATCATCAATATCGGCGGCCCAGGCACGGTACACGCCGACGGAACCGATTACCCGCTTGGCCGCCGTGAAGGCCTGTATTTGTCCATGGGCACAAAAGATGTCTCCTTCTCCTCCGGCGACCAGTCCAAACCGGCCAAATTCTACATGGCCTCCGCCCCGGCCCACCGCGCCTGCCCCACAACCTTGATTCCCTACGACAAAGCCATTCACCGCGAGCTCGGCACGCTCGAAACGTCCAATGCCCGCACCCTCAACCAATACATCCACCCCGACGTACTCGAAACCTGCCAGCTCTCCATGGGCCTGACCGAACTCAAGCCCGGCTCGGTATGGAACACCATGCCCAGCCACACCCATGAGCGGCGCATGGAAGTGTATATGTATTTCGACATCCCCGAGGGGAACGTCGTCTTCCACTTCATGGGCGAACCGAACGAGACCCGTCACATTGTCATGCAGAATGAGCAGGCGGTGATTTCGCCCTCGTGGAGCATCCATTCCGGCTGCGGCACGGCCGCGTATTCGTTCATCTGGGCCATGGCGGGCGAGAACAAGGTCTTCGACGACATGGACGGCTTTGCCAATACCGCGATGCAGTAATACGGCAGTATCTCCCGCCAGCCGGTTGGGTTCGGCGGTTCCTCTCCCTCTTTTTCAGTAGGAGTAAAAGCCATGAAGAAATTGATGAGTCTGCTAGCCGCGTTTATCCTTTGCGCCGGGTTGGCCCAGGCGGCCAGCTATCGCCTTTCGGAAGTCCACGCCGAAGGCTATCCCACCGCACTCGCGGACCGCGAATTCGCCCGTTTGGTCGAAGAGCGCACCAATGGCCGCATCAAGATCGAAGTCTACACCGGCGGCACGCTGTACGGCGAAGAGACCGGCGCGATTGAAGCCCTGCAGGTAGGCGACCTCGCCTTTACCCGCGTCTCGGCCTCGCCCGTCGCCTCCTACGTCCCCAACATCAACGCCGTGCAGATGCCCTACCTCTACAAGTCGGGCGAGCATATGTGGGACGCGCTGAACGGTGAAATCGGCCAGGGCCTCCTCGCCGACATCGAAACGTCCGGCTCCGGCCTTGTCGGCCTCTGCTACTACGACGCGGGCTCGCGCTGCTTCTACACGACAAAGCCGGTCAACAAGGTCGCGGACATGCGCGGCTTGAAAATCCGCATGCAAAACAACGCCATGATGGTCCGTATGGTCTCGCTCCTCGGCGGCACCGGCGTCACCGGCATCGGCCCCAACGAAGTCTACTCCGCCATCCAGACCGGCACCGTCGACGGCGCCGAAAACAACTGGCCCACCTACCAGAACATGGGCGACTACGAAGTCGCCAAGTATTACATCCTCGACCACCACACCCGCGTGCCGGAAATCCTCCTCATGTCGAAGGTGGTAAAGGACGACATGTCGGCGGCTGACTTCGCCATCATCCAGCAGTGCGCCAAGGACACGCAGGCATTCGAAATCAAGGCATGGGCCGACAAGGAAAAGTCGTCTGAAGAAATCGTCCGCGCCGCCGGCACCCAGGTCATCACCCTGACCCCCGAGGCGTTCGCCGAGTTCCAGAAGGCCATGGAACCCCTCTATGACGAATTCGGCAAGGATTTCATGGAAACAATCCAGGCCATCCAGAAGGTCGGCGAAAAGTATTAAACGCCCCTGCCCCACGTTCAGCCGGAGGGGCGGACTGGCGCCGCCCCTCTTTTCACCTCGGTCGGAGATGAACAATGGCTGCATTTCTTCGAAGTCTCAACGCGTGGATTCACCGGATAATGCTGTTGGTGGCCGACGTGGCCCTGTTGTCCATGGTCGTCATCGTCAGCCTGGCTGTCACCCTCAGGTACGTATTTAATACCGGCATTGGCTGGGCAGAGGAAGTTCCGCGACTGCTGGTCACCCTGTTCGCGTTTTTAGCCATGGCCATGGGGGTGCGCGACCACGTCCACATCGGCGTCAATATCGTCTATAATATGTTTCCGAAAGACGGCAAGATGCGGCGTTTCATGGTCTGGTTCGCCGACTTCATCGTGCTGCTGTGCGGCCTGTTCATGCTCTACTACGGCGCCAGGCGCTGTATGCAGATGATGCGCCTCCCCGGCCGGCTGCCCATGACCGGTTTGAACACCTGGTACCAGTACCTCCCCATCCCCTTGGCCGGATTCGTCATTTCCTTCGATTCCGTCCTCTTCCTGACCGGCATCCTCAAACGGGACGACCTTCTCTACTCCGAACCGGAGGTCGACTTCGTCGAGGCCTACGAGGAACAACAAAAGGAGGTGGAGGCAAAATGAGCCCGAATACATTTCCCATTATCGTGCTTTTGGGCGGATTTGTCGTCCTGCTGATCATTCGCGTTCCAGTGACCTTTTGCCTGCTGTTCGCCAGTCTCCTGAGCGCGTCCGCCAACGGCACCAACCTCTCGGTGATGGTGCGGCAGCTTATCGACGGGGTCAACAATTTCTCGCTCCTGGCCATCCCCTTCTTTATCCTCATGGGGGAATTCATGTCGGCTGGCGGCATATCGGAAAAGATTATCGACTTCACGAACCTGGTGGTCGGCCGCTTCCGAGGCGGCCTGGCCTAGGTGAATGTTCTGTCGTCCATGCTGTTTGGCGGCATTTCCGGTTCGGCGGTGGCGGACGTGTCCTCCCTCGGCCCGGTGGTCATTCCCATGATGGTCAACCAGGGCTATTCGCGGGAGTTCTCGGTCAGCCTTACCGTCACGACCGCCTGCCAGGGCGTGCTTATCCCGCCCAGTCACAATATGGTCATCTACGCCCTCGCCGCCGGCGGCGTGTCCATCGGCTCCCTGCTCATGGCCGGCGTGTTTCCGGGTGTGGTACTGGGTGGAAGCTTTATGCTGTTCTGCTGGGCGATGTCCGGCTATTACAAATTCCCGCCCGGGATCTTCATACCGCGAGAGCGCTGGATTTCCATTATCGTCAACGCCATCCTGCCGCTGTTGACCCTCGCCATCATCATGGTGGGGACGGGAGCGGGCGTCTTTACCGCCACCGAGTCGGCGGCCATCGCCTGCGTCTATGTGTTTATCCTTTCGTATATCGTTTTCCGCGCCGCCAAGATCCGCGACATCGGCAAGGTGTTGCGTAACGCTCTCCGGACCCTCGCCATCGTTATGGCGCTGATCGCCTGCGCGAAGTGCTTCTCCTACATGATGACCGAACTGCGCGTCCCGGAGATGGTGACCAATGTCATTCTTTCGATTTCGGAGAGCAAGGTGGTGCTGCTGCTCGTCATCAACCTGCTCCTCCTGATCCTCGGCTGTTTTATGGATATGGCGCCTCTCATCATGATTATGACGCCCATCCTGCTGCCGGTCGTCACCAGCCCCTTTATCGGCATGCACCCGGTTCAGTTCGGCGTTATGCTTATTTTCAACCTCGCCCTCGGCTTGTGTACGCCGCCGGTCGGCTCGGCCCTGTTTGTCGGGTGCGCCGTGGGCAGGACCACCATCGAGGCCACTTCAAAGAAATTGCTGCCGCTGTTTATGGTCATGATCTTTGCCCTCATGATGGTGACGTTTATTCCAGAGATTTCGCTTTGGCTTCCCCGGAGCCTCGGGTTGATGTAGGGGCAAGCGAATCACCACTTCACGAAAAAAAAGAAGCCCCGGGCAGAGCGCCCGGGGCCAATTTCTCCGTACCGAAAATATCGGCGGCTCAACCCTTTCGGTTATACCGTATGCTATGGGCCATGGGCTGAAAATCGAGCGATTCCAGCATGACTCGTAAACCCTCTTCGTCGTTCGACAGGGCCACCCGGTCGGCCTGCTTCTTGACCGCCTCCGGCGCATTCCCCATGGCGATGCCGAGTCCGGCGGCGGCAAGCATGTCGGCATCGTTGTAGTTGTCGCCGAAGGCGACGCTTTCCCGGATGGGTATACGCATGGCGCGGCAGATGAACTCCACCGCCCCGGCCTTCGACACCGCCTTGTTCATGATTTCGAGATAGCGCGGGCTCGACTTCAGGACGGCGAGGTCGGGGAATTCCTCTCCCAAATACGCCGCGATGGCGTCTATGTCGTCCGGCTCGCCGACACAAAAAATCTTGTGCACCTCGTTACCCGGCGTGAGAAGGGATTCGACCGGCCCCTCTATCGGCTGGACATCGACGATTTCAACCTCCCTGACGATGCGCGGGTCGGCGAGGTCGTCGACAATCCATTGCCCAAAGGAATACACGCACGACGCCAGCGCAGGGCGGATTTCGGCGACGCGATTCTTGACGGCAATGGCCACGGAAGGGTCGACGCCGATGGAATGGACGGGTTGCCGGAATCGATCGAGGGTGAGCGCGCCGCCATAGCACACCATCGGCGCTTTGACGCCGAGTTCGTCCTGGATAGCGTACATTGCGTCGGGCATACGGGCAGACACCATGATGAACGGCGTGCCTCCATCCACGACCTCCCGCACCGCCCCCACGTTCCCCGGCGGGATGCGGTGGTCGGAGCCGAGGAGGGTTCCGTCAACATCGCAGAAGATGACGCGATAGGTTTGCATGGCAGATACTCCATCCTTGTGGCTGCGAAAAGGTTTCTGGTTGTTTTCCTCTATATTACCGCAAAAGAAACTTCCCATCCAGAGTGTGACGGCAAAAATGCCCAGGCCTTGACGAAGACCGGCCGTGAGTCGAAGATGAATTCGAGCCAATCAGTAAAAACCAGCACGCAAGGAGAAAGTATGGGTGAGGCGACAGAACGGTACGTTATTGTGGTCCAGTGCGACCAGGTTGTGCACGACGTCTGCCCCGGATTCATGTGCGAGCACGCATTTAATAAGCGGGCCGACGCATTTTCTATCTATCCCGCCGACGAACGCGTCCGTTACCTGCCGATATCGTGCGGCGGGTGTCCGGGTCGGAGCACGCTTCGGAAGCTCATGAATGTGAAGAAAAACCTCCGCAAGCGGGAGCAATTGGGTGACGAGGTCGTGGCGGTCCACCTTTCGACCTGCATAACCCGGGCCAGCCATCACGGGCCGCGCTGTCCCCATATCGATTACATCAAGGGCGAAGTCGCGCGGGCGGGTTATGTGTGCCGCGAAGACAGCCGCATCTCCCCCCTCGCCGAAAAGCGCCGTGACGCCGACGGGAATTATCTGGGGAAGTAGGGGTATGGAGCGTTCGGCATTCGCCGTCTACCACGACCGCCAATCGTCGAGCCGCCGCGACGCCAGTCCGACCGCCAATTCGGCAGCCATGCTCTCGAGTATCCGCAGGGACGTCCCGATGAGCAAGGTCACCCGACGGCCCCAGGAGAGCCGCAGCCCCCTGGCACGCATCCCGGCACGCACCTGACCGGTAAGGCGAAGCATGACCGGGAGGAACCACGCCGTCATGGCAATGCACAGCGCCGGTTTCCAGGCATGGCTGCGCAGGACGGGGCGCAGGTACCAGGCCGCCGCCCGTCCCGTCTCCATGGGCGTGGCCAACCCGACAAAGGCCATGCCCACAAGGGTGAGGGCAAGCAGTCTGCCGCCCAGCGGCAGCGAAGCGGATAATGCATCGTTGAACGGCTTGCCAGCCAGCAGGTCGGACCCCACCGTCATCACCATCCAGAACGCCATAAAGTAGAGGCCGCCCCGCAGCATGACGCGGATTTCGACGCGGCGCATCTCTTGCAGAAAAAAGAGCGAGCCGAGGCAGGCCAGCCACAACGGCAAAAAAATCGCAGGCAGGTATTGGCACACGAAACACGCCGCCAGCAGAAGGAGGAGCTTGATTCGTCCGTCGATGCGGCGGATACGGGACTCAGGCATCGGTGGTCTCCCCCCGTCCGGAGACGCCGGGGAAGAACGTTTCGGCGATAATCGCCGCCGCTATCATCTTGACCGTATCACCGACGATGAATGGATAGAATCCGACCAGGAGAGCGCGGTTAAAGTCGGGGATAAACCGGTACCAGAGCATTACCGTTCCAGCCAGAAGAAGGATAACCGATCCGACGAAACCGAAGCCGATACGGGCAGCCATGCGCCGCCACCGCCCGCCCCCGAAATAGGTAGAACATCCGGCCAACGCCGCGCCAGCGACAAAGCCAAGGAAATACCCCGCCGTCGGGCCGACAAACGAAGCTGGTCCAGCCCTGCCCCTTCCGAACATGGGCAGGCCCACCAACCCGCAGAGCAGGTAGAGGAGCATCGCCAGCGCCGCCTTACGCGGACCCAGCACGAAACCGGCCAGCATAATCATCATGGTCTGGAGCGAGATGTGCATCGGCCCGACAGGCACGTGAATAAATGCGCCCGCCCCCACCAGGGCGGCATAAAGGGCGATGCGTACCATGCCATGCAAGCGGTGAAGCGGCATGGGTACGGCGGGAGGCGGTACGTTTTCCATACAATCCTATCGCGCTTCGGCGGCGTCGGTCGCGTCAAGAGCTGCAGCCGTATTGTCGTCTTGCGGGTCGATAATCACATCCACCAGACGGAGGAATCCGGGTAATCCGGTGAACCCGGCCCCAACGCCCCGGAGTACCATGCCAGGTTTCACTGATTCGAGCGGACGGCCAAACACGCCTTCGCAGTGGATAACGCCGGGACTGCCCGGCAGGGTCAGGTAAATGGTGCCGTCCTCGTCGCCCGGCGAGACGACAACGTCTTCGTCGAGGTCGAGAATGACTTCGCGGCCGCGCTCAATTTTGTCGAGTGGCGACACGGCAAATTCGCGCAACAGCCCGCCCGCGCCCACCCGCGCGGGATCGGCCGGGGACAAGGGCATGGAGTCGTCCATGGTATAGAGCTTTTCCAGGACTTCCACGGCGTCCTTGTGGCCACCCCGCTCTGCCATGGTCAGCCACTCGCGGGCGCGGCCGGCGTTGCGGGTCACGCCGATGCCGTCCGCGTACATGCAGCCGAGGAAATACTGCGCGTCGGTGTTGCCCCGAAGCGACGCCTGCTCGTACCAGCGTGCGGCCTGGATAAAGTTGCGGCCCAGCCAGTCGCCATTCATATAGGAGTTGGCCAGATTGAACTGGGCATACTGATCGCCCATGTTCGCGCCCATGGAAAACCAGAGGATGGCCCGCTCGGGATCCGGCTGCACACCCAGGCCCTGGCGGTGAATGACGCCAAGCTTGTTGCAGGCGTCGCCGTTCCCCTGCTTCGCCGCCAGGGTGAACCAACGGAGCGCCTCGCCGTAGTCCTGCTTCAGACCGCCGAGACCGGAGTAATAAGCGAGCCCGAGATCACCCTGCGCCTGCGCCATTCCGCTCGTCGCCGCGCGCCGCAGCCAGCGTTCGCCCTCGACCGGATTGGGCTCGACATCAGCCTCCGACAAGTAGGCCGCTCCGGCGTAATAGGCTGCTTCAATGTTGCCGTGTTCGGCCGCGGGGATGAGCCATTTCAAGCTCTCCGCCGTGTCGGGGGAACCGTGAGCGCCGCTGTACAGCTTTTTCCCGTATTCAAAGCCGCCGCGCTCGTCGCCCGCTTCAGCGGATTTCCGCAACCACTCCATCCCTTCCGCCGGGTCGTAGCGCCCGGCCGAACCGTTGACCAGGGCGAGACCGTAGAGGCATTGCATGGCAGGATCGCCCTCTTCGGCGCGAGAACGGAGAAAACGCGCCTGCTCGACATCGAGTTCGGGCGGGATTTGCGGCCGCAGGAGCGGCATGGCCCGGTCCGGTTCAGCCGGCCGCGACGGGTCGGGGGCGAAGTCTTCCGCCCCGGGGGAGGTACATACCGCCAGCGTCAGCGCGGCTGCGAGAATGATTTTGACCAGCATTGGCCCGGTCTCCGTTCTGTGCCCCACCTTATCGAAAACGGGGCGCCCAGGGGCGCCCCATGATCGAATTATATCGGTAACAGAGGGGTGGCGAAAGCTTATTCGCCGTACTGCGGAACCTTGATTTGCCAGCCCTCGGGTGCGGGATTCCGGCCGATCTGCATGTTACTGTAGTAGCTGTAGAATTCGCGCGAATACTTGCCCACCGTGCCGTCGCCGACGGTAATATCGGTGCCGTCCTCGAGGAGGTATGAGCCGACCGGGCTGATAACGGCCGCGGTGCCGAAGCCGCCGGCCTCGATGATGTCGCCGGACTTCACCCCTGCCACGAATTTGTCCACGCGGATGGTCTCGGAGCGCGCCTTGATGGAAATCGGCAAATCCTTCATGGTCGCGAGCTCGAGAACCGACTGTGAGGTAACCGACTTGAGGATGGAGTCGTTAAAGGCGGGAATGACGAAGGTGCCGTCCTTCTCGACATGGTAGTGGTTCATGGTGCCGACTTCCTCGAGCGTCTGATTGGTCGCGTCGAGATAGAGCACTTGGTGACAGTTCATTTTCTTCGCATATTCCTGCGCCTGCAGGGAGGACGCGTAGTTGCCGCCGCACTTCGAGGTGCCGGTGCCGCCCGAGACCGCCCGGTGGTACTTGGTGGTGATGAGGAGACGGATGGCGTTGGAGAAGCCGCCCGCGTAGTAGGGACCGGCCGGTGACAACATGATGCAGAAAGTGTAGGCCGACGCCGGCTTCACCCCGAGGGAATCCTGGGTCGCGAACATAAAAGGACGGATATAGAGGGACGACTCAGGCATGTTCGGGCACCAGTCGCGTTCGATATCGACCAGGCGCAGGGTGGCCTCCATTTGAACTTCGACCGGGATTTCCGGCATGCACAAGTTGCGGGCGGAGTGGTTCAGCCGTTCGCAGTTCTTGTCGTAGCGGAACAGGTAGATGTCGCCGTCGTCGTGGATGAACGCCTTCGCGCCTTCGAAGATGGTCTGGCCATAGTGGAGGCACATGGCGCCGGGCATCATCTCGATGGGTCCGTAGGGGACGATGCGCGGATCGTGCCAGGCGCCGTCCCGGTAATCCATCAGGAACATGTGGTTGGTGCGCAGTTGGCCGAAGGGAAGCGGTTTGTCCGTCTTCGGCAACTCGCGCCGTTTCGATTTTTCAAGCAATTCGCAGGTGATGTTCATTTGTCGCTCCAACTGGAGAATGGGTATCATGATGGTGAGCTGCGTCCGAAAATATCCCTATTTGTGCTTTTTTACCCAGTTCTCGGCCAGTTCGAACGCCCGTTCGTTCAGGGGGATCAGCTTCGGCTTGTCGCTGAAGTTGTCCTTCATCGCCTCGAGATAGTGCTCGCGGCCGATGCCGGTGTTATCGAGACCGGCGATAACGCCAAGCATGATGGTGTTGGCGGCTTTTTCGCTCCCCGCTTCCACCGCCAAACGCACGGCGGGAACGGCGATGACCTTGATGCCTTCGGGGAACTGGACGTCCTCGATGCGGTCGTCGTAGAGGACCACCCCGCCCGGCTTGACGTCAGTGACGAACTTTTCCAGCGAGGGCCGGTTGAGGGCTACCAGGATGTCCGGTTTGGTGACGACCGGGCTTGCGATTTCGGTGCCGGAAATCTGTACCGAGCAGTTGGCCGTGCCGCCGCGCTGTTCCGGACCGTAGGACGGATACCACGAGGTCCGGCGGCTGGCGTTGCAGGCAGCGTTGGCGACGATGAGGCCGAGCGACAACACGCCCTGGCCACCGAAGCCAGCCATACGCAGACCGACCGGTTTGAAGTTCTTGTCCTCGGGCGCGTCGGGGGCGGCCTTGGTGTCAAGCTCGTACATTTCGTCGAGCTTCGCCTTGTCCCAGATGCGGTCGGCGCGCTTGTAGGCTTCGACCTCGGCGGAACGGTCGCGGAACTGCTTGACCGCGAACTCAGACGCCATCTCGTTGTTGACCCAATCGATGGAGGCCTGGGTGTTCTGCTTCAGGTTGGTGGGGCAGTTCGAGAGGATCTCGACGAATGCATAGCCCTTGCCGTCCCGCTGAATTTCCAAGGCCTTGTTGATGGCGCGCTTCGCCTTGCGGATATGGGCGATGTCAGACACCGAGACCCGTTCGATAAAGACCGGGGCCTTCAACTGGTCGATCAGTTCGCACATGTGGATGGGGTAGCCGGCTTCCCGGGGATCCCTGCCGCAGGGGCTGGTGGCGGTGACTTCGCCCGCGAGGGTGGTCGGGGCCATCTGGCCGCCGGTCATGCCGTAGACGGTGTTGTTGACGAAGAAGACAGCCAGCTTTTCGCCACGGTTGGCGGCCTGGAGCGTTTCGTTCAGCCCGATGGACGCGAGGTCGCCGTCGCCCTGGTAGGAAATGACCACCGCGTCGTCGCGGGCGCGGGAGATGCCGGTTGCGGCGGCCGGGGCGCGGCCGTGGGCGGTTTGGATATTGCCGCAATTGAAGTAGTAATAGGCGAAGACGGAGCAGCCCACCGGGCTGATCATGATTGTCCGCTCGCGGATGCCGAGCTGGTCCATGGCTTCGCCGATAAGCTTGTGGATGACGCCGTGGCCGCAGCCGGGACAATAGTGGGTGGCGGTCGGGGCCGCACCGGCCTTGCGGTGGTAGACGGCGTTGATGGATTCGGGTCTTGTCAGTGTCGCTGCCATGATGGATTCCTTACTTTGCAACCGGCCGGAGCCGGTGGATGTTTTTCTACTTGCCCGCTTCCGCCGCGGTCTTGCGGATGCCGTCCATAATCTCTTCAATGGTGATGATATTGCCGCCCATGCGGTTTGAGAGAAGGACCGGACGACGGCACTCGATGGCGAGCTTGACGTCGTCAATCATCTGCCCGTTCGACATCTCCACCGACAGGAACGCCGGCTTGTTGTCTTTGGCCGCGAGGCGGCGAAGCGGCTCCTTGGGGAACGGGAACAGCGTCTTCGGGCGGACCATGCCGGCCTTGATGCCTTCCTCGCGCGCCTGATCGATGCAGGTCTTGGCGATACGGCTGCAACTGCCGTAGGCGACGGCGATGACGTCGGCGTCGTCGGTGCGGTATTCCTCCCAGGCGGCTTCGACTTCCATATCGGCATACTTTTTCTGGAGGCGGATGTTCCGCTCTTCCAGGCGGTCGAAATCGAGTTCGATGGAGGAGATGAAGTTGCCGCTCGTCTCGGCGGTGCCGCAGACGGCCCAGGACGAATCGATAGTGGGCTTGACGGCCGCTTCGGGGAACCGCAACGGTTCGACCATCTGCCCGAGCATGCCGTCTGTGAGGATATAGACGGGGCCAAGGTATTTGTACGCCAGGTCGAATGCCTTGACGGTGAAGTCGCACATTTCCTGCACGCTTCCCGGAGCAAGGACGAGGCATTTGTAATTGCCGTGGCCGCCGCCCTTGACGACCTGGTTGTAGTCGCCCTGTTCGGGGCCGATGTTGCCGAGGCCGGGACCGGCCCGCTGCACATTGACGATAACCGCCGGCAGGTCGGCGGCGGCCATGAAGGAGATCGCCTCCTGCTTCAGGCTGATGCCGGGGCCGGAGGATGCGGTCATGGCGCGGTGGCCGGTGCAGGCCGCGCCGTAGAGCATGTTGGCGGCGGCTTCCTCCGACTCGGCCTGGACGAAGCGCCGTCCCATGATCGGGAACTTTTCCGACGCGTCCTGGAGGATTTCCGACGCGGGGGTGATGGGGTAGCCGAAGTAGCAGTCGCACCCGGCGTACAGCGCGCCGACGATGACTGCGTGGTTGCCTTTTGTAAGTTGTGTAGCCATTGTGGTCGTCTTTCTTGGCGGTATTTTCCGTAATTTCGAACATCAATTTTTCAGTGTGTCGACGATGTTGTGTCCAGCGCTATACCACCGAGATGGCAAGCGGCTCCGGGCAGGAGTAGTAGCAGTTGCCGCAACCGATGCAACCCTCCCCCTTATAGACGACAGGCTTGTAGCCACGGGCGTTCAGCTTCTGTCCGAGTTCAAGTACCTTGACCGGGCAGGCGATGACGCACCGGCCGCAGGCCTTGCATTCGAGATCGTTAATGACGACGCAGAGCTTCTTCTTTTCGGCGCTGGACATTGTTCTTCCTCTTGTGTGTGGGGACGCTCTTGGGCAAGCGTCTCTAATCGTCTTCTATTCGGCTTCTTCGCGCGTTCTCTTGAGATCGTCTTCCTGGCGGATTTCCACCCGGCGAATCTTGCCGCTGATGGTCTTCGGCAGTTCCGGTACGAACTCGACCACGCGGGGATATTTGTACGGTTCCGTCACTTCCTTGACCTTCTCCTGCACCTCTTTCGCCAGCTTGGCGTGGTAGGCGGCTATCTCCTCCGGCGTGCTGCCGGCGGGCGGCAAGAAATTCTTCGCCAGGACGATAGTGGCCTTGATGACCTGGCCGCGCACCGGGTCCGGGACGCCGGTGATGGCGCATTCAAGCACGCACGGATGCTGCATGACCGCCGACTCGACTTCGAACGGGCCGACGCGGTAACCAGACGTCTTGATCAAGTCGTCGGCGCGGCCGACAAACCAGAAATAGCCGTCTTCGTCCATCCACGCCTGGTCGCCGGTGTGGTACCAGCCGTCGTGCCAGGACGAAGAGGTAAGTTCCTCGTCGTCGCGGTAGCCACGGAACAGCCCGGGAGGCGGGTTGTCGCGCTCGGCCTTGATGACGATCTCGCCGGTTTCGCCGCGTTCGCACAGGGTGCCGTCTTCCTGGTTCATCAGGCCCATGGTATAGATGGGCATGGGCTTGCCCATTGAACCCGGCTTCGGTTCCATCCACTTGGTGGTGCCGACCGAGACGACCGACTCGGTCTGGCCATACGCCTCGTACAGCTTGTGGCCGGTCTTCTCGAGCCAGCGGTTGTATACCTCGGGGTTCAGCGGCTCGCCGGCGACGCAGCAGTGCTTGAGGCTGGAAAAATCGTGACCTTCGAGGCTTTCCTTGATCATCATGCGGTAGATGGTCGGCGGGGCGCAGAAGGAGGTGATCTTGTACTTGCCGAGCATTTTCATCATTTCGGTGGCGTTGAAGGTGTCGTAATCGTAGGCGAAGACGGCGCAGCCGCACAGCCACTGGCCGTAGATTTTGCCCCAGGCGCATTTTGCCCAGCCGGTGTCGGCGACGGTGTAGTGCAAGCCGCCGTCGAAGTTGTCGTGCCAGAACTTGGCGGTGGTGATGTGGGCCAGCGGATACGCGTGGTCGAACTGGATCATCTTGGGAAAACCGGTCGTGCCGGAGGTGAAGTAGAGGAGGATGAACTCCCTGAGCGTCGTCGCTTCGGGGCTGCCCTTGGCGGGACGCTGGAACGTGTCCGGCATGGCGGCGACGAGTTCGTTGAAGTCCTCCCAGCCGTCGGCCGGGCCGTCGACCGACGCGAGGGTGATATCCTGGCCGGCCTCTTTCACCGCTTCGATGATGTTTTCCATCAGCGTCTTTTCGTGGGCGGCGAGGATCATCTTGAACGGCAGCTTCTGCAACCGGTAGACAACGTTCTTGGTCTGCATCATGTGGGTGGCGGGAACGCCGATGGCGCCGATTTTATGCAGGGCGATGACGCAGGTCCAGAAGTGCCAGCGGCCCTTCAGGCAAAGCATGACGGCGTCGCCTTTGTTCACGCCACGGCTCTTGAAGAAATTGGCGGTCTGGTCGGCGCGGCGGCGCAACTCGGCGAAGTCGAGAATCACTTCGCCGCCACGGTCGTCGCACCAGACGAGGGCGGTGCGGTTCGGCTCGTTGTCGGCGTACCAGTCGACGACATCGTGGGCGAAATTGAAGTCGTCCGGGATATTCAGTTTGAAGTTTTTGGCAAAATCCTCATAGGAATCGAAATCGGTCTGGGGGCAGTAGCGCTCGAGCAGAGACATGTCTTGTTCCTCGTTCAGGTAAAGTGAGGCGCGGCCTCGTCAGAGAAATGCCCCCCTCTTTCCAGGGGCGCGCAAAAAAAACCCGGCCATACGGCCGGGCTGAAGCTTACCGGCCAGGGGTCGGTTGTTATACGGTAATAATGGCGATGAACTTGGCCTGGCCGCCGACGGCTTTCATGCCGTGGGGCTTGGTCGCGTCGTAGATAACCGAATCGCCGGCCGAGATGGTCTCTTCGTTGTCGCCCACTTTGACGCGCATCGAACCCTCGAGCATGTAGTCGAATTCCTGGCCCGGGTGGGTGTTTTGCGGTATCGGCGCGTCGGCGGCGCTTTCGGGCAGCACGACGATGAAGGGTTCGAACTTGGCGTCCTTGAACGAGGCGGCGAGGTTTTCGTACTTGTAACCTTTGCGCCTGTCCACGGCCGGACCGCGCCCGTTACGGGTCACGGAAAAGCGGGACATTGTCGGGGCTATACCGGTGAGAAGCAGGCCCAAGTCGACGCCGAGGCGAACAGCGACTTCGGTAAGGATGGACGCGGGGATGTCTTCGGCGCCGGACTCGTAGGCAGCGTACTGTTCGGTCGAAACCTTGACATGCTCCGCCATTTCGGTGGCCGAAACGCCTTTGTCTTCCCGCAGTCCGCGCACGCGCTGGGCGATATCTTTGGCGGTTTCGCGCATCGGCTTCTCCTGTATGAGGCGGCTTGGCCTTGAGGCCGCGATCAATTGCTCGCTGGAGCGAGAGGCAATCGGGCGGGCCGTTTTATAAAGTATATGCAAAAACGGACGCGTCGGCGTCCGTGGGCACAACATTGTTATTATATACACCCCACGATGAATCAGAAGGGGGAAAATAAAAAAAAGTCCACAAAAAGGCATTTCCTACACAGACACACAGCGGGTGACTACACCGCATGTCACAGCCGGAACACTCCCGCGACCAGGTCATCGGCAGCTCTATCGGTTGACGTGTCTGGCTCAAAGATGACCTCGTGCGCGGGGAATTTGCGGAACCAGGTGTCCTGGCTGCGGACGAGGCGGTTGGTGCCGAGGCGCAATTTTTCCACCGCGTCGTCCCACGTGGATTCCCCCGCGAAGTACGGGAAAAACTCTTTGTACCCCACCGCCTGAAGGGGCGTCCGCATAATCGTCTCCCGGTTCTCCCAAACCCGCCGCGCTTCCTCCTCCAGGCCGAGGCCGGCCATGCGGCGGATTCGCTCTGCCACGCGGCTATGGATGTCGTCGCGGCTACGCACCAGCCGGACCATGATAAAAGGATGCCGCGGCTGGGCGAAAAACGACGCCGCCCGCACTTCCCGGTCGGGATGGTGGAACTCGCGCCATTGGGTCTGGCTGGCGCTGATGCCCTGCCCGGTCAAGTGCAACACCTCGAGAGCGCGGATGATGCGGCGGAGATCGGACGGGTGAATTTTCGCCGCCGCCGCCGGGTCGGCCTTTTCCAAATCGTTGTGCAGAGCCTCGGTCCCCTGCTCGGCCGCTCGCGCCTCCAATTCGGCCCGGAGCGCCGGGTCGGCGGCGGGACCGTCGAAAAGACCTTCAAGCAGCGCCTTATAGTAGAAAGCCGTGCCGCCGGACAGGACCGGAACCGCGCCCCTCGCCCGAATGGCGGCAATGGCCGCTTCGGCCTCGCGGACGAAATCCGCTGCCGAAAACGACTCGGTCGGCTCCACCAGATCGAGGCAATGGTGCCGCACTGTGGCGCGTTCCTCCGCCCCCGCCTTGGCGGTGGCGATATCCAGGCCACGGTAGACCTTCATGGAATCGACCGATATGATTTCACCGCCGAGGCGCTGCGCGACCGCGAGGGCGAGGCGTTCCTTGCCGCTGGCTGTCGTGCCGATGATGATGCGGAGTGGTGTCATTTGTCCTGTTCAAAAACAGTGCGGTAGACTATCCCGGCCAGGACGCCGCCGACGATGGGCGCCAGCCAGAACAGCCACAACTGAGAGATATAGGGGCCACCCGCGAACAGCGCCTGACTCAGGCTGCGGGCGGGATTGACCGACGTGTTGGTCACGGGGATGCTGACCAGGTGGACCAACGTCAGGCACAGGCCGATGGCGATAGGAGCAAAGCCGGCCGGAACGCGCGCATCGGTCGCGCCCATGATGACCATTACGAACATGAAGGTCATGACTATTTCGCACACCAGGGCGGAGAGCATGGTGTATTTGTCCGGCGACAGATCACCATAGCCGTTGGCGGCGAACCCACCCACCGCGCCGGTGCCGAAGCTGCTCGTCAGAATGACGTAGATCACCGCTGCCGCCGCTATCGCGCCCAGGCACTGCGCCACAATGTAAAAGAGGACGCGCGACACGGGGAAGCGGCCGCCAGCCGCCAGTCCGCAGGTAACCGCCGGGTTGAGATGGCAGCCGGATATACGGCTGATGGCGAAAGCCATCGTTAAGACTGACAGCCCAAAGGCCAACGCCACGCCGTGGAAGCCGATATGTTGAGCGGCAAAAACGGCGGCGCCGCAGCCGCCCAAGACCAGCCAGAATGTCCCGATAAACTCCGCGATAAGTGCACGCATTGCGTTTCCTTTCGATAGCCAGCCCCCTCTTGGCCTGGCAGTGCGTTTTTCACTTATACGGGTATGGTAGAGGCGCGGCAAGAGAGATTTAGAGAAAGTAAGAAGACTATCCTAATTCCTAATCCATAACCCATCAAACAATTATGGAATAATTGGACAATTTGCTATGCGCCGTTGCAGTAGTAAAATGTACATTAATTGTCACGTTGTGTAATCGGCATTGATCTTCACGTATTCGTACGAGAAGTCGCAGGTCATCATCAGGGCTTCGCCTTTGCCGAGGCCGAGATCCACCTCAAGCTCGATTTCCTTCGCCTTCATCAGGCCGGAGAGTTCGGCCGCGTCGAACAACACCGGCGCACCCTGCGAGAACATCCGCCTGCCGCACAGGCTGACAGATACCTTGTCCTCTTCCACCGTCGCGGCGCTGCGGCCGAGAGCCATCATAATCCTGCCCCAGTTCGGATCGTTCCCGAACATCGCCGTCTTGACGAGCGGCGATTCGGCGATGGTGCGGGCGGCGGCGACAGCGTCCTTGTGTTTCTTCGCATTAACGACGCGGACCTTGACCAGCTTGGTCGCGCCTTCGCCGTCGGCGGCAATCTGCCGCGACAACGACATCGAAATCTCGTACAAACCCGCCAGGAACTTGTCGTACCGCTTGCCTGACGGTTTGTCGATGGCCGGGGCGTCGGTCATGCCCGAAGCCATGATAAACAGCGAGTCGTTCGTCGAGGTGTCGCCGTCGACCGAGACCATATTGAAGGTGGCATCGGCCGTTTCCTTCAGGGCCGCCCGGAGCGCCTTCGGCGATACCGCCGCGTTGGTAAGGATGAAGGCCAGCATGGTCGCCATATTCGGGGCAATCATGCCGGAACCCTTGCACGCGCCGGAGATGAAAATGCCGTCCTCGGTATCGAGGACGAGCGACGCTTCCTTCGGCTTGATGTCTGTCGTCATGATCGCCTTGGCGAAATCGCCCGGCTTGGCCTTGCCCAAATCTTTGAAGGCCTGGTTGATGCCGTTCGCCATTTTCTCCGTCGGCAACTGCCGGCCGATGACGCCGGTGGAAGCGACGAGAACCTGTTCGGGCGGACACTTCAGCTTGTCGGCGATCTGCTCGACATTCTTGGTGGCGATACGTTTTCCCTCGCGGCCGGTGCAGGCGTTGGCGATGCCGGCGTTGACGAGAATGGCGCGGGCGATGCCGTCGGAGGCCTTGAGGTGCTTCTTGTCGATCTTCACCGGCGCGGCCGCGACCTGATTTTGCGTAAACATGCCGGCGGCGGTGGCTGGAGCATCGGCCACGATAATGGCGAGATCGCGACGCGGCTTCTCCCAGTTGCGTATGTCCGCCTTGACGGTTGCCACCTTGAAGCCGGGGATGTTTTCGAGTGCGCGCAATGTGTCCATGGATTCTCCGTATGGCCCTTGTTTAGGGTAGAGCTATTATGCGCCATGCACTGGCCAGCGTCCAGTATTTCGCGCCCTTATTTCGAGCGGAGCTTGGCCATACACGCCGTCGCCACCACGATGCCAAGGCCGAGGAGCAACACGGCGAAGACGAGTTGCAGGCCGTCGGAGGCGATATTAAACGCGCCTTCCACCGCCATCTTGCCCACCAGCTTGTAGATGGTGAGGCCGAGGGCGGCGAAGGTGACCAGGAGCATCAGCACCATCGGCACATACAGCATCCAGCCTTCGCGGTTGGTGCGCTTCAGGAACAGCGCGCAAGCGATAAGCGCGAGGGCGGCCAGGAGCTGGTTCGCGGATCCGAACAACGGCCAGATATCGGCATAACCGCGCAACGCGAGCAGATACCCGACCAAGAGGGTGAAGAAGGTCGCGACGTAGCGGTTGGCGAAGAACGCGGCGATCGGACCGGGTTTGCTGCCGTCGGAATCGAGGAACATCTCCTGGAACGCGAGACGCCCAACCCGCGCCACCGAGTCGAGTGAGGTCAGGGCGAAGGCGGACACGGCCAGGGTGATGACGGTAAAGACGAGTTCACGGGGCAGCCCCATGCCGGAGAGGAAATTGGCGATAGCGGTGGCGAAGATGACCGGCGGCGATCCGGTGGGCAGGACGCCCCCAACCGCCATCGAGCCGACCGCGACCAGGGCGATGACCGCCAGCAGGCATTCAAGCAACATGCCGCCGAAGGATATCGGCAGGATGTCGCGTTCGTTGTCGATCTGCTTGGAACTGGTGCCGGACGACACCAACGAGTGGAAGCCCGAGACCGCACCGCAGGCGACGGTGACGAAGAGGATGGGGAACATGTAGTTGCCCTTCACCTCAAAACCGGTGAAGCTGGCGATCTGCATTGTCGGATTGGCATACACCACGCCTGCGAAGGCGGCGACAATCATGATGACGAGAAGGAACGAGTTCAGGTAGTCGCGCGGTTGCAGAAGCGCCCACACCGGCGTCACCGAGGCGATAAAGATGTAGATGAAGACAAAATACAGCCACGGCATTTTCGCCATGTAGTACGGAAAGTTCATTCCCAGGGCGATGCACACGACGAGCATCACCACCGCCACCACGCCCGAAACATAGCCGCTCGGCTTGAACCGGTTGAGGAAAACGCCAAGGATAACCGCCGCGATGATGAACAGGATGGAGGTGGTGGCAACCGAGGCGTTCGCCTTGACGAGCGCGCCATCGGCGGTGAAGCCGTTGAAGGTAACGGCGACGATGTCGGCGAAGGCGGCCACGACCAGAATCGAAAAGAGCCAGACAAAGACCAGGAACAAGCGCTTGCCGGTCTTGCCGATATACAGCTCGATGATATAGCCGATGGTCTTGCCCTTGTTCTTCACCGACGCGTAGAGGGCGGCGAAGTCCTGCACCGCGCCGAAAAAGATGCCGCCGAAGATAATCCACAACAGCACCGGCAACCAGCCGAACATGGCGGCGATAATGGGACCGTTGATTGGTCCGGCTCCGGCGATGGAGGCGAACTGGTGGCCGAACACGACCGAGCGTTTGGCCGGGACATAATCCACGCCGTCACCCATGGTGTGGGCCGGTGTGGCGGCCTTGGGGTCGATGCCCCACTTTTTGGCGAGCCAACGGCCATAGATAAGGTACGCGAGCACGAAGGCGACAAAGGCAATCAGCAGGATGGTGAGGCCGCTCATGGAAGAATCCTCTATACTCCATAGTGGGACAATAGGGGGCGCTACGCCGCGCCGTCCGTAATACATCTATGAGGTCTGGAGTTATTCCGACGGTTATAATACCGAGAGCGCATGGTTGCAAGTATGAATCGTGATTTTTTTCTTCAGACGCATAGACGGCAGAACCTTCCGGCGATTCCTGCCACCTGCGGGGGGTGTGTGCGATTTGTCTCGGCTGTTTTATCGAAAAACTTGAGGGAATATTTTTTTGTAAAGCCTGAATTTTCCCTAAAGTTTCCCACCTAAACCGCCGAGTTCTGGAAAAAATCCCAGCAACGATTCAGCTATTGGCCAGCCGCTTGCATTTACTCCCCAGCGTAGTCATTCATTCACTGGATAATTGATTGTGCGCATAAAAAGGGAGAGCGACATGTACAGCAACAGCATTCTTTCGGCCTCGGCCAAGTGGGAATTTTCGACCAGCCAGACCACCAGCGGCACCGGAGAAGGCGGCGACGCATTCTCGAAATTGTTCGAATCCATCCGTGGTGGCGCCCAGAGCGGCTTGGACGCGATTCTCGACAAGCTGGGCGAACGCTTTCCGAGCGTATCCTTTAATGGCAAGCCCGCCGCCGCAAGCGAAGGCGCCGCAGCCGAGGAAGCAGCCGAAGAAACCAAGGACACGGTTGAGGTAGACGAGTCCGCACTCGCCGAGATGACCGCGAGCGACCGCTTCGCGCAACTGGTCGAAAAGGCGATTTCCAGCTTCATGGACGCGACCAGCAAAATCCAGCCGCCCACCGGCACGTCCTCGATTCGCTCGATTTCGATTTCGGTCAACATCTCCACCTTCTCCTACGGCCAGGTCGACAACGCCAGCGGCGATAAGTTCATGTCGCAGGAATTGCAGACATCGCTAAAGGACAAGATTGACGAAATGATCAACAAGTTCTTCGGCGTTGGCACTGAACCGAAGGCCGAAGAACCTGTCGCCGAAGAGGAAGCCGCGGCCGGGGAAGCCGCCGAGACCACCCCTACCGCCAACAACGGCAAATACAACTTCATGACCCCCTGGTCGATGAATATGTCCTACTCCATGGACTTCTTCAGCGGCTCCTGGAACAACGACAGCGCCAGCGGCCAAGGCTTCATGATGCAGAGCCAGTTCTCGGCGCAGATTTCCGCCATGCTTGGCGCCTCCGGCGGCAATATGGCCGACCTGAGCCAGAACTTCCTGGGCATGGGCATGAATATGTCCAGCTTCCAGCAGTCGTCCTCCGGCATGTCGTTCCGGCTCGAACAAAGCCGCAACCTGATGAACGAGCTGATGGAATTGCTCCAGAACCGCCAGCCCCCCGTCATCGAACCGAAAGCGACAGAGGAAGAGACCGAAGATGTCGCAGCCGAAGCGGCAGAAGAAGTCGCGGCCACGGTCGAAGACTAAACGCTGTCATAACACCAAAAATGCAAACCGCCTGCCCCGTTACGAGGGCAGGCGGTTTTTTTTTGACTACGGGCTTGACTCTTACAATAACTGAAAGCTTTCCATTATCCTCCCAAAACCGCCTGGCGGAATTCTTCTTCCACCGACGAATCCTGGGCATCACGGCGGACACGCAACGACATATCGTCATCCTTATTTCTCGTTTGGCTGTCGTTGTCTTCGCTCATATCACGAGCCATATCGACAGTAAACTGATACTTATCCTTTGCGTGCGTTACCAGTTGTTCCATCTCTTCGCGTGCGTCTTCCTTGGCCTTTTCATAAGCGTCTCGGGATTTGGCGGCGTTTCGCATATAACTCTTACGCGCCTGCTCAACGCGCTCCATATACCGATGGGCAGCCGCCTCTTTCATCTGTCGCCGCTCGGCTTTGGCGACCTTCTTAATTGATTTGATGGTGAGTGGCTTACTGCCCATTTCCGCACTCGCCGCTTCTTTGACAGGAGACCTCCCCGGGGTATGGCGCATCTTCTCATGACGGCCAACACCCCCCCGGCGTATTGCCTCACCGTGAATTAATCCCTTTCCCTTCCCGTGCATGGATGCAGGCATAATCTCTGCCAGTCGGGTCACATCAGAAGGGAAGGCCAGGCTGCGGCTCTTGGTCTTAATGGTGGCCATGTTCCTCCTTTCACACCGTCCCGCCGGATCCTCCGGCGAGATAACCTCGATAATAAATTTATCTGACGTACTTCGACTCTGCCACTCGCAAGATGACTGTTCACCTTCGTGGTAGAGGGCTTCGAACTCACGCAGAATTTTATGCGTGCGCATATGTCGCGAGCACATAGTATCCCGATTTTACTGGAGGTTACATAAAAAAGGCCGCGCCCTTTTGGGCGCGGCCACTAAAGCATCTGTGAATCAGTTGTCTTTACGAACTAAAATCCATCTTCGACATCTGTTCGTAAATCTTCCAACGCAGGCTCTCTTCCCACGCAGCCTGGGTGGCGTACTTATCCGCCATGGCAGGGTCGCGCTTCGCGAGAGTCTGGAAGCGGGTCTCGCCCATAGCCCAATCCTTGTACGCCATGGTGGGCGCCTTGGAGTCGAGTTGGAGCGGGTTCTTGCCTTCCTTGATGTTGTCCGGGTTGAAGCGGTAGAGCGGGAAGTGGCCGGACTCGACCGCCTTCTTCTGCTCGGCAAAGCCCAGACCCAAACCGTCGGCCATGCCGCGGATGCCGTGCGCGATGCAGTGCGAGTAGGCGATGATGAGGGACGGCCCGTCGTACGCTTCAGCTTCCTGGAAGGCCTTGACGACCTGGGCGTCGTTCGCACCCATGGCGACCTTGGCGACATAAATGTTGCCGTAGGTCATCGCGATCATGCCGAGGTCCTTCTTGCCGGTCGCCTTGCCGCCTTCGGCGAAGCGGGCGACAGCGCCCAGCGGGGTCGACTTGGAGGCCTGGCCGCCGGTGTTGGAGTAGACTTCTGTGTCGAGGACGAGGACGTTGACGTTCTTGCCGGAGGCGAGAACGTGGTCCAACCCGCCGTAGCCGATGTCATAGGCCCAGCCGTCGCCGCCGACAATCCACACCGATTTCTTGACCAGGTAGTCGGCGATGGCGGCGGTGTTCTTGGCTTCGTTCGAGCCGCAGGCGTCCAGCGCCTTGCGGAGTTCGGCGACGCGTGCGCGCTGAGCTTCGACGTCTTCCTGGGTGACCTGCTTGGCCTCGATGATCTGCTTGACCAGGTCGGCCTTGTCCTTCAGGCAGCCCTTTTCGGCCATTTCGCTGATCTGCTGCATGGCGGCGGACATGAACTTGTCGGCCGCGAGGCGCATGCCGAAGCCGAACTCGGCGTTGTCTTCGAACAGGCTGTTGGCCCAGGCCGGCCCGCGCCCGTCGCAGTTCGTGGTGTACGGGGTGGTGGGCAGGTTGCCGCCGTAGATCGACGAGCAGCCGGTGGCGTTGGCGACGAGCATCCGGTCGCCGAAGAGCTGGGTCACCAGCTTGATGTACGGGGTCTCGCCGCAGCCCGCGCACGCGCCCGAGAACTCGAACAGCGGCTGACGCAGCTGCGAGCCCTTGATGGTGTTGAGGGCGAAGAGACCGTCTTCGGTGTACGGGAGCTTTTCGAAGAAGGCGAGGTTTTCGCGTTCGGAATCGCGGAGAGGCGGCTGGGGAGCCATGTTGATAGCCTTCTTCTCCGGGTTTTCCTTGTCCTTGGCCGGGCAGGTGGCGACGCACGCGCCGCAGCCGGCGCAGTCCTCGGGGTAGACCTGCAGGGTGAAGTTCTTGCCTTCAACCTGCTTGCCGCGCGCGGCGACGGTCTTGAAGGTCGCGGGAGCGCCTTCGGCGGCCTTGGGGTCGTAGATTTTCATGCGGATGCTGGCGTGCGGGCAGACCGCCGAGCACTTGCCGCACTGGATGCAGATATCCTTTTCCCAAGCCGGGATCTGCAGGGCGATGTTGCGCTTCTCCCACTGGGTGGTGCCGGTGGGGAAGGTGCCGTCAATGGGGAGCTTGGAGACGGGCAGTGCGTCGCCTTCGTTGACCATGATCTTCGACAGGGTGTCGAGGACGAACTGCGGCGCTTCACCCGAGACGATGGGCGGCATCGGCTTGCCGTTCGCGGTCTTGCCTTCGTACTCGACCTCGTTCAGGTGCGCCAGCGCCTGGTCGACGGCGGCGTTGTTCTTTTCGACAACCGCATCGCCGGCCTTGGAGTAGGTCTTCTTGATGGCGGTCTTGATGTATTCAATCGCCTTGTCGGCGGGGATGACGTCGGCGATGTTGAAGAAGCAGGTCTGCATGATGGTGTTGATACGGCCACCCATGCCGGCCTTCTGCGCGACTTCGTAGGCGTCGATGACGTAGAACTTGGCCTTCTTGTCGAGGATGCGCTGCTGCACTTCCTTCGGCAGCTTGTCCCACACTTCGTCCGGACCGTAGATGGAGTTCAGGAGGAAGACGCCGCCTTCCTTCAGATCCTTCAGCATGTCGTACTTTTCAAGGAACGACCACTGGTGGCAGGCGATGAAGTTGGCCGAGTGGATGAGATAGGTCGACTTGATGGGCCGGGGGCCGAAGCGGAGGTGCGAGGTGGTAATCGCGCCGGCCTTTTTGGAGTCGTAGACGAAGTAGCCCTGGGCGTAGTTGTCGGTGTGGTCGGCGATGATCTTGATGGAGTTCTTGTTCGCGCCGACGGTGCCGTCGGAACCGAGGCCGTAGAACAGGCAGCGACGGACGTCGTCCGACTCGATGTCCAGGGATTCGTCCCACTCAAGGCTGGTGTTGGTGACGTCGTCGTGGATGCCGATGGTGAAGTGGTTCTTCGGCTTGTCCTTCTTCAGTTCGTCGAACACGGCCTTCGCCATGGCGGGGGTGTATTCCTTGCACGACAGGCCGTAGCGGCCGCCGATGACGGTCGGCCAGCGGCCGCCGAAGAGATCCTTGTTGTCCTGCATGGCTTCGCCGAAGGCGGTGCGGACGTCCTCGTACATGGGTTCGCCGAGGGAACCGGGTTCCTTGGTGCGGTCCAGGACGGCGAAGGCCTTGACGGTCTTGATCGGCAGGGCGGCGAGGAAATGCTTGATCGAGAAGGGACGGTAGAGGTGGACTGAGACGACGCCGACCTTCTCGCCCTTGGCGTTCAGGTAGTCGACCATTTCCTGGGTCGCGTCGGCGGCGGAGCCCATGACGATAATCACGCGTTCGGCGTCGGGCGCGCCGTAGTAGTCGAACAGCTTGTACTGGCGGCCGGTCATCTTGCCGAAGATGTTCATCTGCTCTTCGACGATGTCGGCGCACTTGTCATAGTAGGTATTGCAGGCTTCGCGGCTCTGGAAGAACACGTCCGGGTTCTGCGCGGTCCCCTTGATGCACGGTTTGTCCGGGGAGAGGGCGCGGGTGCGGGCTTCGCGGATGAGCGAGTCGTCGATCATCGAGCGCATGTCGTCCTTGGTCAGCAGTTCGATCTTCTGGATCTCGTGCGACGTGCGGAAGCCGTCGTAGAAGGACAGGAAGGGAATGCGGGACTTGAGGGTCGCGGCCTGGCAGATCAGGGCCAGGTCATGGGCTTCCTGGACATTGACGCCGGCCATCATCGCCCAGCCGGTCTGGCGGCAGGCCATGACGTCGGAGTGGTCGCCGAAGATGGAGAGGGCGTGCGCTGCCACGGTACGGGCGGTCACGTAGAAGGTCGTCGGCGTGAGTTCGCCGGCGATCTTGTACATGTTGGGGATCATCAAGAGGAGACCCTGGGACGCGGTGAAGGTGGAGGTCATCGCGCCGGCGGCAAGCGAACCGTGGACAGCGCCGGAAGCACCGCCTTCGGACTGCAGCTCGGACACGATGGGGACATTGCCCCAGATGTTCGTCTCGCCCTGGCTGGACTTGTAGTCGCAAATTTCGCCAAGGTTGGACGACGGGGTGATGGGATAAATGGCGCATACTTCGTTTACGGCGTGTGCCACTTCGGCGGCGGCCTGATTGCCGTCGAATGGTGCTTTCATGCGTGCCATGAGGGGTCCTTTCTCAAATTACCCTGATACTCGCAACAACTGCGTCGATGCAGATCCTGCTATTCACTTTTGTATTTGCTGTATAATACTTTATGTCGATATTGAGGAACCGCCATTTACCAACGGCATTCGGTTATTACCGTTAGACAATGACGCCACGGAACCGTTCTGCCAAACAGATCCCCGGTGTGGAGCGAAAAAATCCCCTCAATAATATCGTTCATGGTAACTTTGCCCGAAGTGACAGTCAAGGACAAAAGCAAAATGTCTGGCGGGCGGCCCCGAAAGGCCGCCCGCCGTGCACACGATATCACCCTACCCCTTGGTATATTACCGCTTGAGTTGCAACGCGGTTTGCAGCATTTCGTCGGCGGTGGTGACGATGCGCGAGTTGAACTGGAAGCCGCGATTGATGGAAATGAGAGTGGTGAATTCCCGCCCTATCTCCACGTTCGAGGACTCCACCGCGTTGGACAGGACAGACCCGAGGCCAAGCGAAGGCACACCGTCGCTGCTGTCGTTCGCGACGCCGATAGCCAACTGACCAGACGCTGAATTGGGGTAAAACAAGGTTCCGGACGTCCCGTTCATGCCGTGGACGTTCGGGACAGTGCCGATGGCGAGTTGCGCCAGCGCCACGTTCTGCTGGTTGCTGTAATTGCCATGAATCACGCCGTTGTCATCAATTCTCCACGTCTCAAGCTCCCCGTCCGGGAATCCGTCCTGCGCGGCCATGGTAAGAGAGGGTTCGGTGGCGGCGTAGACCAAACCGTCAAACTCGTACTGGATGGGGCCGCCGGTCTGATTGCTCGATATCAAATCGCCGCGAGTGTCGAACCGCAGCGTGCCTTCGGCATCGCCGATACTTGATTTCCAGCTCCAGTTGGTGCCGGTGTTGTCCGATTCGCCCCGCTCGAGGATGACCGCATTGCGGCGGACGCCCACCTCGCGTCCGGCGGTCACCGGGGTGCCGGTACCACCGCTCCAGGCGGTGAATTCATCGAAGGTATCGTAGGTGCGGACCATGGTGCCGGTGGGGTTGCCGTTCACGAACCAGGTTTCAAGGGCATCGCCGCCGGGCGCATCCGCCATATTGGTGAGCTTCTCCACGTCGAGTTCAAAATCATCCAGCCGGAAGGAGGTGACAGTGCCGTCCGGGGACGTGGTATTGACGGTCGATGCACCGGCGTTGATTTCGGTCGAGACCGGCTGCCCTACGCCAAAGCGTCCGTTGTTGCCGGCTGTGGCATGGAAATTCAGCGCACCCTGGGTGAAATTGGGATCGCCCGCGGCCGGGTAAATCTGCACGCTGTCGCCCGGAGTCGGGTAGTCCACCGTAGTCATGGTCCAGGTCCACTGGTTGGTGGTGCCGTCGGCGGAAAGGGTGGGGCCGGAGAAATCGATCCGCACTGGGATTTCCTGAATGTCGCCGTTCGAGACGCGGTTGCCGTCGGCGTCCGTTTGGGTGACTGGGGCGTAAATTTTGGTATTCAGGGACTGGCCGTCAGCCGACAGGTTGCCCTTCAGCTCCATCTCGCTGGTCGGGAGTCCGGCGAAGTTGTTTGTCGTGGTGTCGGTGGGCAGCACGCCGGTGAGCGTGACGTTTTCGGTAGTCTGCCCAGGCATGACATCGCCCACTTGGGGCAGCATGATGTTTTCCGTCGTACCGCTGGGATTAATGACGCCGTTGGCGTTGGCATTCCAGCCCTGCACTGGCAGGCCGTCCAGGAGCAGGCCGCGCTGGCCGGAGCCTAGGCCCGGATCAAGGTTGAAGTCGCCCTTACGGGTCAGGGCCGTACCGCCACTGGTCCCGACCAGGAAAAACCCGTTACCCCTAATCATGCAGTGGAGCGGGTTGTTGCTGATCTCGGGATCGCCTTGGGTAAAATTGTGGACATTGGCTCCGGTGGTCACGCCCAGCCCGAGGGTTTTCGGATTGGTCGATCCCTTGTCGCCGTCGGCGGGAAGCGCGCCGCTGATGCTTTTTTTCATCAGGTCGGTAAACATGTATGTGGTGGATTTATACCCGGCGGTATTGACGTTGGCGAGATTATTGGACGTCGCGTCCAGGCCCCTTTGGTGGGCGACAAGACCGGACCGGCCAGTCCAAAGGCTTTGCATCATTCCCATGATCGTTCTCCGTTTCGTGGCAAAGGCGTCGTCCGCCCTGATGTTGCTCGATTCGTTACTTAATGGTCGTAATCAGCAACTCCATTGCCACCCGCCTCCCAGGCCGTTGGGAGGATAAAACGGGACGCCCTTTTTTTATCGGCCATTCCGCCGTGGAACTGGTGCCTTTTTCGAAATATCGCCACAAAAAGATAGCCCGCCGACGTTTCCATCGGCGGGCATGACGAGACTGGATTCCGACGATATTTATTTGCCGGTTTGAATAAGATGGTCGTGCCGCCAGTCCGCTCCTTCGTCCCGGCGAAGGTAGACAGGCTGGAGTTGCAGCGGATCGGCATATTCTTCCAGCAGAATCTGCCGCCAGCCAAGAATGCCGACCGCTTCCGGATTGACCCGGCCGGCTGCCGCCTCCGGGTTCCCGAGGGTCGTGGCATAGGTGTGGAATCCGGACCCGGCCAGGACCAATCTCCCCTCCCCCTCCTCCGAGTAAAGACGAAGCCGGCTGGCGGCTTCCTCGGGGGTAATGGCCGCGTCGGCGACAATCGGCACAGCGGCATTGTCGTCGAGACGATACAGCCCGGCATAGACTTCGTCACGGCGGGCGTCCTGGAGAACCATGACCCTGTCGCCCGTGGCTGCTTTGCCGGACACGCGGGTCGATTCGGCCAGAGCGGCAAGGGAGGAAACAGCGGCTAAGCGAATGCCTGCGCCATAGGCCAGCGCCTTCGCCGCCATGACCCCGACCCGTATGCCTGTATAGGATCCGGGTCCGATGGACACGGCAACGCCGCACAGGTCGGTTGCCTTTAGGCTTTGCGACTTCATGATTTCCTCGGCGGCGGCGAGGAGTTCGCGGCCGTGGCGGAGGCCTTCTTCAAGCAGCATCGCGACGGCTGGTTTGCCGTTATGCAACAGGGCCGCGCCGCCGTGCGGGGTCGAACTTTCCAAAGCCAGCAACCAGCGAGGGGAATCGGTCATCATCACTCCTTTAGAATCGAAGCGGGCAGTTATAGTGGATTCCATCGTCCGTTTCCAGCGCTTCCTCGCGCGGCGAACGCTTTTGCTCCCCTGGCATACCGGAGATCATTGCGCGCAAAACGGTGCATCGCTACAATAACCCCCTTCTTGAAAACCAGGTAAGGACCATACCATATATATGCTGAAAATCGAGAATATCGAGTACGCCTATCCGGGAGGAAAACCCGCCCTGCGAAATGCATCTGCGGAGCTGGCCGGAGGAATAACCGTTATCGTCGGCCCCAATGCGGGCGGAAAAACCACCCTGCTCCGCGTCTTGGCCGGCCTGCTCGAGCCAGGGTCGGGCCGTATCGTGGACGAAGACGGAACATCCCTCTCTCCCGCCGATCTTCGCCAAGCCACCCGAATGGTCATGCAGGACGCCGATCCGCAGATCCTCGGCGCAACCGTGGCGGAAGACGTTCTTCTCGGTAAACCGGCTTCGGGACTGGGGGGGCGATTCGATCTCGCCGCAACGGTTTTGCGCCGCCGCCTGGATCTGGACAGCATGTGGCGGCAACCCGTCGGCATGTTGTCGTATGGGCAAAAACGAAAACTGTGTCTCCTCCACGCCATGCTGGCAGGCCCCAGATGCCTGCTCCTGGACGAACCCTTTGCCGGACTCGATTTCCCCGCAGCTCGGGAACTCCGCCGCCTGATCAGGGAAAACCGCGAGGAAGGGTTGCATCAAGTCATCTCCACCCATGAACTCGAACCCGTGTTCGATATTGCCGACCGGCTGGTGGTGGTGGCGAACGGCGAAATCGCCGCCCAGGGTCTGCCCCATGAACTCGTCGGCCGCTTGGGCGAATGGTCGGTGCGCGCACCCGGAAAGGGCTGGGATTAATGGACTGGTTACGGGAACAGACGGCGGCTGTTGTGGCTTTCCTCACCACCTGGACCACGGTCTTCTGCGTGTGGCTGGCCGAGACGGTCATGGTTTTGGGGTATCCCGGCATTGTCTTCCTGATGGCGGTGGAGTCGTCGTTGGTCCCGTTCCCCAGTGAACTGGTTATGCCCCCCGCCGGCTACCTCATTCACGAGGGCCAAATGACCTGGGTGGCGGTCATCGCCTGCGGCGTGGGCGGCAGTCTGGCGGGCGCGCTGTTCAATTATTTCCTCGCCCGATGGCTGGGGCGGCCGTTTCTCGAGCGCTATGGAAAATACTTCTTCCTGAAACCGGAACATCTCGAACGCACCGAACGATACTTTGCCCAACACGGCGAAATCACCACCTTTATCGGCAGGTTGATTCCGGTGATTCGCCAATTGATCAGCCTCCCGGCCGGACTCTGCCGCATGCCGCTTGGGAAATTCTGCCTCTACACCGGCCTGGGCGCGGGACTGTGGGTCACGGTGCTGACTGTTATCGGCTGGCTGGTGGGGCGCAACCAGGACCTCCTGCATCAGTACATGCAATCCGCCACCATGTGGGTGCTTGCCCTTGCCGTCGGGGTGGTGGTGGTGTATCTCAAGGTTAAAGGTGTGCGGGTGCGGCCGGGTAAAAATCAGGAAAGGGCGCCATGAGGTGGCTGGCTAATGAACGCAGGATCGCCCTCACTGGTCTCGCCGGTTCAGGCAAGACGGTATTTCTGTTATCGCTCCTGCAACACCTGGAACACTTTGATCCCGACCGTTTCCACATCGCCCACCACGCTCGCATCGGCGCTTTCCGCGAACTGCCGGTTCGAGGCGATTTCGAACCGCTGCCGCGAACGCAGTTGCGGGCGCGGCTGATGGAAGGGCAGAACGTCGGCTGGCCGGAAAAGACGCGTGACATCTACAATTACCGCTGCTCGTTCGACTACTCCCGCCTGGGCATGGCCGGACGCCTTTGGAACACAGTCCGAAACGGCGCGTGGCTTGGCGAGCGGGTGGAATGGGACATTCTCGATTTCCCCGGCGAACGCTTGTCCGACGCGCTGATCGCGCGGCATCACTCCTATGAAGACTGGTCGGACGACCTTCTGTCCCTGTGGGATTCCTACGACCGCCTGCGCGACCTGATGCGGGAGTATCACGATCTTCTGGCCAAGCCGGTCCCTCCCGTCGACGTTGAAGTGACTGACACCTACAAACGTTGCCTGGCCCGCATGGTCCATAACAAAAACCAGATGATCACCCCGTCCACCTTTATGCTCGGGACTGCCGGCGACGGCGTGTTTTCACTGGACGATGTCGAGACCGGCGGCAAGCACCGCTACTCCGGCCTGCCGGGCGCCGAGTTCTCGCCTCTGCCACGGGGGTTCCGCGAGGCCAACGCGGGTTTGGCCGCGCGTTTCGCCGAGTATTACCACCGCTACCGCGAAACCGTCGTCTCGCCCCTCTTCGACGCCATCAACGGGTGCGACACGCTCCTGGTGCTTATCGACGTGCCTGGCATCCTTTCCGGCGGCGTCGGCCGTTTCAACGACACTAATCACCTGATCGAAACATTGGCCGGCAACATCATCCCGTCGGGGTTCTTTACCACCCACGTCGACAAGGTCGGCTTTGTCGCCTCCAAGGCCGACATGGTCCACGCCCGCGACCAGGACAACATGCGCGAGCTAGTCGAAGACATGATGCGCATCGCCAGGAACAAGCAGCCGGGCGTGCGCCGGTACGAGTCGTTCGTAGCGTCGTCGTGGGTCTCGGCCGAGAGCGTCGATTTGGATGACGGCAGCCGGGCGCTCCGGGGCATTCCGGCCCGCGACCACGAGGTCCGCGTGTTCCGCGTCCCCGAGCTGAAGCCCGATTGGCCTGCCGACTGGCCGCCCGAGGATCCCCGTTACAGTTACCCCCGGCTTTCGCCGCCGCCGCTGGCGAACCGTTTTCTGGCCCCGGAACAGCGGAACCTAGACAGGATTTTCGATTTTATCGTGTCATGATGTTAGTCAATCCGATTGAGTTTGGTGCTATCTCTGTTTAGCCCCGTGGACCCCGGCCGAACCGCCCGTTTTTCGCGCTGGTGGAGGTCCGCACGCCGGGGTGACGATAGAGGTGAGCGCGACGGGTGTGACAAAGAGACCCTCTGTTCTACCAGAAAGGCCACGCACTCCCCCACTCGTCACCCCGGCGTGGTAAACATCCATCAGCGAAATGAACGGGCGGTTCGGCCGGGGTCCACGCCCCACACATCCATTACAGAAAATCACCTGATCAATTGCGATACATACCAAAAAAATCCGCCCCGAAGAGGCGGATTTTTCGTACTTCACCGCTGGTTGTCTACCAGTTACCGATTGCCGATATATTGATCCTGCCCATAGAGCGGCGCAGCTTTGTCCGGGTTGGCGTGGAGGTAATAATCCGGTCGCCAGCTCCGGTCGCGGTTGTTGCCGAGGTTGCCTTCCATCACCGAGTCGGCGTCGGGGAAGGAGGTATCCACCATGGCGGAGTAGCCTTCCAAGCCCCTGCCCCGTTCGTTCTCGGGAATCAGCATGTCGCGGGCCGCTTTTTCCGCCGGGGTGGGCATACGGCCCGCCTGGCCCTGCGGACGCCACGAGAGAATGCGTTTGTCCTGCCCGTTGGCGGCAATAACGGCACGCTTGTCGGGGAACGCCTGATCCCAGTAGCCTTCGGGATGGATGCTGGACTCATGATCCGGGATGCGCGAATCCCGTTCCATCAGGGCGGCGAGGCGTTGCATAGCGCGCTGCTGGTCGATGTTGTCCTGTTTCGCCTTCGCCTTGGCGCGGTCTTCCGCTTCCTTGATCGCCTTTTTGCGGGCGTCGAAGTAGGCGGAGGCGAGTTCGTGGGCGACGACGTCGTAGTAGTGGGTCATGCTTCGGACAAACACCTCGGTGTCATAGGGGTTGTGTTCAATAAAGTGGGTGCGCCCGTACTTCGACACATCCATCCCCACCGAGCCAACCTTGCTGTCGAACGACTGCTGCCGTACATACACCGTGCCGCCGCCGGACGCGCCGCCGGAACTGCGCGGTATGCCCCATTGGGTCATCTCGGCGATGGCCTGGGCCGCCGTGTCCGTGGATCCGGTGGCGATCAGCTTCATGGTGCGTGCCAGAAGTAGCTATGCCTGCCAGTCCAAGGCAGTTGTAGCGATGCTC
>JAJPXZ010000163.1:0-28323 GCA_021205245.1 Planctomycetaceae bacterium
AGCGATATTGTGATGTCAAAGAGGGTATAAAATCAATATACAAGCGGACGGATCAAGAGAGGAACGAAAGTTATAACCACAGACATCCACCGTTATTCTCTGGGCGGTTCGGGCCGGGGTTCACGGGGTAGACGGCGATGACACCGAACTCAAATGGTTGGCATGAATTCTGCAATGGCTGTTCGGGGCGTGGACCCCGGCCGAACCGCCCGTATTTCTCGCTGGTGGATGTTTTTCACGCCGGGGTGACGAGTGGGAGAAGCGGAATGGACTTACTAACGGTATATGATGCAATCACCGGTACGAAAAAAAGGCCAAACATGAAAAGCGCGCCGCCAGAATTTATCTGGCGGCGCGACGTATTGTGTGGCTTTGTTGCCTGATTCCTAAAACTCCAGCTTGTCGGGCCAGCCGGCCTTGCGGCTGGCGTCGAGGACGCGTTCAAGGTTGGCGGGGAGCTCGTAGATGCGTTCTCCCAAGGCCATTTCGATGGCGTTCAGGATGGCGGGCGCGGTCGGGACCAGTGCCGGTTCACCAATACCCTTTGCGCCAAACGGGCCGGACGGCTCGTGATCCTCAACGATGATCGGCACAATCTCCGGCATGTCCATGACGGTGGCGATGTGGTAGTCGGTCAGGGACTCGGTGACGCCGGTTTCGAATTCCTCGGTCAAGGCAAAGCCCTGGCCAATGCCGATGCCGCCGCCAATCTGGCCGACCAAGTTCGCCGGCGATACGCCTCGGCCGACATCGTGGGCGGCGACAATCTTGATGACATCGACTTCGCCGGTCAGGACGTCCACCTCCACCATCGCCATCTGGCAGGCGAAGGCGTAGGTGCCGTAAGGGACGCCTTGGCCGTCCTCGGCCGCGAGGGGGGTGGTGTCGGGGTCGAAGAAGCCTTCCCAGCGAAGTTTTTCGCCCGAATGGGCGATATGCTTCGCCGCGTCGCCGAACGATACCTTCTGGGATGCGTCGTCTTTGACCTTAATGATGCCGTCCTCAAGCTCCAGCGTTTCGGCGTCGACCGCGAGGATAGCGGCGGCGGCCTTTTTCAGCGCTTCGGCCATTTCGGTCGTGGCGATGACGACGGCGTTGCCGGAAATATAGGTTTGGCGGCTGGCTGACGACGCGCCGGCGTTCGTGGTGTACTTGGTGTCGGCGCAGACCAGCTTGAACTTGGATGGATGCAGCCCGAGCACTTCGCCCGCCAATTGCAGCAACACGATAGACGAGCCCTGGCCGATATCGGCGCAGCCGGTGAACAGCGTGACGATGCCGTTTTCGTCCACCTCGACCTGGGCGGTGGCGGGATTGGCCGCGCCGGTATTGCCGCAGCCGTACCACATCGCGCCCACGCCCGCTCCGCGACGACGGGTCGGCGAGGACGGCTCTTCCTTGACCCACTTCGACACCGCATCGTGGTAGTAGGGTTTGACCGCCTCAAGGCAGTTCGGGAGGCCGCAACTGGCTTGCATCAATTGGCCGGTGGCGGTGTGCGCGCCGGGGCGCAAGGCGTTCCGGAGCCGGATCTCAATCGGGTCGAGGCCAAGGGCCTGGGCGTGGAGATCCATCTGACTCTCGTAGGCGAAGGCGACCTGTGGTGTGCCAAAGCCGCGCATGGCGCAGGCGAAGAGATTGTTTGTATAGACCTCGAGCGCGGTGATGTCGACATTCGGGCACTCGTAGGGGCCGGTGGCATGGACTGCCGCGCGGGTCGCCACGGCGATGCCGTAGGAGCCGTACGCGCCGCCGTCGCCGGTGATGTGGGCGTGGCAGGCGACGAGCTTGCCTTCCTTGTCGACGCCGGTTTTGATTTTGATCCACATTGGGTGACGCTTGCCGGTGGCGAGGAGTGCTTCTTCCTTATTGTAGAAGTAGCGAACAGGCCGCTTGAGGTGGTAAAGGGCCAGGCCGATATAGCCCTGGACGGTGATGTCCAGCTTGGAACCGAAGCCGCCGCCGGTGACAGCCTGGATAATGCGCACCTTGTCCTCGGGCAAATCGAGGACGGCGCAGACTTCGCCCAGATCGAAATGCGGGTTCTGGGTGCAGACGACGATGGCGAGCGCGCCGTCTTCGTCGACATAGCCATAACCAGCGTCAGGCTCCATATAACAGTGCTCGATAGCCGGGGTTTTGTATTCGCGCTCAATAATGTTCGCCGCCGTGGCAAAGGCGGCGTCGGCGTCGCCCCGCTTGACGACACGGGTGAAGAGGAGGTTGCCGCCTTCGTGAATCTTGGGGGCGTCTTCCTTCAGGGCGGCGAAGGGGTTGAGGATGGCCGGGAGGTCCTTGTACTCGACCTTGATGGCGCGGAGCGCCGCCTGGGCGGCTGTTTCGGTCTCGGCCGCGACCAGGGCGACAGCGTCGGCCATGGAGCGAATCTTGCCATCGGCCAAGACCGGCCAGTCCTTGTTGATGATGCCGGTGGCGTTGCGGCCGGGGATGTCCTTCGCGGTGAAAATGCGGACCACGCCAGGGAGTTTTTCCGCTTCCGAGTAGTCGATGGAAACGATTTCGGCATGGTGCCTGCCAGCCCGAAGCGCCTTCAGGACCAGGCAGTCGTCCGGGGCCAGGTCGGCGGCGAAGAGGGCGTCGCCCATGGCCTTTTCCCAGATACGGGGGTGGGTGATGTCGGTGCCGATGAATTTTGCTGTCATTTCGAGGCCCCCTTCACTAACGGGATGCACATCCGGAGCATGAGTCCTTGGATTGCCGGTTCTTTGTAATAGATCGATTTGCGCCTGCCGGTGATGGCTATCATCTCCGCCGCCATGTGGGCAGCCGCTTCGCGGAACAGCTTCCAGGTCGGCTTGTTGCCTTTCAGCATCGCTTCGGTCTCAGGCATGCGGCCGGTGGTGGGCATGCAGGCCCCGAGGACGACCCGCACCTCGTCCATGACGCCGGACGCGTCGAGGTCGACCAGCATGGCGAGGCTGACCCGGGAGATGGCGAGATCCTTGCGGCGGCCGATCTTCTGGAAATCCTGGAGCGCGGCCTTGCGGGGCCGCAGATTGAAGCGGACCATGACTTCGTCCTGCTTAAGCGCGGACTTGCTGGGTCCGGCCAGGGTCTCGCGGAGCGGGACGACGCGCCTGCCGGACGTGGACGCAATTTCGACATCTCCGTCGTAGAGAATGAGCGGCGGGTGGGTGTCGCCGCACGGGGCGGCGTGGCCGACATTGCCGCCAATGGTGGCGGTGTTGCGGACCTGGAGGCTGGCGAACTTTTCCGTCGCTTTATAGAGGGCGGGGAGCTTTTCCTGAATGAGCGGGCTTTGCCGTAGTTCCTCGATGCTGGTCGTCGACCCGATGGAGATGACGCCGTTTTCCTCGCTGATGCCGTGCATCTCGGGGATGTGCTTGACGTCGACGAGGCAGTTCCCTGTGAACCAGCCGCCACGGATGTCGATCATGAGATCGGTGCCGCCGGCGACGATTTCAGCGCCTTCCTTGGTCAGCATCGCGACCGCCTCTTCGACCGTGGTCGGGCGGACATAGTCGATGGCGGAGCGGTCGGGCTGGTGGAAATTCATGACATCGATCATGAGCCGGCTCCTTCCCGCATTGTTTCGGCCGCGTCCATGACCGCGTCGACGATCTGCTGGTAGCCGGTGCAGCGGCAGACGTTGCCGGCGAGGGCCTTCGAGACCTCCTCGCGGGTCGGTTCGGGCTTTTCATCGAGGAGCGCCTTCGCGTTCATCATAAAGCCGGGCGAACAATAGCCGCACTGAATGGCGTTGTGTTTGACAAAGGCGGACTGGAGCGGATGCGGATTCTCCTCCGTTCCCAAACCTTCAGTGGTGATGACGGTCGTGCCGTCGAGCTGGCCGGCAGGCATGAGGCAGGTGTTGACCGCCTTGCCGTTGACGATAACGGTGCAGGCGCCGCACTCGCCGATGCCGCAGCCCTCCTTGACGCTCTTCTGGCCCATGACGTCACGGAGGAAGGACAGCGCCGTCTGGGCGGGCTGCGCGGTTCCTTCCCGTTGTTCCCCGTTCAGAGTGAGTTTGATGCTGATTGTGGGCATGGTGAACCTACCTTCTTTATGGTACCAAACGCGCCCGGGAGGACGACCGTGCCCTCCCGGGGACGTTTCGTAAAAATCGCGTGTGGAAGCCGTATAGTATTATATGTCCAATTTTTGGTCGCCGAACTTGATCCAATTCTTCTTTCGCATGTATTCGGCAATAACCCAGGTCAGGACGGCGGGCAGCAGGATTTGGAGGACGAGAATCCAGGTCAGGACGCCGCCGCTCGAGCCCATGACGGTGATGGTGCCGATCTGGCCGACAAATCCGCTCGTACCCATACCGGAACCGATGGGGGTGTTCTCCATCCTGGCGACGGTGGTGGCGACAGGACCGAGGATGGCTGCCGCGAGGGTGGGTGGAATGAGAATCATCGGGGTCTTGACAATATTAGGTACCTGGAGCATGGACGTGCCGATACCCTGGGCCAAGAGGCCGCCGAACTTGTTTTCCTTATACGACGCGACGGCGAAACCGACCATCTGGCAGCAGCAGCCGACCGTGGCCGCGCCGGCGGCAAGACCGCTCAGGCCCAGCATGACGCCGATGGCGGCGCTGGAGATGGGTGCGGTCAGGGCCAGACCCATGATGACCGAGACGAGGATGCCCATTGGGATGGGCTGGAGTTCGGTCGCCCACATGATGAGCTGGCCGACCCAGGTCATGAACATGCCGATATAGGGGCCGATGAACTGGCCGACGGCGATACCGACGAAGACAGTGACCGCCGGGGTGACGATCAGGTCGATTTTCGTCTCTTTCGAGACCATCTTGCCGCATTCGGCCGCAATCACGGCGGCGATAAAGCAGCCGGCGGGGCCGCCTCCGGCAAGCACGGCGGCGTGGCCGACCACGGTGGCGGAGAAAAGGACAAACGGCGGGGCCTTGAGTCCGAAAGCGACGGCGACGGCGATGGCCGGGCCCATCATGGCCATACACAACTTGCCGACCTCGTTCAGCCAGGCGATGCCGGTGACGTCGCCGACCATGTTGATGATGGTGCCAATGAGCAGGGACGCGAACAGGCCGAGGGCCATGGCCCCAAGCGCTTCAATGCCATAACGGTGTAGCGTAAACTCGATGTTCTTGCGCTTGAAAAAACCAGGACTCCCCGCCGGTGTGTTGGTGCTCATACAATCTCCCTTGAACCAAAGCTGCCTGCAACCCGCTTGACCGGACGGTACACCCCCGTCGGGTGTCTTTGTATCCCGTACCGCTGCCGGCAAGCGACGCTAACGCGAGGGCTGTAGCTCTGCCTCTCGCCCGATAATGAATTCGTTTTGTCTGCGTGTAATTTTCCGTATTGCGTGAATAAACTCCAGATGGCATCCCCTGGTGGAACCGGCCCTTTTCGTGAAAAAGCGCTCCGATTCAACGCTTACTAATTTCTGCCTTTATAAAAAAAGGTTTCAAAAGTGAAACGCGGCTTAGCTCTCGGATGACACTGGATAAAATTTTTGAGGAGTGTTTAGCTTTTTATATAAAAATTAACATATAATCAATGCGTTGTCAAATTATTTTTGATATACTAAATAGAGCGGAACCGCGCTTCGGCGCCTCGTATTCCATCGATACAGCGGTGGCGCGCCCACTTAGCAACCCCGGTCTGTTGGGGCAAAATATTGGGCGTCCACACGATTTTGTCTGACACCCCTCCGGTGTGACGGTTGGGTTTGCGGAATTGAGAAAGGTAATTAATGATGGTGTGGCAGGTGCGGCAGGACGTCCGCATAACCGAAACGCTGGTGATAGGAGGCGGCATGGCTGGCATGCACGCCGCCATGGCTGCCGCAACGGCGGGACGACGGGTGACGGTGGCGTCGCTGGGTGGAGTGGGGCGCTCGGGAGCGTCTGCCGTATCCATGTCAGTCCACCGTTTCGCCACCGGGGCCGAGGCTCCGGGTGAATACGAATCCTTTATGACCGAGGCCGGAGCCGGCGTCAACCTCCCCCGGCGGGTGGCCGGGCTGGTCGCGGGCATGCCGTCCATCCCTGATGCCCTGCGGGAACTCGTCCCCGACGTGGTGGTCCGCGAGACTGAAAAAGGCGGCCGCAGTTTGCCCTCTTTCGCGAGCGCACCGTCGAAGCAGGGCGGGATGATGGTCCGGGCCGCCCGGTCGGTTTTGCAGGCGCGGCCGGAGGTTGCCTTCCTGGAAGGCGTGGCGCTTCTCCATCTCGAGCCGCTGTCCGGCGGCGGCTGGCTGGCGTGGTTCCTGCGGAATGGTGAACTCGTGCGCGTCGCGACGGGTGCCGTGGTGCTGGCGACAGGGGGATTCCCCGGCCTATACCTGCGGCAGAGCGCGACGCCGGAACTGCTGGGCGGCGGGCTTGGGCTGGCGCTCCGGCTTGGTCTGACGCTTGTCGATATGGAATTTGTCCAGTTCTACCCGTACCGCATCTATTCGCCCCGCATCTGCGATATTTTCCCCGACATCTTTGCCCATGGGGCGAAGTTCGTGTCGATGGACGGTGACCGCTTTATGGATCGGTTCCCAAAAAAGGAACTCGAGACCCGGGACGTGCTGGCGCGGGAGATCTTCCGCCTGGGAACGGTGCGGCTCGACTTGTCCGAGGCTGACCGCGATTTTCTCGCCCGCGAGACGCCGCGCCTTCTCCGCCTCTGGGATGCCCACCCGAATGAACCGCTCCTGGTCCGGCCCCATGCCCACTTCAGCATGGGCGGCATTGCGGTCGGGAACGACGGCGGCACTGGTTTGGATGGGCTGTATGCGGCTGGTGAGGTCTGCGGCGGCGCACACGGCGCAAACCGGCTGGCTGGTCACGCGCTGGCAGAGACTGCGGTGTGCGGCCGCTTCGCCGGTATGGCTGCGGCCGAGTACGCCGGAGGACGGACGCTGCCGCAGTCCTTCAACGATGGTCCGCCGTCGTGGCTGCCGAAGCCGGGAGACGGCGATGCATTGCCTCTCCTCGACCAGCTCCGCGAGACGATGTGGAACGACGTCGGGCTGGTGCGGACCGCTGCCGGTCTCGACCGTGCCTCCACCGTTGTGGAAGACATCGCCGCCCGCCTCGACGCGATGCGTCCCGCCGGCCCGGACGTGTGGCTCGCCGCCCGCGATGGCGCGGCTATCGCCAGGACGGTTGTGGACGCGGCGGCGCGCCGGACCGAGAGCCGGGGCGCGCACTGGCGGGAAGATTGTCCAAACCTCGACCCGGCCCTGTGCGGCAACTTCTATCACCGGGAAGGGCGGGTGTGGTTTGAAGCGAGGGCGGAAAGTATTTGAAACAGGAATGGCCTCAGGAGCCGTTTTTTACCGTTTGGCACGCAAGGAGTACTTTATGAAGATCATCACCGAGAAGTGCAAGAGCTGCGGTTGGTGCGCGAAAGACTGTCCCACAGCCGCCATCGCCATGGTTGACCGCAAGGCGGTTATCGACCAGGCGAAGTGCGTCGGCTGCCGGGTGTGCTTCCGCGTCTGCCGCTTCGAAGCGGTGGAAATGGGACCGGTACCGGCCGAGACCACCCGTGAATGCGACCACTGCCCAATCAAATGCCGCATCACCGACGGCGAGTACGGCGCTTGCCGCCGCTACCGCAATCAGGGCGGCGAAGTGGAACGATTGGACGAGCCGCTCACCTTCGACGACGTCCGTGCCTACGTGACCCCGAAGCCAAAAGACGAACTGCGCGAGCCGGTCATCACCGCCATCGGCGTCGGCACCACCTACCCGGACATCGTGCCCGCACCCGGCATCGTCCGCCAGAAGCGTGGCGACGTCGACGTCGTCACCGTCGCGACCGAGGTGCCGCTGTCGTACAGTTCCTGCATCGTCAAGATTGACACCGACGTCAACCTCGGCAAACAGGGCGCGCCCATCCTCTTCGAGGGCCGCGAGGTCGGTATGCTCGAGACCGAACAGTACGGCTCGAAAATGCTCCACATCGGCGGCGTCAACCGCTTCACCTCGGGGCCGATGGGCTTTGCCGCCGTGCGCGCCGTCACCGATATCGTCAACCACAAGCGCATCAGCCTGTCGGTCAAGGAAGGGGCGAAGCTGGAGATCCAGATCGGCCAGCCGCCGGTTATCAACGGCGTTCAAGGAAAAAAGATGCGCGTCGGTTGCGGTAGCGCCACCACCGGCATCTTTGCCAGCACCTTTGTCGATGTCGCTGACGAAGTCCTCGTCCTTGACTCGCACATCACCAGCCAGTTCACCCGGCACGTTGCCGGCGTCACCGCCGGAGCAAAGCCGAGCGGGATCGAGATCATCTTCCCCATGTCCACTCCCGGCCGTCATTTCGGCGACCACGGCGACGGCTGGGGCGGCACCTCCATCACCGAGCCGCAGAAGCTGATCAAGTCCATTGACATGTCGGTGGCGCGGGCGGGCATGACCATCCTCATCACCGAGACGACCGGTCAGAACGGCGCGATGTTCGAAGTGCAGGCCGACGGTTCGCTGAAGGAAATTCCGCTGACGCCGAAGGCGCAGTCGGCCCTCGAGAACATCCGCGATACCTGCGAGCAGTCCCTCGTCTCCGCCATCTACACGGCTGGTTCGGGCGGCTCGGCCCGCGCCGGTGTGTGCCGGTATCCGATCAAGCTGACCCGGGCGGTGCACGAGAACAAGGTCGTCGTCACTGTCGGCGGCGTGCCTGCCTACGTGCTGCCGGGCGGGGGCATTACCTTCTTCGTCGACGCAGGTCAAGTGAAGCCGGGTGCGTTCAGTTGGACCCCGACGCCGGCGACGATCTGCCCGCTCGAATACACCATGACCCTCGAGGACTACCAGGCCATGGGCGGCCACATCGAGGCGATGAAACCGTTCCCGGCCCGGGAACCGAAGTAGCACACCTCACTTTCCCGTAGCGCGCGGCGCGTTCTCCCGACCCGGGAGGCGCGCCGCTTTTTTATGGTTCACGAAACATGGACGTCCCGCCGGAATTTCGGGTAAACTTTTGTCCGTTGTGTTTGCTGAAAGGGTTGCGTATGCCGGGAGAACTGGCTGTTATCGACGAGACCACGGTGCTTGCCCAATACGGGCCGATTCGCCTTACCATCCAGGCGTGGACCGCGCGCGGGCCTGACATCGACCTGGCTGTGGCGGCGGGACGCTTTTCGTACAGCCTGCTGCCGCGACTTCTGCCATCGCGGGATTTGTTCCGGCGCGAGCGCTGGGAATCGGGCGACGTGTCGGACGATCAGGAAGAGCCGCTCTTGAACGAAATGATCCGCGCTGTTCGCCGCGTCGACCACGATGGCCTCGGGCCGATGGCGACGGTGGCGGGAACGGTCGCCGAAGCGGTGGCCCTATACTGCCGCGACAACGGCGCAACCAAGGCGATTGTCGAAAACGGCGGCGACCTGTCTCTGTGGCTCGACCCGGGCCAGCAGGCCGCCGTCGGCGTACGGATGGGGGTTGATGCGGCCGTGCCGTCGCACCGTTTTGTTCTCTCGGGCGACAGGCGCAGCCTCTGGGGCGTGTGTTCGAGCGGCATGGGCGGGCGCAGTTTGACGCGGGGCATCGCCGACACGGCGATGTGCATCGCCGCCTCGACCCCGGTCGCCGACGCCGCCGCAACGGCGATGGGGAACGAGTGTCGGGTCGATTCGCCCGCCGTGCATCAAGTCCCGGCGGAGACATTGCGGCCCGACACGGACATCGCCGGCCTCATGGTCACCGAGTCGGTGGGCGACCTCGCCCCGGACGAAATCCGCACCGCCGTGGACGCCGCCGTCGTCTACGCCGACCGGCTTGTCAGGCGGGACGTGCTCCTGGGCGCGCTGGCGGCGGTGCGGGGCGTTGTGGGAATCACGCAGGGGTTCGCCGACCGCGTAGGCATTTTGACCGCCATAGCGGAGTAAATCGGACGCGAGCGTCTATGGCGTTTTACAATGAATGTGAACCTTCCCCTGCGCTTTTCGCCTCTATTCCGGTAATAACCGTAATACGTAGAAAGGAACCAATCTCTTTTTAAAAAGCGCTCACTCACACATCGAGAACCGTGGCGATGGTGCGCCACATCAGGTTCTCGCCGTCTTCGGGTGACAGTTCGGCGTCAATGAACGCGCGATACTTCGCCACCTCGAGATACATCAATTCAAATGGCGTATCGCTGCCGAACGCGATCCGCTCCGACCCCAATTCGCGAATAGCCCGGAGGAGCGGTATGGTCCGGATGGCGCTCCCTATAAGCGTGATGTTCGGGCATTCTTTCGCAGCGGCAATGGCAGCCCGGGAAAAATCATCGAACGACGCGCCGCCCATATGCACCATAATGAATTTCGCCTCGGGAAACCGCTTGGCCACCGTGGCGATAAGGCTGGGGTGGGTATAGTCCCGCACATCCGCGCCGCAATGAAAGGCGACCGGCTTGCCCAGGCGCACCACCGCCTCCACCAGCGGCAGCGAAACGGCCTCGTCGTCGAGGTAGAAGGTGTTCTGCGCGCCGTTCAGTTTGACGCCGTGAAAGCCGTACTCCTCGACGCAGCGTTTAATGGTGTCAAAGCCGTTTTGCAGGCCGAGATTGGGGTCCACCCAGCCGAAGCCGATCAGTCGTTCGGGAAAGCGCCTGGTCGAGTCGTAGAGATAGCGCAGAGAATCGTCAAGGCGGGAGCGGATGTAGGGCGGCTGAATCCAGGTCAGCGCTTTTTCCACGCCGGCCGCGTCCATCCTTTCGATAAGTTCCTCGACCAGCAGGCTGTTGCCGCTCTCGCGGGTCGGGGAAATATGCGTGTCTGCGTCAATAATCACGGAAGTACGCTCCTTTTTTTGAAAATCGATTGTGCGGCGCGTCGGCGCCGGCATGAATGGATGCCTACTCAGCCGTCCGTGCCGCCTCGATAAGGTTGCGGGCGGCGTCGCCGTAGCGGCTGATAAACACGTCGTAGACCGGTTCGACGGCCTGCATAAAGGCGGCGATGTCCGGCGTCGTCACGATCGTACCGGAGGCTTTGATCTTTTCAAGCAGCTCGCCGTCCGCGTCGGCGCAGGACCGCATCTGCCAGTCGGCCGAATTGGCGATGGCGGCGGACAGGGCGGCCTGCAGATCTTCAGGCATGCGCTCGTAGAGATCGTTCGAGAGGATGACATAGCCGCTGTTATAGATGTGGTTGGTGATTGACAGGTACTTTTGAACTTCGTAGAACTTGTTGTTGTAGATGTTTTGAATCGGGTTTTCCTGCCCGTCGACCACGCCCTGCTGCAGCGCGCTGTACAATTCGGTCGAAGCCATCGGCGTCACGATGGCGCCCAAGTGCTTGAACGTCTCCATCTGCGCCGGGTTTTCTGGCGTCCGCATCGCCAGGCCGGCGACGTCGGCGGGTTCGTTGATGGGCCGGACGTTGTTCGTCATCTGGCGGAAGCCGTTTTCGTAAAACGCGACCAGCCGTATGTTGTTCGCCTCGAGGCTGCGCGACAGCGCGGCCACTTCCGGGCTCTGGTGGAACGCCTTGATCTGCTCCCGGTTCTCGAACAGGTAGGGAAGTTCGAGAATCGCCAGGAGCGGCTCGTAGGATGCCAGCACGCCGGTGATGGTCATTTCCAGATTTCCCAACGAGACCGCCTCCTGCATTTCCTTTTCCGACCCGAGCTGGTTGTCGGCGAAGATTTCCACGGCAATCCTGCCGCCGGACGTTTCTTCAAGCTCCTGCTTGAACAACTCCATCGCCTTGGTGAACGAGTGTCCGCGCGGCTGGGCGATGCCGACCTTGAGAGTGAATTCGGCCGCCGTCGCCACGCCAATGGTCGCCGCCAGGCAGAACGCCGCAAAAGTGATCAGGGAAAAGCGCTTCATGGTAAATCCTCCAATGGGAAAAAGGGGCCGCACCGCCGGCACGCGCGCCGGCGAAAGGCGCTAGCGCGAAAAATATTCAGGAATCGTCAGCGTCACCGACGGCAAGTAGGTCACAAGGCCCAGGACGATGACAAGCGGGACGACGAAGGTGAGGACCGGCTTCGCCAGCCTGCCGATAGACAGTCCCGTCATGTCGCTCACGACAAACAGGGCCGTCCCCACCGGCGGCGTCACCACGCCGATCATCAGGTTCAGGACGAGGATGACGCCGAACTGAATCGGATCGATCTGGAATTGCGCCGCCAGGGGCATGAGTATCGGAGTCAGGAGAATCAGCAGGGTCCCGTTCTCCATAAAGCAGCCGAGCACGAGCAGGATGACGTTGAGGGCGAGCAGGACGCCGACCCTGCTGTCGGTGAGGGCGAGAATGATTGCCTGAAGTTCCTGCGCGACATTGCCGACGACCATCACCCACGAAAAGGCGGCGCTGCAGGAAATGATAAAGGTGACGATGGCGGTCGAGGCGATAGTGTCCAGGAGAATCGCCGGCAAATCCTTCACGCTGATGGTGCGGTACACCACGACGCCAAGGAAAAGCACATACACGACCGCGACGGACGATGCTTCCGTCGGCGTGAAAATGCCGCCCATGATGCCGCCAAGGATGAGAACGGGAGTGAAAAGCGATAGCACCGCCCGCCTGAACACGCGGAATTTCTCGCCGAGCGTGGTGTGGTCGCGGACGATGGGATAGGGGATGAAAAAGCCCATGACGAAAACGAGCATGATCAGGGACAGCCCCATCAAAATCCCGGGCAGTATGCCGGCGAGAAACAGTTTGCCGGGCGAGACGTTGGCGAGAGCCGCATAGATGACGAAGTTGATGGACGGCGGGATGATAGGGCCGACGGCGGAGGAAGCGAGGGTGATCGCGGCGGCGAATTCTTCCGGATAGCCCTGGTCCTTCATCGCCTTTATTTCGACCTGGCCAAGGCCGCCGACGTCGGCCACCGCCGAGCCGGACATGGTGGCGAAGACCACGCTCGCCAGGACGTTCACGTAGGCGAGCGCGCCGCGAATATGGCCGACCAGGACCTTGCACAGGTCGAAAAGGCGGTCGGTCACGCCCGCGTCGTTCATCAGCCGTCCCGCCAGCATAAACAGGGGAATGGCGAGAAGGGTGTAGGAGTCGATGCCGGTGACCATCCGCTGCGCGACGACGATGGGGTTAAACGTGGAGAAAAAGGCGATGCCTATGAGGGTGCCGCAGCCGAGCGCGAGCGCGACGTTCATGCCGAGAACGGCGAGGAGCACGAACACGACGACGATGACGGTGGTGGTCATTCCTGTTCCTCCGCGCCGTGCCGGAGTTCAGTCACCCCTTCGGCGATAAAGTGCAGGCAGTGCAGTATCATCACCGCCAGCGCCACCGGCAGGGCGATATACATGATACCGTTCGACAGGTCGGTGCCGGATATCCTGCTGGGCCAGACACGCCGGGTGACGGAAACGGCGTAATACAGAATCCACAGCATAAAGCCGAGGCTGAGCAAGTTAATGCCGAGCCGCTCCACGCCCCCGATGCGCTTCGGCAGCAGCGAAACGATGGCGGTAAATCGTATGTGCCGCATCCGCTTGTACGCCAGGACGGCTCCGAGCAGGCAGGTCCAGACAAAGCCGAGGCGCGAATAGATCACCGCTTCCATAATGGGGGTCTTGAGGACGAACCGGGCGACGACACCGGCGAAGGTGAGGAGGATATACGACCCCATGACGGGGACGGCGACGCACTTCGTCGCCAGGTCGGCGGCGTCGCTGATTTTCCGAATCCATCTAACGAGACGCATGAGCGCTGCCTCCTTTCGATGTGGAGGATTGGGCGGGTGAAGACTCGGTTTAAACACAAGGGAAAACGTCAACGCGAGCAAATGTGCAAACGTGTACACATTTGGTGCTGAAAAAAGACGGCCCGCTTATCCGCCCACGGAGGACCGGCGGATGACGAAGGTGCCGGTCAGTTTGATTTCCTTGGGCGGACCGTCGTCGCCTTCGATGCGCTTGAAGAGCAGGTTTGCGGCGATAAGCGCCGATTCGCGGACCGGCATGACGTTGGCGGACAGGGGCGGATCGACGATGCAGTCCATTTCGGAAAACGACTCGAATGATGCGAGGGCCACGTCGTCCGGGATGGACAGCCCCCTCTCCTTGCAGTAGCGTATCACCCCGGCCGCCTGCATGTTGGTGGCGGTGTAGACAGCGTCGGGCGGGCCGTCCCGGACCATCAGCTGGGCCATGGCGGCGTAGCCGGACTCCGCGTCCGCACCGCCGTACATGATGAGTTCATCGGGCCGGGGGAGTCGGTTGGCGTCCAGCGCCTGGAGGTAGCCGTCCAGGCGGTTGCCGTGCTCGTCCCTGTCGATGTCCCTGCAGATGGCGGCGACGCGCCGGTAGCCGAGGGACAGCAAGTGTTCAACCGCCTTGCGGCCGCCGTCCACGTTGTCGAAACAGACGGAGTCGGCCGGTACCTCGGTGAGGTTGCGGGTCAGGTAAACGAAAGGGATGCCGTTGGCGGCCAGCGCATGGAAGTGTGACGTCCCTTTTCCCGACGGCGCGACAATGATGCCGTCGACCTGCTTGTCCAGCAGCATATGGGTGTACCGGATCTCCTTTTCCAGTTCGAAGCCGGTGTTGCAGATATGGAGGTTGTAGTTCCGTGTGAACGCCACCTCCTCGATTGCCTTGCAATAGACTGCGGTGATGGGGTTGGAGATATCGGCGACGATAAGCGCGATATCGGACGATGTCTTGGTGTTCAGGCTTTGCGCTACCCGGTTGGGCCGGTAGTTGAGGATCTTGACCGCCTCTTCGATGCTCTCGCGGGCGCGCCGGCCCACATAGCCGGTGCCGTTGATGTACCGCGATACAGTGGCCCGCGACACGCCGGCCAGCTTCGCCACCTCCTTGCTGGTGGCAATCATAGGGAATCTCCGTTGGATGAACGATAATGTGGACTCGTTTACACAATTTCATCGTATCCCACGATTCATCCATTGTCAAATGACGGATTCATTTTTTTAAATTTCTGGTGGATTTGTCATGGCATGACATGTGTGGATGGTTACGCGTTCTGCAACATTATAACGCCTCGTAGTTTGTTACGCCGTCCCGGCGTCGCTTCAGGTACGCAGTCTCGACCTCGATGCCGGAGGCGTCGAGAACGCTTTGCGCCTTTTCCGCTTCGGCTGGTGAAATACGCAGGCAAATGCCACAGCCGGTGCCGAGGCACGACGGCCTGCCCATCACCCGCACCGCCATGCCGGCGGCGAGCAACGACCGCTCGCCGGCGATGGCGTGGTGGGTGGAACGGAAGGTGAAGACGACTTCCTCGTCAATCACAGGTTGATGAGCCGCTTGGCTGAGGCCATTGTTTCGGCGATGGTGAACATATTGGTGACGCCGCCGATTTGCAGCGTGTCGGCGATAGTGTAAAAGTTCAGGCAGGTGCCGCAGGTGTTGATGGTCGTGCCGCGCGCTTCGAGATTTTTGAGATCGTCAAGTGTGGCGGAACCGGTGCAGGTGAGGCGCGCGCCGCCGTTGTAGAAAATGATGTGTTCGGGCGGGGTCGGAAATTCGGTCAGGGAATAGATAAAGCTTTTCATCAGGTTGCCGCCGAGTTCGTCGTCGCCGTCGCCCATGGCGCTCCGGCCAATGGCAACAACCAGCCCGCCTGCGTCGTCAGCGACCGGCCGGCACCCGTCGGAGACGGTGATGGTGGCGACGATGTTGCCGTCGTCTTCCTGCCGGTGGCTGATGGCGTGGCCCATTCCCTTAGCCATTTTCTCAAGGTTCTGTCGGGCGATGTCGTTGTCGACGATGACGGCGACGATGTCGCCGGCCGTGGCGGCGGCGATGGCTTTCTTTGCTTCAATAACCGGGATGGGGCAAGGCTTCCCCAACATGTCGAGTGTGACGGTTTGCATGGATTCTCCAGTAGACGGTATGTGATTGGGTTTTACATAACGCTGACGGCGACTTCGCTGCGCGGCACGACCTGACCGACGATGGCGGCGGCGGGATCGTCCTGGCGAATAGCGTCGACCAGTCCCTGCGCGTGCTCGGCGGGAACACTGAGGAGCAGACCGCCCGAAGTCTGTGGATCGAAAACGATCTCCTGCTCGGCAGGACCGAGGGCGGAGACGTCGACGGTCGCGGCGATGTGGTTGCGGTTGCGTTGCCCTGCCGCCGTGGCCAGATAAGCCTCGGCGTACTCGAGCGCGCCAGGCAGAACCGGCAGCGAGGCGAAGTCAAGGACGAGGGTGTGGTCGTCCCCGGCCATTTCGGCGGCGTGGACCATAAGGCCGAAGCCGGTGATGTCGGTGACGGCGTTGACCGGGAATGCGGCCATCTTTTCGGCAGCGTAGCGGTTGAGCCTGGTCATGCCGTCTGTCGCGGCGGCGAAGCGCTCTGGTGACGTCAGCCCCACCCGCGATGCCGCCATGACGAGTCCCGTCCCCAGCGCTTTCGTCAGAACGAGGCAGTCGCCGTCGGCGCAGGCGCGGTTCAGGCGGACGCGGCCCGGGTGAACCCTGCCGGTAACCGCCAGGCCGTACTTGATCTCGGGATCATAAATCGAATGGCCGCCCGCCAAGGCTGCGCCGGCCTCAGCCACCTTTTCCGCGCCGCCGGCGAGAATTTCGCCAAGGATGGCTTTGTCGAGCTTTTGCGGAAAACACACCAGGTTCAGGGCAAACAGAGGCGTGCCGCCCATGGCGTAGATGTCGGACAGCGCGTTGGCGGCGGCGATGCGGCCGAACAGGCGCGGATCCTCGACCATCGGCGGGAAAAAATCGACGGTGGAAACGATGGCTGTGTCGTCGTCGAGGCGGTAGACGGCGGCGTCGTCGGCATGGTCGAAACCGACGAGAAGATTCGCGTCGGCGGTTTTCGGCAGGGTGGCGAGAAAACCGGACAATTCGGCCGGGCCGATCTTTGCGCCGCAGCCACCGCTGGTGCAGTGGGAGAGAAGGCTGATGGGTGGGTGATCAGGCACGGCGGTTTTCCTCATGGCAATGGCGGTAAAAGAATGAATAATACCGGAATATGCCTGTCACTACAGACAAAAAATCACGGAAAAGGGTTCCTATGATCTATTTCGACAATGCGGCGACATCGTACCCGAAACCGTCGGCGGTAGCGGCAGCGGTGGCGGCGGCCCTGGCCGGCTTCGGCAATGCCTCGCGCGGCGCGCATGCCTGGGCGCTGTCGGCCAACCGCACGGTGGAAGGCGCGCGGGCGTCGTTGGCCGATCTGTTCGGCTGCTCGCTGCCGGAACGCATCGTCTTTACGAAAAACGTCACCGAAGCCCTGAACCTGGCCATTGCCGCACTCGGCGGCCACATCGTCTCGACCGAAGCGGAACACAATTCGGTCCTGCGACCGCTGCATCGGCGCGGCAATTTCTCGCTCGCCCCTGTCGACGAACTGGGCCGCTACGGCGCGGACGACCTCGCCCGTTTGGTCAGGCCCGACACCGAGGCGGTGGTCGTCGCCCACGCTTCCAACCTCACCGGCAATGTCGCGCCGCTTCGCGCCATCGCCGCCCTGTGCCGGGAACGCGGCCTGCGGCTTATCGTCGACACGGCCCAGACGGCAGGACTCCTGGATATCGACGCAGCGGCGCTGGGGACAGACGCCGTCTGCTTCACCGGCCACAAGTCACTGTATGGACCGCAGGGGACGGGCGGCATTTGCCTTGGTAAAGCGTTCAATCCGGGACCGCTGATCGTGGGCGGCACAGGGAGCCGGAGCTTTTCCCTCGACCAGCCAGATGACCTTCCCGACCGGCTCGAAGCGGGAACTTTGAATAGCCACGGCATCGCCGGGCTTGCGGCCGGGGTCGACTATGTCCTCGCGTGCGGCCCGCAAAAACTGCTGGCAGCGGCGAACCGGTTGAGCGACCGGTTCCGCGACGGCATAGCGTCGTTACCGGGATTGACCCTCTACGGCGACTACGGCGCGGCGGCGCGTGTACCCATTGTCAGCCTAAATCTGGGCGACATCGACTCGTCCGAAATCGCGGGCCGTCTCGCCGACGACCACGACATCGCCGTCCGCGCCGGAGCGCATTGCGCGCCCTTGTTGCATCGACGTTTCGGCACGGTGGAGCAGGGGGCGGTGCGATTTTCATTTTCGCATTTCAACACCGAGGACGAGATCGATCTCGCCGTCGCGGCGTTGCGGAACCTGGCGTCGGAGGTGAAAAGCGGCGGGAAATGAAAAAACCCGGCAGGGGTCTACCGGGTTCGCGAGTTTTGCGCCACTTTGTTATGGAGACTGCACTGTCCAAGATATCCAGCCATTTTCGCCCGTCGAGTGTTTTTCAGTGGAGAATCTCCACCGGCGGTGGATGCACTCGCACACCCCGAAAAAACCGCAAAATTACCGGTGAGTAGGGCATTTTTTCGAAAAAAGGGACTGTCGGGAAAATTGAAAAATCCTCTGGAAAAATGGTGGTCCAAAATGAATCCACCCCCTATACTGAGCGCCGCCGAAGCTTCCTGTTCGGCGGGGTGGGGAGAAAATCTTGTTTAGGATTGCGAGGAGTCCCATGAACAAATTCCTTATTGCCGCGACGCTGGTCTTCATCTGTGTGGCTGGCGTAACCACCGCTTTCGCGGGAGAAACGGTCGTCTCGACCGAGGAAGATGTCACCATTATCACCCCGGGCAAGGAACAACCCGTCACCGAGTCGGACCTGGTGGGCCGAATCTCCGACAACATCCGCACCTCGGAACACTATGACCGCCACGATCCGATGGTGGTGTACGGGGATTGGATTGACCACTCCAATTACCCGAGTGTGCAGCGGTCGGAGTAGCGGTTGGCGTCTTCTGGTTGGTGAAAGGCCCATGTTCGCATGGGCCTTTTTTTGTATTCGACGCTACAGCCCCGTTTATTACAACAACCCAACCCAAATAAAAACGAGTGGGGCTAATTGCCGCCAGAACGTGAGACCTACCGCCCGCGCTTTTCGGCGCGGAGCTGTCCGCAGGCCGCACCGATGTCCGCGCCCTTTTCCATACGAACCGGCGCACTCAGGCCGGACCGCTCCAGTTCTTCCTGGAAACGGCGAATCACCGATGGAGACGGCGGGGCGTAGGCCGCGCCGGTTACGCCGTTCATGGGGATGAGGTTTATCCTGCCGCCGAATGGCCTCGTTAGCGCGGCAACGCGGCGCGCGTCCTCGAGCGAATCGTTGACGCCCTTCATGAGGCAGTACTCGAAGGTAATGTCGCGGGACGCGGTTTCGGCGAACTGCTCCAATGCCGTGATGACTTCCGGGAGGGGATGGCGCTTGGCGATGGGCATAATCTTTTCGCGGAGGCGCTGGTCGGCTGCATGCAGGGACAAGGCGAGACGGTAGGTGCGGCCGCTCTCGGCGAGGCGGCGAATCCCCTCCGGCACGCCGGCGGTGGAGATGGTGATGTGCCGCCCGGACAGACCGAGTCCGGCTGGATCGGCAAAGGTGTCGGCCGCCCGCAAGACGGCGTCAAGCGTGAGAAGCGGTTCGCCCATCCCCATGAAGACGACATGGGTGAGGCCGCCATCGCCCTGCGCCCGGGCCAGCTCGTCGGCGGCATAGCCTTGTTCGATAATTTCGCCCGCGCCGAGGTTGCGGCCAAAACCGCCCTGGCCGGTGGCGCAGAAAGCGCACGCCAATGGGCAGCCCACCATGCATGAGACGCACACGGTGCGGCGGGTGCGCCGCTTTTCGACAATCAGAACGCTTTCGACAAAATCCTCGTCGCCGTCGCCTCGGAACAGCCATTTCGAGGTCAGGCCGTCGTCGGCGTCGCGGCGTTCGAGCTGATGCAATACGCGAAGCCGGCCTGCCGACGCCATCGCCGACCGGAGCGTTGCCGGTATGTTAACCATGTCGTCGAAAGATGCGACCCGCTTGCCGTGAAGCCAGTCCAGCGCCTGTTTGGCCCTGAACGATGGCTGGCCGGCGTCACGCATAAAGGCCACAATGCGGTCACCGGTCGCTTCGAGCCAGTGCATTGAATCTCCAGAAACATATGGCATCGTCGCGATGCATCCTTACACTTGGGCATACCCGGGGGCGGCCGACGCTCCCGGCATTTTATTACATATCCTTGTCATTATGATGGAAGCGCCATGCCCAAAGCAAGAGACCAACGGTTACGGGAACTCGCACCCGTCCTCGCCCGCGTCGCCGGACCCGGCCAGTACGTCGGCGGCGAACATAACGAAATCACCAAGCCGGACGCGCAGGTCCGGCTCGCCCTCGCCTTTGCCGATGTCTATGCCGTTGGCATGAGCCATCACGGCATCCGCATCCTCTACGAAATCGTCAATGCCCGCGACGGGATGGCGGCGGAACGGGTGTTTGCGCCATTTCCCGACATGGAGGCGGCGCTCCGCGACCGCGCTATGCGCCTGACCACGCTCGAGACGGCGACGCCGTTGAACGAATGCCACGCTATCGGTTTTTCCTTGTCGTACGAACTGGCGGCGACTTCAGTCCTGACCATGCTCGACCTCGGCGGCGTGCCGCTGACCCGATTCGAACGGGAAAACACCGCCGCGCCGCTGGTTATCGCGGGCGGCGCGGCCAGCATGAATACTGAACCGCTGTCGGACTTTATCGATGTCTTCCTCATCGGCGAAGGCGAAGAGAGTTTGCCGGAACTAATGGAAATTCTCCGCGAGTTCCAACCCCTCACCGGCGAGGAGCGTTTGCCGCTGCTCCGTCGCATCGCCCGCGAGGTGCGGGGCGCGTATGTGCCGCAACTCTACCGGACCGAAACCCTGGCCGATGGGTCGGTGGTGGTTGTGGGCGGCATCGACGCGGAAATCCCGTATCCGGTGGAACGCCGTTTGGCGGAAAACTTCGCCACCGCGACACAAGCGCGGAAGCTGGTGGTGCCGATACACGAAACCGTGCACGAGCGCGCCGTGTTGGAGATTATGCGCGGCTGCCCGAATGGGTGCCGCTTCTGCCAGGCCGGCTACGCCACCCGCCCGCAGCGGGAGCGCACACCAGCCGATCTGCTCGCCGCCGCCAAGGATTGTCTGGCCGCGACCGGCTACGACGAGGTGGGGCTGCTCAGCTTGTCGACGTCGAACTATTCGCGTTTTGATGAACTGTTGGAACTGCTGGACGGCGAATTCGCGCCAAAGGGAATCAGCCTGTCGCTCCCGAGTCTCCGGGTCGACCACGCCCTGTCGGGGATTCCGGCCCGGGTGCAGTCGGTCCGGAAGTCCGGCCTCACGGTCGCGCCGGAAGCGGGGAGCGAACGCTTGCGGGCGGTCATCAACAAGGACGTTAAGGACGAGGTGCTGCTGGAGGCCGCCGCCGAGGCGTTCCAACGCGGCTGGCGTCAGGTGAAATTGTACTTCATGCTCGGCCTGCCGACCGAGACGGACGAGGACGCCGAGGCGATTGTGGCGCTGTCGCACGCGGTCTCGCGCCAGCGCGGCGGTGGCGGCGGCAGAGGCAAGGGGAAGGGCGGGGGCGGTGGACGTCCGGCTGTCCACCTGTCTGTCAGTAACTATGTGCCGAAACCGTTTACCGCCTTTCAGTGGTGCGGCGCGGCTCACCCCGACGTCTGGGCGGCTCGGCAACGCATTGTCCGCGACGGCTGCGACCGGCGGCTCGTTGCCTACCATGGACACGATGTTTCGACCTCGATGTTGGAAGCGGTGTTCTCGCGCGGGGACCGGAGGCTCGGCGGGGTGGTGCTCGCGGCGTACCGCGCCGGTGCGCGGCTGGACGCGTGGAGCGAACACTTCCGGCCCGACCTCTGGAACGAGGCGTTCTCCTCGGTTGGGCTCGACCTGGTGGCGTTGGCGACGCGGGAGATTCCGCTCGACCAGGCGCTGCCGTGGGGGCATATCGATTCGGGCATGCGGGACGGGTTTCTCCGGCTTGAGTATGAACGGGCGCTGGCGGGGACGCGGACGCCAGCCTGCGGACCGGGGAGCTGCGCCGGGTGCGGTGTGACGGCGTGCGAGTTTGCGTAGGATTAGCCTGCGTTTTATCTTGTTTTATACTGCGGCTGGTCGATGACCGGCCGCTTTTGTTTTGGGTACGCTATTGCATCTCCAGACGGTTATTCTGCGATTGGACGGGCTCCTCCATGCTCAAGTTGGATGCCTTCGCTGTCCATCCCAGTGGACCCCGGCCGAACCCCCCGTCCATCTCGCTGGTGGAGGGCCAAACGCCGGGGTGACGGTGTTTTTTCGAGCGCCGGCTTGACTAGCGGAAAACTGGGGGTATAGTAAAATTACGCTTTAAGCTTAAAACTAAAAGCTGAATCAACTTTCTCTCCGAATCCATACATTGGCGCGCCCTGATGGGCGCATTAACCCCTGGTTTGATAAAAGGATATCGCATGAAGGCATCGTTCTCCCGCTTTGCACTGCTGTTTGCGGCACTGCTTTGGACTGGCGCCGCCGTCGCCGCCGCCGAAGTCACCATCCAAATCGGTTATGAAAATCACCCGGGCGAACCCCTCGACCTCGGCTGTCAGGAATGGAAGCGGTTGGTCGAAGAAGAATCCAACGGCACCATGACCATCGAACTCTACCCCTCCAGCCAGCTTGGCTCCAAGAACGACATTATCGACCAGATGCTGGCCGGTGACTCGGTCGTTACCCTCGCCGACGGCGCGTTCTACGCCGACCGCGGCGTGCCTGACTTCAACATCCTTTTCGCACCCTATCTGTTCACCACCTGGGATGACTGCTGGACCCTGATCAAGTCGGACTGGTACAAGGAACAGTCGGACAAGCTCGTCCAGCGCGGCCTGAAGATCCTCACCTCGAACTGGGTCTACGGCGACCGTCACACCCTGACGACCAAGCCGGTCCGCAAAGTCGCGGACATCGCCGGCATGAAGATTCGCGTGCCGAACAACGCCATCCAGATCGCGGGCTTCGAAGTCCTCGGCGCGAGCCCGACTCCGCTCCCCCTCGGCGACGTCTATACCTCGCTGCAGCAGGGCGTCATCGACGGGCTTGAAAATCCCATCCCCGTCCTCTACAACGGCAAGTTCCAGGAAGTGGCAAAGTACCTGACCCTCGACGGACACGTGAAGAACTTCACCACCTTCGTCTGCGGCACCATGTTCTTCGACGGCCTCACCCCCGACCAGCAGCGCATCCTGATGGAATGCGGCGACAAGGCCGGCCTGTTCAACAACGACATCGTCTTCAAGGCCACCGATGACCTCACGCAGAAGTTCCGCGAAGAAGGCGTTGAAGTCATCGAAGTCGACGTCGAGGAATTCAAGGCCAAGGCGATGCCCCTGTACTCCAACCCCGCCGTCACCGCCAAATGGACCCCCGGCCTCTATGAAATCGTCACCAAGGCCATGGGCAAATAACGACTCACCCTCAAGGCGCGGAACCGGTTCGCCTGGCTCCGCGCCGGCTTTTCTCTCGTTTTCGTGAAAGTTCCGACCTCTCCCCTTGTTGCGCCGTAATGGCCGCAACCGTGAGGCCGCACATTCCCGGCAGCGGGAAAGGGCTGGACAATATTCCCGGCAGCGGGAAAGGATTGGACATGGATAAGAAAAATCCGAGCTTTGTACGCGATCCGGATCTCCTCGTCGCCTGCATCGCGCTGGTCGTTCTCGTCATCGTTACCATCTCCGGCGTCGCGGCCCGCTATATCGTCAACCGGCCCTTCGGCTGGATGGAGGAAGTGCAGCTGTGGTGCCTGATTTGGACCTCGTTCCTGGGCGCAAGCACGGTAGCGCGCTACGGCGGCCACATCGCCATCGACGCCTTTATCGGCCTGTTCCCGCGCGCGCTGCGACGGCTCGCCTACGGCATTTGCCAGATTGTCACGATCGCCGTCATGGGCTTCTTCGGCTTTTACGCTTTCCGCCTCGTCATGCAGATGCACAACACCGAACGCGCCACCAATATCCTGAACATCCCCTACAGCGTCATCTATGCCGCCGTACCGGTGTCATGTCTCATCATGGTGCTGGTGGCAATCCGCAACCTGATTAAACCCCGGCGCGAGCTCACCGCCGCCGAGGCTGCCATAGTGGAGGCCGAAAATGTCTGAAGTAATTCTTCTCACGACCGGCGTGATGCTGGTTTTCCTCTTCTTCGGCATCCCCGTCTTTATCTCGCTCCTGGCCGGCGCCGCCTGTTATTTCTCGATGTCCAAGGTGCCGACCCTCATCATCGCCCAGCGCATGATCTCGGGCGTTGAAAATATTCCGCTCCTCGCCGTGCCGTTCTTCGTGTGCGCCGGCGTGTTCATGAACTACACCGGCGTCACCCGCCGCGTCATGGACTTCTGCGAAGTGCTGATCGGGCGCCTGCCCGGCGGCCTGGCGCAGGTGAACGTGCTGCTCTCGACATTGATGGGCGGCTTGTCCGGCTCGAACCTCGCCGACGCCGCCATGCAGTCGAAAATGCTCGTGCCGGAGATGGAACGGAAGGGATTCTCGAAAGAATTCGCCTCCGTCGTCACCGCGTGTTCGGCCATGATCACGCCGCTTATTCCGCCCGGCATCGCCATGATCATTTACGGCTCCATCGCCAACGTCTCCATCGGGAAGCTGTTCATCGCCGGCATCGGTCCGGGCGTGCTGCTGTGTCTGTCCATGATGATCCTCGTGGGTTTCGTCTCGGCGAAACGGAAATACGTGTCCGAACCGAACCCCGAGGTGGTGCGTGAAGGCTTATGGGCCGCGTTCAAGAAGGCGTTCCTGCCGCTGTGTCTGCCGGTCATCATCATCGGCGGCATCCGCTTCGGCGTGTTCACTCCCACCGAAGCCGGGTCCATCGCCATTGTCTACTCGCTGTTCCTCGGCCTTATCTACCGCGAGATGTCGCGGGCCGACCTCATCAAGGGCTTGAAGGAGACGGTGTTCACGACCGGATCCATCATGCTCATCGTCGGCGCTGCGTCGGCCTTCGCCTGGGTGTTGACCCGCGAAAAGATTCCGCAGAACCTGACCGCCTTTATTGTTTCGAACATCACCAACAAGTACGTGTTCCTGATGGCGGTGAACGTATTCCTTATCGTCGTCGGCATGTTTATAGAAGGCAATGCCGCCCTCATCGTCCTGGTGCCGCTCCTCGCGCCTTCGGCGGCAGCGTACGGCATTAACGAAATCCAATTCGCCATGGTCGTCATCTTCAACATGGCAATCGGCTGCATAACGCCGCCAATGGGAACCTTGATGTTCGTCACCTGCGGCATTACCGGATGTTCGTACAAGAAGTTCATGCGCGAGGCGGTGCCGTTCTACATCCTGCTGTTCGTGTGCCTGGTGCTGCTGACCTTTGTGCCGTTCTTCTCCCAGGGCATTGTCGATCTGTTCTACTAAGACACCGGAAGGGTGAAAGGGGCAAAGTATGGAAACCAGCGATTTTCAGCCGCCGTCCCTGACCGACGTCGCCTATCAGGAACTGCGCAAAAACATCCTGCGGGGAACACTGCCGCCCGGCCACAAGCTGGTCGTAAACGAACTGGTGGACGAGTGGAAGATTTCCAACACCCCCATAAAGGAAGCGCTGAACCGGCTCGTCGCCGAAGAGTTGGTCGAGGCGCTGCCGCGCCGGGGCATGCGGGTGCGGAAATATAATTCCCGTCAGACGCGGGAGATTTTCGAAATACGCACCCTTTATGAGGTCCATTGCTGCCGTGCCGCCGCCCTGGCTGCGGCATCGGAGCCGGACCTCACCGCCAAGCTGGCCGACCTCGTCCGTGAATGCGGCGAAGTCATGGAAGGCGGCGCGGACGACCCTATGCGTGTTTTCGACCTGGACGCCCAATTCCACTTGCTGATCGTCAGTCAGTGCGGCAACGAAACGCTGATTCGCGATTTCGACCGGCTCCACGCCCACACGCTGGCCATCGGCATATCGGTCAACAACGATCAACCGTTCCGGCGCTGGGAGGAAACCCAGGTCGAGCACGATAGAATTTATCAGGCCATTCGCATCGGTTCGCCCGACGATGCCGAAGCGGCGATGCGAGAACACCTCCGTAACACGTCGGGCGATCTGTTGTCTTTTTTCCATCCCCACTCCGGCCGCCTGCAAAGCCGCAAATTCGACGTCGACGAGACGGACGGGAACAGTTAAGCAAGGCATCCTCATGAATGAACGCATTATTATCACGAAGCCGGGCGAGGTTGGTATCGAAGCCGCGCCCATGCCTACCCCCGGCCCGAACGAGGCTCTCCTGAAAGTCCTCTACGGCGGCATCTGCGGGTCCGACCTCGGCACCTACCGTGGTACCTTCGCCTATGTGCAGTATCCGCGCATTCCCGGCCACGAGCTGGCGGTGGAGGTGGTGGAAGCGCCGCAGGGTTCGACCCTCGCGCCCGGCACCCTCGCCACCGTCAACCCCTATTTCAACTGCGGCACCTGCTATCCGTGCCGGAGCGGCAGGGTGAACTGCTGCACCGGCAACGAAACGCTCGGCTGCCAGCGTGACGGCGGCTTTGCCCGCTATATCGCCATGCCTGTCGAACGCATCTACCCGGCCCCCGGCCTGGACGCGAAACAGACCGTCCTGGTCGAACCGTTCTGCATCAGTTATCACGGCGTCAAGCGTGCAGCCATCCAGCCGGGCGAAAAGGTGCTGGTGGTCGGCGCAGGCACAATCGGCATCATGGCGATGCTGTCTGTCAAGCACTTCGGCGGCGTCCCTTACGTCGCCGACGTCGCGCCGGACAAGCTGGTGAAGGCGACCGCCATGGGCGCGGCTGGGACATTCCTCAACACGTCGCCCGAAGCATTGGCCGCGTGGACGGCCGAGACGACCGGCGGCGACGGCTTTGCCGTGACGGTCGAGGCGGTCGGGCTGGCCGCGACTTTCCAGGACTGCATCGACTCGGTCGCATTCTCCGGGCGGACCGTCCTCATCGGCGTGTCGAAGCAGACCCTCGACTTCAACTTCACTCTTATCCAAAAAAAGGAACTGGCGGTCTTTGGTTCCCGTAACGCGGTTAAGTCGGACTTCAATGAAGTGATGAACATCATCCGTGCCGGCGGTCTGCCCGCCGACGGGGTGGTGACCGATGTGTATCCCTTCGCGCAAGCGGCGGAGGCGTTCCGCGAATTTTCCGACCATGCGGGCGAAAAGCTCAAGGTCTTATTGGATTTCCAGAAATAACCCAGGAAAGGAAACGCGCCATGCCAGCGAATATCTCCAAACAGTGGCTCGCCGATCACGGCCAGCCGATGATTCCGGACAACGCCCCCATCCGGGTCATGCAGTTCGGCGAGGGCGGATTCCTCCGCGCCTTCGTGGACTGGATTTTCAAAAAATTAAACGACGGCGGCCACTTCTCCGGCACGGTTCGGGTGGTGCAACCCATCCCGCAGGGCATGGTCGACAAGCTGGCTGCACAGGACTATGTCTACAGCCTGGTGCTCCGGGGCATGCAGAACGGCGAAGTCATGGACGAGGCGTCGTTCATCGACGTCATCCGTGACGGCGTCAACCCCTACGCCGACTGGAACAAGTTCCTCGCCGCCGCGGCGGAAGCGGATCTCCGCTATGTCGTCTCGAACACCACCGAGGCGGGAATCGTCTATACCCAAACGCCGAAGCCGACCGAATGTCCGGCCACTTTCCCCGCCAAGGTGGCGGCGATGCTGGAAGCGCGCTACAACGCCTTCAAGGGCGCGGCGGACAAGGGCCTCCTTTTTCTGCCCTGCGAACTGATTGAAAAGAACGGCGAGAAGCTGAAGGACGCGGTTATGCACCACCTCGCCGACTGGGGCCTCGCCGACACGGTGGGCAAGTGGGTCGAGGCGAATTGCCTGTTTTACAATACTCTGGTCGACCGCATCGTCACCGGCTACCCGCGTGACGACGCCCAAGCGATTTGGGAAAAACTCGACTGCCGCGACGAACTCCTCGACGTCGGCGAGTATTTCCTCCTCTGGGTCATCGAAGGGGATGCGCGCCTGAAGGATGAAGTGCCGTTTGCCAAGACCGGCCTCGACGTCATCGTCACCGACAACCTGAAGCCCTACCGCGACCGCAAGGTACGGGTGCTAAACGGTGCGCACACTGGCAATGTGCTGGGCGCATACCTGGCTGGGATGGACACGGTGGGCGAGATGATGGCCGACGACCAGCTCGGCGGCAACCTCCGGGCCATGGTGCGGGAGGAAATTCTCCCCGGCGTCAAGCTGCCCGATCCGGAAAAGGAAGCGTATGCCGAAGCGGTTTTCGAACGATTCCAGAATCCCTTTGTTCGTCACGAACTCCTGTCCATCAGCCTGAATTCGGTATCGAAGTGGAAGGTGCGCGTCCTGCCGTCCCTCAAGGATTTCATCGCGGAAAAAGGCACGCTGCCGGGACGCATCGCCTTTTCCCTCGCCGCTCTTATCGCCTTCTACAAGGGCGAGTGGTCGGGCGACAACTACGAGGGCAAACGGGACGGCGCATCTTATCCCATTCGGGACGACAAGCCTATCCTCGATTTCTTCAGTGACGTGTGGTCGAAACACGCTGCCG
>JAJPXZ010000163.1:28333-38936 GCA_021205245.1 Planctomycetaceae bacterium
GACCGTTATCAACGAATCGGGAATGCGCGCCGCCATTTCCCGCTGCATGTAGCCCCGTATTAGAAGCCACGCAAGGAGAGAAACATGAGCCAGTCCATCGTGCTCACCCCCGGCGACAACGTCGGCGTCGCCCTCAGTCCCATGCCGGCCGGAACCAGCGTTGCGCTGGCGGACGGGACGGTCGAGGTGACGGAGGCAATCGCGCAGGGCCACAAGTTCGCCCTGCGGCCCATCGCCTCGGGCGCAGACGTGATTAAATACGGCCTGCCCATCGGCCACGCCATAAAGGACATCCCGGCCGGAGCCTGGGTCCATACCCACAACACCAAGACAAACCTGTCGGGTGAGCTCGACTATGTCTATAACCCCACGCCCGCCATCAGCGGGGCGGAAGCGTCGGTGCCGACGTTCATGGGCTACCGCCGCCCGAACGGCAAGGTCGGTATCCGCAACGAAGTGTGGATTATCCCCACCGTCGGCTGCGTCAATTACCTGACGGAAACGCTGGCGAAGCTGGCGAATGCCGAACGCCCCGACGGCGTCGAGGCGGTGGTCGCCTTCCCGCATAACTATGGCTGCAGCCAGATGGGGGACGATCACGAGGCTACCCGGACCATTCTGGCTGATCTCGCCCGCCACCCGAACGCCGCCGGTGTGCTCTGCGTCGGCCTCGGCTGCGAAAACAATGTCATGTCTGCCTTCCGCGAGCTGATCGAGTCCGACCCTTCCTTCAACCGGAACATCGAATATATGATCGCCCAGGAAGAGGGCGATGAAGAAGCGGCCGGGATGGACAAGCTGCGCCGCCTCATGGATGTCGCCGCATCCTGCACACGCGAACCGGTGCCGGTGTCGGAACTCTGCGTCGGCCTGAAGTGCGGCGGCTCGGACGGGCTGTCGGGCGTTACCGCCAACCCGCTCCTCGGCCGCTTCGCCGATTGGCTGGTGGACCGGGGCGGCAAAATCGTCCTTTCCGAAGTGCCGGAAATGTTTGGCGCCGAGAGGCCGTTGTTGGACCGCGCGGTCAACAAGGAGGTGTTCAACAAGGGCGTCGGCATGATCAACAACTTCAAACGCTTCTACGCCGATCACAACCAGCCGATCTATGAAAACCCGTCGCCAGGCAACAAAGATGGCGGCATCACCACCCTCGAGGACAAGTCGCTCGGGTGCACGCAGAAGGCGGGAAGCCGGCCGGTAGTGGACGTGCTCGAATACGGCGAAGTGGTGAAGTTACCCGGCGTATCGCTCCTGTCAGGCCCCGGCAATGATCTCGTCGCCGTGACCGCCTTGGTGGCGTCGGGGGCGCATATCGTCATGTTTACGACCGGGCGCGGCACGCCGCTCGGCTCGCCGGTGCCGGTCATCAAGGTTTCGACCAATACCGCCCTGGCGACAAAAAAGCCCCATTGGATCGACTTCGATGCGGGGACACTGGTCGCGGGCGAATCGATGGACTCGCTCCTCGAACGCTACGCTGCGATGGTGGTGGAGACGGCTTCGGGGCAAAAGACCCGGAGCGAAGAAAAGAATATGCGGGACTTTGCCATATTTAAAACCGGCGTGACGCTGTAGGGTTTATTTTAATCTGTACCTAATAATGAGGCTCCTCTCCGCATGACGGTGGAGGAGCCATTTATATAGTTTCTTCGTAGCGAACGCACATGGTGTGGACCCCGGCCGAACCGTCCGTTGTTCGCCCGGTTGGCGTTTTTACTGGGTCGTATTGGGTTTTCCATCAAACGCCCTTCAGCGCGGAGCTGTTCCAGGCGGTTCGATAACGTTGCCGCGCTGGTCGACAAGGCCTTCCCAGCTATAGGTACCGACTTCGATAAGGTCTTCCAGCGGTGTTTTGGATGACGGGTTAATGAGGGATTGGTAGGCGATTTCGAAGGCGCGCTTGCCGATGCTGCGGGGGAACTGGACCACAATGCCCGCCATTTCTTCCGAGTCGACAGCGGCACGCAATTCTTCGGTGTCGTCGTATCCGACGAGGACCATCTTCTCGCGGCGATCCGGAGGAAGATCCCGCACTGTTGATAGGGCGCCCACGGACATGCCGTCGTTGGAGGCGAATGCGCCCACCAGTTCGTCGCCAAGGCTCTCCATGACGCGCAGGGTTTTTTCCGCCGCGATATCTGTCTCTCCCCGGCCGTCGGCCACGATAAGGGTATACGTTGAGCCGCGTAATGCCATGACGTCGCGGAAGCCCTTGACGCGCTGGTAGGTCGAGGTGACGCCGATATGGTCCAATACCACGATGCAGCCGCTATAGATACCCTTCTCCTCCAACCGCTCCAGCAACATCCCGGCGGCGAGGCGGCCTCCGGCGATATTGTCGGAGGCGACATGGCTGATAGTGGCGTAGCCGCCCACGGCGGCGTCGACAGTCATGACCGGGATTCCCGCCTGGCCGGCTTTCTCGAGGGTCGGCACCAGAGCGCGGGCGTCGTAGGGGGCGACGATGATAAGAGAGACACGGTCGCGGATATAGCCATCGAGGATCCCGACCTGGCGCTCGTGGTTGAAGTCGGCATTTCCGGGAATGACAGCCACGCCAACGCGTTTGGCTTCAACGGTAATTTGGTCCAGCATGTCGCGGAAATACGGGTGTCGTTCGCCCATGACGCACACGCCAAGAGTGAAGCGTTCGCCTGCTTGGGAGGAGGTACCCGCAAAAAGCATGCCTAAAACAAGCACCATGACCGCGACGAGAGAGTGGTGTTGCATCCGAGCCATAACCAAGCCTCCATTCAATGAACACCGGGCGGCGCGCGTCCCTACCCGCGCCTTTTCCTGGCCTGTACAAAACTTTCCAGCAGCCGCTGGGCCGCATTGGCGTCGATAAGTGTGGTGCGGCGCTTACGGCCGTGGCCGGCTTCGCGGAGGAGCCGCGTCGCTTCGCTCGTGGTCAGTCGCTCGTCCCACAATTCCACTTCCAATCCTTCCTCACGCAACATCTCGGCGAAGGCTGCGGCTTCGCGAGCTTTGGGGCCGGGGCGACCGTCCATATTAATGGGATTACCGAGGACCACCAGTTCGGCCCTCTCGGCCGTGGCCTTATCGATAACCGCGTCGACGGCTTCGGCCAGATTATGGACTGAGGCGAACCCGGACGGGACTGCCAGGAGTTCAGCCTCGTCGGTCACGGCATAACCCACGCGCCGATCGCCTAGGTCGACGCCGAGGAGAATCATTCCGCGTCCCGCAATCCCGCCGCGACCAGGGCGGAACGGACGACGTTGCGGAGCAGGAAGGCGTTGGTGACCGGGCCGACGCTGCCACGGGGCTTGGTGATGAACCCGGCGACCTCGCTCACCTTGTCGAAATCAACGTCGCCGGCATAGCGCATGTTCGGGTTGCCCTTTTCGTCCAGGAGAGCGGCGCCCTCGTCGTCAAGCCCGACGGGGATGTTGTTATCGCCGATGTCGACAATAACAGCGCCGCGGCGCACCATGTCGACGGTGACGAGCGGCTCGAGGTTCGGTTTGGCGGGTTTGTCGCCGCCATTCGCGCGCCAGGCGTTCCAGGCACGTTCGTAAGCGCGCCACTTTGCACCCGAAGCTCCGGCGGCTGCCACGACCACCTCAGCCTCGAGCATGGCTGCCCGCAGGTCAGAGCGGGTATGGGCGATGGTGACGGTGGCATGCTCGGCCAGAAGCAGCAGGGCGAGGGGCTTGCCGACCGTGGCGCTGCGTCCGATAACAAGGGCGCGTGCGCCGGCGAGATTCGGCTTGGCTGTTTTTATTAATTCCAATGCCGCCATGGCGGTGCAGGGCGCGGGATCGACAGACGAGGAGACCAACAGCTTGCCCATGTTGGCGGGATGGATGCCCTCGGCATCCTTGGCCGGATCAATGGCTTGGGCCAGAACGAGGTGGTTGCACTTGGGCGGCAGGGGCGTAAAGAGGATGATGGCCGAGACATCGGGGTCGGCGGAAAGGAGGCGTAATTCCGCCGCCAAGTCGTCTTGGCTGATTGTTGGGTCGAGTTTGACGAGGCGGTGGCTAATGCCGTGGGCGTCGCAATGTTTCGCCTGGGCGCGGGCGTACCAATCGGTGCCTGGGTCGCGGTTGGCCTGGACAGCCGCCAAACAGGGTTTTTTCCCCTGTGCAGCCAAAGCTTGAACGCCTTCGGCCACTTCGGCGAGAAGCTGCGCGCTTTCCGCTTTGCCATCAAGAATAATTGCGGCCATTATGTCTCCCTACCGTAATATCGTACACGTGAAAGGAACGAGCGTATATAAAATGGTTCACTGGATTAGCCCGTCCGTTCGGTCGTTTGTCCGTGTGTTAAGAGCCGTAGTTACCTGGTAAACCGGTAATGGAAAACTTCTTGTCCAGGAATTTTCCACAAAGCATCACCTACGCAATCGGCGAAACGATGCCCACCGTATCTTTATGGGCGCCAAAGCGATCTAGTATAGCGATGACGACGATAAAGGCAACAATGAGCGCGGCAACACGCTATTTTCAAAAACGGCCGATAAAAGGGCCTTGACGAAAACTTCCCCAAAGGAAATAATCTGTACTGTGAAATGGATGCGATGTGCTCCAGAAGCGCCATGATACGGCACCGGAAGACGAAGGCCCGCGCCTCCGCTATTCTGGTATTTGGGGTAAGCCGGGGATGCGGACCTTGACTCAAAGGTCCATAGGGGGGGAACCCTGCCGGCGAAGATATGCCGATGGCGGCCATCTTCTGATCCTGGAAGGGATGGGACGTGAAGGATAATTTATTTGGCGGTGACGAAGTATCCAGTCAAGTGGCGCTGGACCGCCTTGTCGGGGGACTTGAATTGGGTACACTCCACGAACAACGGTTTTTTGCTATCCGTGCCAATGGCACCCATTTACGTTTCCCTTTCCCCGCCGGCGCGTTTACCGCACTGGTCGATATGTCCTCGAGCGTTGACGACGAAGTCCTCCACGGCTACGCCTCCGCCCTTATTGAGCACGGCTGCGTCCAGGCCGTCTGCCGGGGAGAAGAATCCTGCCGCCTCGAAACAATCTTCAATAAACTGGCGGAAGCGGGCGATCTTGACAAAAACGGCACGCCCTTCACCAGCATGTGCCTTGACGACGAACCACTTAACGAAGCAATCCAGTATTTTGTCCTGCCCTGCGGGTTGGCCCAGACCGGGCTGCTGATGGTGATCGGCGATCACGACGATTTCCAGAATGCCATCAAAGGTTTTTCCACCGCCGCCGGAGCTATCAAGGACGACATTGGCGAGCCGGTGTATACCGAAGACGATCTCGTCTGTTTCGTCAGTTCCTGAAGCAGCGTTCCGGCCACATTTTCAAACTTATTATTCAGTCGCTATCCATAGCCGTCGTCTAGCCCGTGGACGCCGGCCGAACTATTCGTTTTGCGCCCGGTTGGTGTATTGAATGCCGACGTGGCTGGGTCGAACCTACGGTTCAGCCGCAGCGGCCACGCCTACCGATACCAGATATAGTAAGAAATGATCACTGCCAGGCTGGCGCTCGCGATAATCGCCGCCACCAGATCGCAGTAGAACCACCAGTTTTCCTTCCAGGCGATAGCTCCCTGAATTTGATCAAATATGCTGACCGCCTTTTCCGGCATGTGGCGCTTAGCGTACCGTCGTAACCGCCATACCAACTTGGCTACCCTGCCGTCGGGCGGGATGTCGTCGGGCGATGCCTCCGTGCCTTCGGCATGACCCTCGGCGTCCTCGTCAGTAACCGCTTCGCCATCCTCATCCAGCATGGCGCGCATCTCATCGTCCATGTCGTCGGAGAAGTCGAAGCTAAGCTCGTCCATGTTGGCAAAGACGTCCATTGGATCGACAGCGACCGCTTCCTCGCCCTCGCCTGTACCTTCGCCTCCGGCCTCTTCGTCGTACTCGCCCATGATGGCCTGCATCTCTTCGGTGCCTGGCCGTGGACCCTGGACGCTGGTGATGGCGCTGTCGTCGATAACCGGTGCGCTGATGTCGACGTTTATCGGCTCGTCGTCAAGGTTGATGGTGTTGATGACGTCGTCGGTGGTGATGGTGGGCGCATTGATGCCGGAAACGAATTCGTGGGAACCGGCTGTGCCTTCCTCGGGGTCGAGAAGGGATTGCAGATCGCCAAACGCCTCCTCCTCGGAGACGGCTTCCTGCGGGCCGCCGGCCTGTTCGCCTGGAGCCGATACGTCGTCCTCTTCCGCATAGCCGATATCCGCTTCCAGCGTCGCCCCCTCGCCAGACGAGAGCCGGTACCGCGACATCACCGAGTCGGAGGGTTTAGCCGCGGCACTGGACGGCGTCTCACGATGGGACGGCGTCTGCGGGGGAAATTCGGGCATGTTCCTTGGATCCATGACCGTCGTTTGGCCGCTGTCGAGCATGCCTGGTTCGAGGACCAATGTTTCGCCTATGGCCAGTTCGGGGAAGCGGGTGGTGCCGTCCTTGGGACCGGCTTTTTTCCGCTCCTCCCAGGCAGCTTCGAGATCGACCTCGTCGAAGAGGTCGACGACGCGGCTGTCTGCCTTGCCATGGCGGCCGCTGGAGCGGGCGCGGTTCCGTTTTTCGATCTGCTGCTGCCAGAGCGCTTCGAGATCGACGTCGGAAAACATCTCGTGAAGGGTATCGGTGGGATTGGGATTAGGGAGGTAGTCCACCGTCTCCGTGTCAGTCACGCCCGTTGGTTCGGGTTCCGGCTCTGGGCCGAGTTCGGCGAGGCGCTGGGCCTCGGCTTCGGCCTCGCGGGCGGCAAGTTCGAGCGCTGCCAGACGCTCTCGGGGGTTGATGACCTGGGTTGCGGCCGGGTTATCGTGCTCTTCCTCGACCGGAGCCTCGGCCTCCGCCGACTCGGAGACCGTTTCGTCGAGAAAACGCCACTCGTCCGGGTCGACGACAGAGAGAATATCCACCTCTTCATCGAGAAGCGGATCTTCCGCTTTTTCACCGTCGCCGGCGAATTCGCCTTCGGTTTGAGCGCGGCGGCGGCGTCTGGCTTCGCGCCAGCGGCGGGCGGCAAACTGGGCATCTGTCTCGCCCGGCTCGCGCACGAGATCAAAGGCTTGGGTGAATTCCTCCCACGTGGGGACGGCGGCGGAGCCGTCGGCCGCGAGTTCGGGGAAGGCTGGTTGGTAGATTTCCCGGGTGGTAAGACGGTCGGCCAGAAGATCGAGTTCGGGATCCTCGCCGACCAGAAATCCGGATTGTTTGTAGACGGGGCGGGCCGCCTCTTCGGCGTCGGCGACGCCTGCCTTGAAATCGACGTCGTCGAAGTCGTCCTCAAAGCCGAATTCAAGGCTGGAGGCCAACTCGGCGATACTGGTCAGGGGGGTGGCAAAGGCTGTGGACGTGGTTGCCGATTCTGGCGCTGGTGTGGACGCGGCATCGCGTGACGGACGGCCCTTGTCCGAGACGTCAAGGTCGCTGAAGAGAAAGCGCGAATTGTGGGAATCCTGTTCGTCCGCCATAACCCCATTTCGCACGCTGCACGCCGACCATCGTATCGGAAAATCCGATAACGACTCCTTCATTATATTATCGGTCTGGTTGGGGAGATAACGCAGTTTTTTTCAGGGAAGGGGGGCTGGTCGGCTTAAGGGTGGGTCATTTTGGGTAATGCAAACGTTCAGAGCTATAAGAAAAGCGAGCCGGACGCAGCCGGCTCGCTTGGTTTTATACAGAATTTATTATCGTTACGCGGCGCCGATAAGCATTTTGCCCACTTCAACAGCGGTGGCGGCGTCGGCGGTTTAGGCGGTTGCACCAATTTCGTCGGCGAAGGCCTGGGTGACGGGCGCGCCGCCAATCATGACCTTGGTCTCGGGCTTGGCAACCTTCAGCGCTTCGACGCAATCGCGCATGTTGGGCATGGTGGTGGTCAAAAGGGCCGAGAGACCGACGATGCAGGCGTCGTTCTCAAGCGCGGCGGAGACGAACTTTTCCGGTGGGACATCGGTGCCGACATCCACGACCTTGAAGCCCGCACCCTTGAACATCATGCAGACCAGGTTTTTACCAATGTCGTGCAGGTCGCCCTTGACAGTGCCGATGACGACAGTCCCAAGCGGCTCGACGCCGGCCTTGACCATGGCGGGTTCGAGAATGGCCATCCCCTTATTCATGGCGCGGGCGGCGATAAGGACTTCGGGGACGTAGACCTGGTTGTTTTTGAACTTCTCGCCGATAACCGCCATGCCGGCGATTAATCCCTTTTCAAGAATGTCCTGAACCCGGATGCCTTCGGCGAGTGCCTCACCAACGAGCTTTTCCACTTCCTTTGCCTTGCCCTTTTGCAGTCTTTCGCTGATAAGGTCCAGGTCTGCCATCGTCACTCTCCTCGGAATCTTTTTGTAAAAAGGGTCCGAACAGTCGCGTCCGGACGGGTCAATTACCATGCTTGTAGTATAACCTTTCACGTGGATCTTAGGCTAGAAGTCTCAGAGCAAAAATTGGTAATTTGGTGCTTAGGTGAATACACCGTTTTCCAAAGGGTAATCCCACGATACGCCAAAAAAAAAGCGGACGGCCACAATGCCGTCCGCGAGTACGCTCGTCGTATGAGAGTGACGAGAGAGAGGAGTTTTGTTTGCTGGAGCTTAGAATGTGAAGCCCATACCAAGGTTCCAGTGGTGCTCGTACTGCTTGGAGCGGAAGTTGATGTTGTAATCGAGGTGGGCGGAGATGGCGTTGGAGATTCTCGCTTCCATGCCAAGCCCTGCCTTGAAGCCGTGACGGTTGCGGGTGGCGGCGCCTTCGCCTGCGTTCTGCCTATTGGCGCCATCCCAATAGGTGCCGCTAAAGCTGCCGCGACGCCGGGTCAACTCGGGAACATAGGCGAAGCGTGCACGGGGAACCAAGGTCATGCCGCCGGTGTTGATTTCGTAGGCGAGGTCGACGCCAACGGGAAGTTCGATAGTGTAGTACGTCTTGCTGCCGGCATTGATGTCGTACAGGCCGCCGCCTTCGCTGATAGAGCCGCGACGGTCGTTGTACCAGCGCAGTCCGGCGTGGGGCGTGACCTGGAAGCCGCTGAAATCGAATTTCCAGCCGAATTCACCGTCAATGTTCCACGCGTTCGAGTTGTAGCGGTCGCCGTGGCCGAATCCCGCCACCGTGTCGTTACGGCTGGAACGGAAGCTGTTATGGGCATAGCCCAGGGTGCCGTTGACATAGAACAGGTCGGAATTGTACTGGGCGTAGAGTTCGGTGGCCCAGGTGCGAATCTTCCGGTCGTGGTGGTAGTTCTCCGACTTGATCTTGCCCCAACTGTAGGTGGTTGCGAGACCGAAGGTAAAGCCGCCGGTCGTGTAATCGAAGCCCACCGCGGGACCGAAGGTGCGGAACTTGTAGCCGTCGGAGTTCCAGCCGCGATCCTTCTGCTTGGCCCAGGTCTGGTAGATGTCGGCCCAGACGGTGAAGCCGGAATAATAGACGCAGTCAAGCTGACGGCGGCGATAGGCCGAGCTGGAGGCGACCCGCGACGACGGCGCCATGGCATAGGCTTCATCCGAGGAGAAGGAAGCCGAACCGACCTGATAGTTATACGGGTCGGGGTTCACGGGTTGCCGCCCGAAGGGCTGGGCGATGGAGCCGATCCGCACCGACTCCATGCGTTTGCGGACGCTATAGTTGAAGGAGTCGAAGCTGATTTGCGAACCATAGGTATCAGTGGCATACCCGGCGTGGTTTGTGGCCGCATATACATGGGCTCCAAGGCCGAATAGGGTCGCCAGGGACAGGGCCAACAGGGGCCGCACATATTGTCTCATGATGGATCCTCCGAGTAATTTGCCGCCGGTTATTGCCGGAACGGTGATGACAATCTTCTTGAGAGCACGGGGTTTTGCGGGCGATTCCGAAATTTCGTCTATCTGTCTCGGCGCTTGACGGGTCCACGGCCGGCTCAAAGCTAATATCGGAGCGAATTGCGGCCGTTCTCCACGAAAAATGCGTTTTTTTTGGATTTTAACTCAAGTTTTCCGATTCGGCCGGAGTTGATTTCTCTCCAGTGTTCGGACTGGTGGGAGGCGGACGCGCGCGCGAGGGGGTAAGTTTCAACATCCGGGTTGGAACTTTTTCTTGACAACTTGGCCGTCGGGACAAATGATTAGGGATTGGACTTTGATTCCGCCTGAGCCCTGTTCAGGCGGCGGGACTTTTTTGAGGAGATATGCCCAGTGTCGATTTACGATTCGCTCCACTCAATTCAGTTGGACAAACTGTCGGAAGTGGCCGGCGGCAAGGCGCGCCTTACCTACCTGGTGGCGCAGCGCCTGCGGGCCATCAACAACGGCGCCCAGCTCCTGGTCGATCGCCAGCCCGGCGAAGCGCTCCTGTCGGCTGTATGCCGCGAAGTGCTTGAAAAGAAGATTTGGCTCGAAATTCCCGAAACGGAGGAGCTCCCGGCCGAAGAGGAAGAATTCGACCTCCTCGCCCTGTCCACCGAAGACGCCGGCGGACTCGACCTCTAGGGTCGCACAATCAAGCGCAGTCAAAGACGCCCTCCGGGGCGTCTTTTTTTATCGGCTCACCTCTGCCCGGATGGACGACAGTATTAGCGGCCGCGATAAACGCCGCCACTCCCGGCAGAGGATCTCCCTCTCCTCTCTGTATACATATATTATAATGGGG
>JAJPXZ010000048.1:0-23486 GCA_021205245.1 Planctomycetaceae bacterium
TGGACTATACTGGCGATTGGGGTATACTGTTTTAATCATCTTCAAGGAGCAGCCCATGCGTGACATTGCCGCGTTCCTCCAATCCACCATCATGGGAAAAACCCTGTACACCGCCCCCTTGGTCTATTCACTCGAGAACGGCCGCCTGGAGGGGGATTACCGCGATCAGATGTCCTTCACCAACCTGCTCCTTTCATCCACCGGAATGCGCTTCGACCTGCTTGTGGTGAGCCGTGAACGCATTTTCCACATGGAAAACGGCCAGCGGGCGGAACTGCGAAAAGACTTCAGCGGCGCGTCGCATTTCCGCTATGAACTGGCGAAGCGGAAAAGCACCGGCCGCATCACCGGCTCCATGCGCTACATCGCCGCCTCTTTCGACGACGTGCCGGCGGAAGGAATGACATCCGCAGTCCTTAACATGCGCCTGGAGGACGGTGAAGTGCGCTGGTCCGAAAAAGAATCCATTTACCGCGACCAGCCAAGCGCGGACGGCGGCTACAAGCCGGTGGCCTTTGAGGCGGAGTGCAGGATGTTTGTGGAAAACGGCCGGGCGGCGTATGCGTACAACGGACGCTGTCTGGACGTCGACCCGGACACCCTTGCCCGAACCCCGTCGGATTCGGTGCTCCCGGCCTTTGTCGCCAGGGAAAAGGGTACACAATCGGCGGGTTAGGGATTCGGCCTTTTGCCGACATACTACTGTTAGGGGATGGTCCCTGTCCGGCATGAAAGGCGTTATGCGCTATTTTCCCCACTTCTTTCTCACCCTCGCTTTTCTTATCCATCTGTATGTATTTCTGAGCTTGCGGCGCGGCTGGCGGCCCTCGCCCGCGCCGTGGTTGTTCTTCGTCCCGGCAGTCGCCTTTATCGCCATGCAGGCGGCACGCTTTTTCTGGCGCTGGAGACCGGATCACCCCTTCGTCACCACCCTGACATATTACTGGATGGGCTTCGTCATCATGATGGCCCTGGCCCTCCTGTTTCGCGACGCGCTTAGCCTTGTCGCCTGGATAACGGACGCTGTCACCGGCTTGCATATCGGACGGTATCTGGGTAGAAACAGCGTGCGGGTGGCGGTCTATGCCGGATTCCTTTTTTTCGCCTACGGCCTGTACGAAGCATGGAGCATCCGCATCCGCGAGGTGGAAATCGTCAGTGACCGCATTCAACCCGGCAGCCCGCCGATCCGCATCGCTTTCCTGACCGATCTGCATTTCGACCACTCCACCCGGCTTGCCACCATACAGCGTATCGTCGACATGACAAACGCCCAGCATCCTGATATCATCATTGTCGGCGGCGATGTGGTGGACGCGCAGTTTTCGCCCGATGGACCGCAGGCGCGCATCCTCCGGGAGTTGAACGCACCGGCGGGAAAATTCGTCGTTGTCGGCAACCACGACGTGTATAGCCGTTTGTCGGTGTTTCTTGAATTCATGGATGGCTCGGACCTGACGCCGCTCCGTGGCAGCTCGGTCCATGCGGCAGGCATCCGCATCGTCGGCGTTGACGATCCGCAGACGCCTGGCCGGCGCGGCATTATCGACTCGCTCGGGACCGATGACGACGGTGGGTTCACCCTCCTGGTCAGCCACCGTCCCGAAGTGCCGGAGGCGGCCCTGGGCAGGTTCGACCTCGAGGTGTCGGGCCATACCCACGGCGGCCAGGTATGGCCGTTCTCGTACGTCAGCCGCGCCCTGTTCCGGTATCCGCAGGGGTTGTCGGTTCTGCCTGCACCGACAGGCAGGCCGCGAGAGGAAAGCAGTCTGTATATTGCCAACGGCACCCGCTTTTGGGGGCCGCCGGTACGGTTTTTGAGACCGCCCGACATAACCGTGTTCAGCCTCCGGCCCGAAAGGGAAACGCCATGAACGGCCTGACCAACGTCGCGCAAACCGAACCATTTTCCATTCTGGACGCCGCCGACGCGGTGCGTTTCGATTACTTCACCCTGCAGGATTTCCCCTGCCCCGTCATCCTGTTCGACCACGTCCACATGCGTACGGCCGGCTTCCCGCCCCATCCCCACGCCGGCCTTTGTGTCATCACCTACCTGTTCGAGGATTCGCCCGGATCGCTCCGCGACCGCGATTCCATTAACGAAGAGGTGCTGGTCGAGCCGGGGGACATGCTGTGGTTCCAGATGGCTTCTGGCCTTATCCATGAGGAAAACCCCGCCGTCGACGGCACCCCCATCAACCAGATGCAGATATGGGTCAATCTGTCCGACGCCATGCATAGTCTGCCGCCAGCCCCCTTCCACCTGAAGTCCGCCGACGTGCCGGTGGTCAGGGACGGCCAGGGCAATCGCTCCCGGGTCGTGTTGGGAGAATACAGCGGCGTGCATTCGCCACTAACCCCAACCGAACCCTTTACCCTTCTCGACCTGTTTGTGGACGACGTCCTCGACGTCCCGGTTCCGTCCGGGTGGACTGGTATCGTCTATGTCATCGACGGCACGCTCCGGGTAGCTGCGGGCGCTGACGAGAGGGAGGTCGGTCCTGGTGCGGTGGTTGGCATTGACGCCGGTACGGAGGCACGGCTCACCGGGTCGGGGGTCCATGCGTTGTATATGGCCAAGCCGGTCCTGGACCAGCCCCTGGTCATCCAGGGCATGTACGCCATGAGCAGGCAGGAGGAAATCGATAACGCGAAGCGGCGCTTCCACGCCGGGGAGTTCGGCGACGTCACTCCCTACGCCAAGGTGCTCAACCCGGGCAAGCCATACGTTCCGGCGGGGATGGAGCCGGACCTCGCCGTCACACCGGTGCCGTTGCACCAGGCGACGGTGCGCCATTACGACGAGGGCTGGTGGAAGCTGCATCTGCAGTATTGCCGCTATGAATACAATAATACGGAGATTGCCTTCGGATACCGGTTTGTCTGGGAAAACCCCGACGGCGCCGAAGAACAATACCGACTGGGCGGCTTTATTCCCTATGCCGATTATATCGCCACCCTGTTGGAGACGGCACGTAACGAAGGATGGGGCGATATTCCCTATCGCGACTCGTTCTGACCGGCGAAGGATTTCAATCGCTTCTAGCGAAGTAAAATAACCTACATCCAGATTCCAGACGGGCGCCGTACAAGTACGGCGCCCGTCGCTGTTTCAGGACGACATGGCACCCTGCCACCGCGGGGTGACCGGTACTTTTTTGTCCGATGACGAGGAATTTTTCAACCGAAAACGGATGACGAAAAAAAGGCGGCGCAACTTTGCCGTTTACTAGGTGAATGCCATTTTAGGCAAATACGTTCAGGAGGCGCTTATGGGCAAAGATAAATTACTGGAAGATCATACCTTCGATGGTGAAAGGGCTTGCGATGACGACGAATATTTTTCCACCCCAAGCCCGGGCGTGTGCCTGAATATCTACGGTGGGTCGAACGATCGCAAATGCGTGGAAATTAAACGTTGCGGTACCTATCTTTTGGGCCGTTCGAAAGATTCCGACTTTAGATTTTCCGACTACAACCGTATAGATGCTAGGGTAAGTCGTCGGCATGCGACGCTGCGCATAGACCGCAATTCAGTCACTCTGGTTAACCAGGCTCCGCGTAACGGCATCATGCTTAACGGCGTGTACCTGGCCGATCATCAGGAGGAACCCCTGAACGATACGGACGTGATTACCCTTGGCGACAAGGGGCCTAACATACGTGTTCGCATAGGCGATTTGGGTTCGCTCGACCAGGCCCCCCCCGTCAGGGAGAATAGGATGGAGTATGAATCCCAAACCACCAGCAGGCCCAACGTACCCCCGTCGACGCATTTTCCGAACGGCTTGACCGAGAGCCGCGACCTCGACCAGGCCAGGCAGTACCTGAAAGATCTCTCGGTCCATTATGATCGCTATCTCGACAAGATATTCGACAAGTATTACCGCTGGAACCACATGGAATCGGAAATCGACGAGATCATCGGCAACGTCAAGGACCACCTCTTCTGGCCCGACGACAGCCGCCTTACCTCCGATTCCTTCTGGCTGTGGCGGTATCTTCCGGGGGGACGGGGCAGGCTCAGGTATTATCTCACCGCCTGCGCCAAGAACTTTGCCCGGGATAAACTGCGCAAAAAGCACCCGCTGCGCATCACCGCCAGCCCATCCGACACCCAGTTCGATGTGCCGGCGCCGACGTCCAGCCAGCTCCTCGCGAATGCGAGGGAGATACGCGCCACCCTTACCGAGTACGCGAAGGAAAAGTATCTGGAAGAGTGCGGTCCGGACAACCCCAAGTGGCGAGCCTTTGAAATGCTGAGTCTGAACAGTAAAAAGTCCTCCCTCGCCGAGGTGGCGAAGCGGTTGGACATAACCGAGCACATGGCCAACAACTACTCCTACAAAGCCAGGCAGCGCATTATGGAACTTATCTGGCTGGCCCTTTATGATCTCGAAAAGGCGGATGTCCTGAACGACGCCATCGCCGCCATCGACATGGCGGTTATCACAGCCATCGCCAGCGAAGCGGAAAAGCGGCGTGACACCGTCTTCGACGTCATCGGGTATGACGATGTCAGCACCATTTCCGCCAAGGAGACCCTGGCCGCACGGGACGTGGCGGCATCCGAAGCGGCTGATTCGGACATGGTGGAGTTGTTTGGTTTTTTACCAAAGACACGGACAATGAAGAAAATGCCCAGGCGGTAACCGATATCATCCCCATCCAGTATGGCGGCGTATTCCGGTTTTCCTATTTCCCGCGAGTGCGAAAGCGCACGACATCGCGGTAGATATCCACCGGTCAAATAACGCGTTAATACCTCATTAATCTCGGCTATAAACGCGGAGATTGTTTTTTCGCACGAAGGTTACATCGATTAGTCAACTTCATTAGTAAAAAATTGTAAAGTAAAGGAAAAATAAACCCGTATAGAAACCGTTCTACTGTATAGGGGATATTGTGGGAGGGGGTTATGAGGCTCAGGTCGCTTTATTGGTTTTTCCTGATAGCGGCGGCGGGGAGCTGCCTCTGCGCCATGGCGTGGTATATGGTGACCAACGGCGGCACGATGACCGCCGCCGACTGGCTGGAGGCGGTGACCCTTTCGAAAACCTTCCCGATGATAATCGCCATGGGTTCGGGGTTGTTGCTCATTCTGGCGGTGCTCATGTACCGCGAGTTCGGTAAACTTGCCGGCCCGTTGGAGGAAAAACACCGCACCTATGCCCGGGACAGACGGGGTACGGCCCAAACGCTGGTTCAAGTCGTAAACGGTGGTGGGGACAGCGGCACAACGGTTTTAACGGAGCCTGCAATGCATACACTACCAGTGAGTGATCCTCTGCGGGTGCTGGTCGTCGACGATAACGCGATTAACCTTTCTGTCGCCCAAGGACTGCTCCGTTTGGAAGCGATCGCCTGCCACACCGCGACATCCGGCGAAGAGGCGATGGCGATGATTACTGACAATGATTATGCACTGATATTTTTGGATCACGTGATGCCTGGCTGGAGTGGGGTAGAGACGGCCAGGCGCATTCGGGCTTTGCCCGGCGATAAAGGCAGGACCCCCATCATTGCCCTGACGGCCAATGTAGGGGCGGAGGACCGGGCGCATTATTTCCAGGCCGGCATGGACGATGTCATGCCAAAGCCGATTGAACGGGACCGCTTGCGCGGCATGTTGGATAAATGGCTGTCGCGCGACACGGCTGAGAGCGACGGACAGGCGGCGGAACTTCAATGAACGCGACAAGTGATAACGGCAACTACGTATTCCATAGTCTGAACGTATTCACGATTCCCTTACTCTGTGTGGTCGCCTTCGGTGCGACCCTTGTCCCTCCCGCGTTCGCCCGCGCTGGCGACACCGTCGAGGGCCGCGTGGGGGAAGACTTGCTGGCCCGACAGTGCGCCCTCGGGATCGAACTGTCCAGACGTCTGCAGGTAAATATTGACGTTGTCGAGCAGAATTTGTCGCACACTGGTGGTATTTACAGCGAGATCATGGCATTTCGCCATGCCCATGCCGCCCTGCTCGACCTAGCCCGCGCGCTGTGGAACTGTCTGCCAAAAGACGCGGCGTTGCGACCGATAGAGCTTGAAACATGGCTGGAGGCTCAACTGAAAAGGTATACCACGCTTACCGACAGGTGCACTCTTCTGACAGAGCGATTGGCCAGGGCGGTGCTGATCCAAAAAGCGGCCGGAACGGAAAAGCAGGATACCATGGCGGTGCTACAGGTTGAATCGGTCTGCGACTGGCTGACGGAAATGACAATGGAACTGCAAATTACCGCCGCCGGGCTGGAGGTCGTGTACAGCAATCTGTTGCCCACCATGGGACACACGACATCCGCCCAGATAGTTCCCATTATCGACCAGGCTGAAAAGCGAATGACGTCAGTCGCCGAACAATTGCATTTCCGTGAAAGTACCCGTGATTCGATGTCGGAAATGATCCGCACCTATCCGGAAGCGGTGGGTACGGTGGCAGAGAGAAAGCCTCCGCTCCGTAATTCCGAATATCTTCAAGAGGACAAATTCCAGTAGTTCAGTCCAGTTTACCGTAAGCCCATTTCAAGGCTTGTGCGGCCGCCAGGCGCCGCAGTCCGCCCCTGTCCACGTGACTCGGGCGTCTGGTTGACTGTCACCAGGCAAGGCGGGGTATGGATACTTTTGGTTTGAACGAAATTAACGAAGTGGAACGATTGTGGGAGGCCGTGGTCGATTTCGAGGGCAATCCCGCCCCCGAAGTTACCCTCAAAGGCCCTGGCATCCACTCGTGCCAAGACATCTCCACCTGGGTCGACAAAGACTTCGAGGTCGGCCTGGACGAAGAGGGGGAGGTCCGTCACGACCTGCGCGAGGTCTTCCTGCGCCTCCGCGCCAGCCGCGTCGTCATGCCGGGTGAACCGGACCGCCGGGACGACGGGGACGTTGTCGATTTTCGATTGGGCGATGAACTTGGCCGTGGTGGCATGGGGGTAATTTACGCAGCCAGACAAGGCTCGCTCGACCGCGAGGTGGCGGTCAAGATGATTGCTCCCGAAATCGCGGCCTTGACCGGGGCGAGGCGGAAAATCATTTCCGAAGCGCTTATCACCGGCGAACTCGATCACCCCAATATCATCCCCATCTACGATCTTTCCCGCACCGAGCGGAACGAAATTTTCTACGCCATGAAGGTCATAAACGGCATCCATTGGGCCGATTGCATCGCTTCCTCCACCCTGCGAGAAAACCTGGCCATCCTGCAACGAGTTGCCGACGCGGTCGCCTTTTCCCACGACAAGGGGATTATTCACCGCGACCTCAAGCCAGGAAACGTCATGCTGGGCGATTATGGCGAGGTACTGCTTCTGGATTGGGGACTCGCCGTCAGCCTCGACCCGTCCTCCAAGGCGGAACGGTTGAATCACCTCACCTCCCTTGCCGGTACCCCCGCCTATATGGCCCCGGAGATGGCCCTGGGCGAGACGAGTAAAATCGGCAAAGCCACCGACATCTACCTGCTGGGCGGCATTCTTTTCGAAATCGTCACCGGCCGCCGGCCCCACTGGGGCAAGGACGCCCGCTCTTGCCTGAAGGAAGCGGCGCGGAACTTCATCACCCCCACCTCGGTCACCGACGACCTGCTCGAGGTCGCTTACCGTGCCATGGCAACCGAGCCGGAAGACCGCTATGCGTCGGTCAAACAGTTCCAGAAAGCGATCGAGGAGGTCGAGATTCACCGCGAATCCCGCGCCTTGGCGATGCGGGCCGGTGACTACCTCGCGTCGGCGGTGCGGGGCGACTATTATACCGACTACAGCCGTGCCATAATCGCCTTCGAGGAAGCGGTCAAGCTCTGGCCGGAAAATGATGTCGCCAAGCGGCGGGTTATCGAATCAAAAAAGAAGTTCGCCGCCGCCGCCTTTTTGCGGACCGACTTCGACTTGGCCCTGGAGAGTCTGGACGGCATCGTCGACGACGACGAGACAACTTCCCTCGCAGCCAAAATTTTGGCTGCGAGGGAAGAGCAACATGCCCGCGTGCGTCGGGTTCGGCGGTTGTCCATCATCGCCTTGTCTCTCCTCGCGACAGTGGTGGTGATACTCGGGACCGCGACGCTGGTGGTTGTCAACCAGATGCGGCGCGAACGCGTTGCACGGGACGACGCCCGCGAAGCGGTTGAGGCGCGCCTCCTTGCGCTGCAGGCGACGGAGGACGAACGCCGGCGACATGAGGCGACTGTACAGACCAGGAAGCAGTTGGTTGATGAAATGTCCAGGAAAGGATTTCTCGAGGACGCGTCGTGGTGGGCTTTCGACCTGAAGGAAGCGCGCGAACGGCAACAGGCCGCGGCGGCGGAACTTGGAATACCCGTGTCCTCTACCCTCGAATTGGGTGGGAAGACGATGGATCTTATCGTTATCCCGGCGGGGGAATTTGTCATGGGCTCGAACCCGCGCCGACCCTGGCATAAGACAGACCAGTTCCTCCACCGGGTGGTGCTGACGCGACCGTTTCTACTCAGCCGCACCGAGGTGACCCGTGGCCAGTGGCGGTCGGTGATGGGTATGGAAAACGTAGCCGACCTCATGCCCAAATACGACCCGGCTGTGCGGAGCGAGTGTGAAGAATTGTTCAGGCAAAACCAGTTGGTTGCCTGGGGCTGGCGGACGCGCCCACTTAGGCCGGGCGAAGCCGATTGGCCGGCCACCGGCGTATCGGCACGGGAGGTGGACGACTTATTCCTGCCAGCCCTGGCGCGGTACGTGGCAAGCGGCTACCACGTCAACTTGCCGAGCGAGGCGCAATGGGAATACGCCGCCCGCTCAGGCACGACCGGCCCGTACTACGGCTATGTCGACGGCGACGATATCGACCCGCCCGGATGGACTCGAGAAAACAGCAACCTGTTCCTCAAATCCGTCGGCCTGAAAAAGCCCAACGCCTGGGGCCTTCACGATATGCACGGCAATGCCGGAGAAATAGTCAGGGACGGTTACTCGCATAATTATTACCTGGATTCGCCCGGTATCGACCCGGTAAATCTGGACGCACCCACCTTCAGGGTGTATCGAGGAGGCAATATAGTCCACCCGGCAGAAGAAAGTCTGGCCAGCTCGAGACATTTTATCCATATCGATAACCGCTATGCACAAATAGGTTTCCGAGTAGCACTTATGCGCGACCACCCGAAAATATCAACTCCCGGACTTGACTAAGCATAAGATGATCGTAAAATGTGATCATCAGACCAATTTATGTGGTAGCCGAGTCCGACAGGAGATCGCCATGAACTACCTCTTCACCATGAACGCCGAAACGAAGTCCCGTTACTGGGTCAACAACCCCACGTTCGCCGAAGTGAAACAGGCGCTTGAAAACGGCGTGCATTCGTGCACCACAAATCCGGCCCACTGCTCCAAAATCCTCCAGACCGATCCGTCGTACATGAAGGGCAAAGTGCGCGAGGTGTTGGCGTCCGGCGTATCCCTGGACGACGCGCCGGAGGCGATTTACCACCAGGCCTGCGGCGACATCATGGCCCTGTTCCGCGACCACTATGACAAGACCGGCGGGAAAGAAGGTTTCGTCACCGTGCAGGAAGACCCGAGCCGCGAAGAGGATCACGAATATATCCTCGCCGCCTCCAGGCGGGCCAAAAAGCTCGGCCCGAACTATATGGCGAAAATCCCGGTGACCGAGTCGGGACTCAAGGTGATCGCCGCCATGGTGGAGGAGAACGTGCCGATCTGCGCGACCGAAGTCTTCACCCTCTCCCAGGCCTTTGCCGCCTACGACTGCTATAAAAAGGCGTCGGAAAAGTCCGGCAACAGCCCGGTCATGTACATCACCCACATCACCGGCATCATGGACGATTACTTCACCGACCTGGTGAAAAAGGAAAAGATTGCCATATCCGACAAGGCGCTCGCCATGGCCGGGACCGCCGTGGGCCTGAAGCAGTACAAGCTGTTCAAGGAGCGGGGCGTGCCCTGCCCCATGCTCGGCGGCGGCGTGCGCCGGACCAGCCACTTCACCAACTTCGTCGGCGGCGACATGCATGTCACCATCAACTGGCCGACCGCGGTCGAACTTATCGAAAAGAACCCGCCGGTCGAGAACGCCATCGACCAGGCAGTGCCGCAGGACATCATCGACGAGCTCCTCGAAAAGCTACCGAATTTCCGCCGCGCCTGGGAAGAAGACGGCCTGCCGATATCTGAATTCGCCCAATACGGCCCGGTCATGCTGTTCCGCACCCAGTTCATGAACGGCTGGTCGCGGCTCTACGACGAAGTGCGTCTGCTCGCCAAATAGCGTTGTAATCGAACCAAAACAATCCACAAGCCGCCCGGCAGCACTGCCGGGCGGCTTTTTACATGATTTCCGGACAAGGGCGACACAAACTACCAACACCAAAGGAGAACGTTGTGCGAACCGTCTTCCTCATCCTGGCATTGGCCGTAACCGCCTTTACCGCCGCTTTTTCCGCTCAGTCCGGAGATATCATGCCCAAATACAACCAACTCACCCCCGAGGAGGAACGCGTCATCCTCCACAAGGGAACAGAACGCCCCGGTACCGGCGCGTTTATCAACCACGACGATGACGGCACCTATACCTGCCGCCGCTGTAATGCGCCGCTGTACCGTTCGGAGCACAAGTTCGAATCCGGCTGCGGCTGGCCCGCGTTCGACGACGAGATACCCGGCGCGGTTGAGCGTCGCGTCGACCGTGACGGCAGACGCACCGAAATCGTCTGCGCCGCCTGCGGCGGCCACCTCGGCCACGTCTTCGCCGGCGAGCGGCTGACGCCCAAGAATATCCGCCACTGCGTCAATTCGGTATCGCTCGGATTCGAGCCGAAAAATGACGACCAAGCCAAAGCGTCGGAGAAGACGGAGAGCATCGACGCGACAACCGGCGAAAGCGCCGTCGCCTACTTCGCCGCCGGGTGTTTTTGGGGCGTCGAACATTTGTTTAAAAAAGAACCTGGCGTGGTTGCGACCGGCGTCGGTTATATGGGGGGCGACTTCGCCAACCCCACCTACCGCGACGTGTGCGCCGGACGAACCGGACACGCCGAAGTGTTGAAGGTGGTTTATGATCCGGCCGTCACTTCGTACGACAAGCTGGTGCGGCTGTTTTTCGAAATCCACGACTTTACCCAGGTCAACCGCCAGGGTCCGGACGTCGGCGAGCAGTACCGGTCGGAAATATTCACCGTTGGCCCGAACCAGGCCAAGGCGGCTGATAAGATTCTCGATGAGCTGATTGCCAAGGGATTTGAGCCCGCCACGAAAGTGACGCCTGCCGGCCCGTATTGGGAGGCGGAAGAATATCACCAGGATTATTACGCAAAGACGGGCAAACAGCCGTATTGCCATGCGCGGCGTAAGATTTTCTAACAGCCCCGCCTATCCCATTTTCCGCACGCCGCTCATTCTGGGGGGCGTGCGATTTTTTTGTGTATGATGACAAAATGAAGGTGCTGTCTTTCGTCAGCACCCCATGAATTTGGCAGGTATTCGGACCGCCCGTTATCGCGCTGATGGTTGGAGAAGCGTCTACCTACTCTTCCCACGCGACGCGCAGGGCTTCGTTATCGATCGAGCCTTCGCGGAGAATCTCGAAGCCGCCGTCGAAACAGCGGACAACGGTTGACGGCAAGCCGCACATCACCGGACCGCCGTCGACAATCAGTTCGACGCCGTCGGGACCGCCGGCGAAAACGTCGGCCGCATTGACGTCGCAGGGCGGTTCGTCACCGGCGTGATTGGCTGAAGAGGAAATAATCGGCCGCCGCAACCGCTCCAACAGCGCGAGCACAAACGGCGAGTTCGGCACGCGGAGGCCAAAGGTGCCGTCGCCGCCGGTGCCGTCGGGGACGACCATGGTCATCGGACCGGGCCAGTAGTGATTGGCCAAACGAGCCGCCCGGCCGGGAAACAGCGCGCCCATGGCCTTGGCCATGTCGACGTCAGCCACCAGATACTGGAACGGCTTGTCGGGACCGCGTTCCTTTAAGCGCCGCAATTTCTCCAAGGCGACAGCGTTCCCCGACACCACCCCAATACCGTATACCGTCTCGGTCGGGAATACCACCACCCCGCCGTCTTCCATAACTTCAGCCGCAGCCTCGACAGCCTCTTCCAGGCCGTCCGCAACCGCGATATGTCTTGCTGCCATTGTGCAAACTCCTCGGACACAGCTTTTACTTGCCGGATAGGGACTCGTCGGCCAAAACCAAACCGCCGCTTTCGAGCGCCTTTTCCCGCAGCCGAGCCATAAAATCGCCGGCCAGCCGGATAAACCGCTCTTCCCTGAACCTGGCCAGCACTTCCTCCCTCACCTCTTCAAAGGACGGGACGTTCCGCTCCTCCTTCTCCTCCACCGTCAGGACGTGGTAGCCCATCGAGGTACGGAGAGGCGTGGTGATCGACCCCGGCCTGATGGCGAAGGCGGCGTCCTCGAGTTCACGCAGGAGTTCGCCCCGCTTGACCCACCGCGACAACTGGCCGCCGGTGCCGTAGGCACGGGCGACCTCGGTAAAATCCTCGCCAAGGCGGAGGCGGTTGTGGGCTTCAAGAATCTGCAATTCGGCCCGCCGCCAGTCTTCCTCGGTCGGTATTTCGTCCTCGGGCGCGTCGGAACGCGGCGCGACAAACACCTGCGACACCAACACCCGTTCGGGACGGATGAATTCGGCCTGGACCGAAGCATAATAGGTGCGGAGATCCTCGTCGTTCATTTCAAGCGTTGCGTCCATGACCTTCCGCAGGGCCAGTTCCACCCACACCGTCCGTTCGCGGTATTCGTCCGGCGGCATGCCGGCTGCCGCCCGGGTCAGGGCGTCGGCGCGCTTGAGGTGAGGATAGGCCTTGCGGAGAACCGCCAGGTGGGCGTCGAAGCGGTCGCCGACCTCCATCTCGGTCACGGACAGCCTGAGCCGCCGCAATTCGCGCTGGAGAATATCCCGGCCCACCATCCACTCGAACGTCTCTTTGCCGCGCCGTTCCCATAATTCCCTCAGCACGTCATCCTCGGTTATGGGCGTGCCGTACAGGGTGGCAAGGACGCGCGGTTCCGCGCTCCCGGTCAGGTCCACCGTCTCGGAGACGATGGCGTCGGCCGGGAACTCGTCAATCGTCACCACCGGCAACACGGTGGGATCGATGTCCTGCGTTGTCGGCGTTATCTCGTTCGGGTAGGTGACGGCAACCCGCACCCTGGCATAGGACGAGCCGGACCCGGCCTCGGTGCCGGTGTCGGCGGCAGCGGCCACATCGAAAGACAAAACGGCTGTAGCCAAGATTAATGAACATATGACGAATCGACGCAACGGGAACCCTTTATTCTGCAAGTCGCTTATTTTTTCGTGTTGTCCATCAAGGTGTTCCAGAATGCTTCACCGGCCTTGAAGAACGAATTGATGCCGCGTTCGGCAACGTCCTTGATGTCGCCGAAGGGACAGGACGCGTCGTCCTTGCCCATATCGCTTCCGGAACCGGCGAATTCGCCCCAATAGGCCAGGGACGGATCCTTGACTTTGCCGGTGGCGGGATCGACAGTCGCGCCCGCTTCCGACTGGAAGCCGGCGGGGTCGGTCATTTCGCCCGACAGGATGCGGGCGGGAATGCCGCTGGAGAACCAGTCGAGGAGATCAATACGGCGGATAAGCGCGACCGTGTTCTGACGGTTCATCGCCAAGGCGAAGCGGCGCATGCGGCTGTTGGACCAGTCGGCTTGGTGAGACAGCGCTTCCAGTCCCTGGATACGCAGATCGTCCGGCCGGGCCACTCCGCCCCACGCCTTTTCACCCGCACCGGCGAACCGGGACAGGAGCGCGGCGACAGCTTCGGGATCGCCCTGCGCCAGGGACGCGGCGCGGTCGGCCGAGAACATGGCATAGCGACGCCAGTTTTCAATGCCCCAGGCGGGCAGGGCGGCTGGCGCGCCGGCGATGCCGTAGAAGTCCATGAACCATCGGGAGAAATCGGCGGCGGCGAGGAGAGTGGCGTTACCGAGGCGGATGGAACCGGCCTGCATGGCCAAGAGCGCGCCCATTTCCACCTCTGACAGCGATTCAAGCAGGCGGCAATCGAGAATGACGCTGGCGTTCTGGTTGCCGCCCCGGAGCGAACAGGGCTGGCGGGCGTCCCAGGTGACGTGCAGCGGCACGCCGTGGAGGCCGAACAGGGCCTGAACGCTGTTCCACAAATCGGCCAGGACCGGATAGACGCCGCTGCCGACCCGAACCATCGAGGCGATCTCGGCCTGGCGCTCGGCCTTGACACCGGAATTGTCGGTCAACATGTCCAGGGCCTTGTTGAAGCCGGGAATCTTTTCCAGGCGGGCGCGGGCTTCGCGTTCGCCCGGGTGACGGTAGAGTTCGGGGTTCAGGTATTTGAATTCCACAGTGGCGGTCATGGCTGTTCCTCCTAGAGCGTCTACGAAAGTGTCATAAAACGCATTAACCCCTCGGCTGAAGCGGTTGAAAACGTTCGATCTCGTCCTTCCACTGGCGGCACAAGGACGCCAGCATGTCGTCGTGGGTCATTTCAAATCGCAGCGGCGTCAGGACCGCATAGCCGGCCTTGAAGGCGGCGGCGTCGCAGTCGCCGGTCGAATCGACGACAATCCAATCGGCGTCGAGCATATAGGTGTCGTCGTCCTGCGGATCAACGCGGAGATAGTCGCGCACCCCGCCGACGCCCTGACGGGCGATGACGAGGCCGGGGATATCTTTGGGATCGCGGGAGGGGACGTTCAGGTTGAGGACAAACGGTTCGTGCGGCTGGGGCAATTCGAGTATCTGTTCCGCCATCTTGCGGGCGTAATATATCTCCCCGGCCCTGTTGACGGTGGCGGCGTATTCGACAGACACCGCCAGGGCGGGAACGCCTGCGGCGACAGCCTCGAAGGCGGCGCCGACCGTGCCGGAACAGCGGATATTGAGGCCAAGGTTCGGACCAAGGTTGATGCCGCTCACCACCAGCTTCGGCGGGACATTGCCGAGCACGTGCTGGAGGCCGAATTTGGCAGCGTCGGACGGGGTGCCGTCTATGGAGTATCGCGGGACGCCGCCCGGGCCGTCGGAGTGCTTTTTCGCTCGCAGCGCGCGGCCGAGGGTTATGGACATGCCGACGCCGGAACGGTTGTCGTCCGGGGCGGCGATGGAAAGGTCGTCCAGTCCGGACAGCGCCTCCGCCAGGCAGGCAAGGCCGGGTGCGTCGATGCCGTCGTCGTTCGTTAATAAAATTGCCATGCGTTTTTCCCTGCTTCCTGTAATATATGGCCGTTAACGCCGTGGATCATTTTACAACTTCCTCCGAGTCATTACAAGGAAGCTGTGGGGACGTTGTGCCCCCGCTACACCGTCCCGGCGGGGAACGGTTACCCAACCCATTGCGGCAAGCGCCTCCGACCGCCTGCGCCAATGATTGAATCTGAGAGCGGTACGTCTCTATGGAAAACAGCGAAAAATTCGCCGCCAAGCTCCAGCGCATGACCACCGAGCCAGTCGAACGGCTGGTGGTGAAAATGGCCATACCCACCATTATCATCATGATGATCTCGGCCTTCTACAACATGGCCGATACCTACTTCGTCGGCAGTCTCGGCACCACCGCCACCGCCGCCGTGGGGGTGAGTTTTTCCTTTATGGCCCTCATCCAGGCCATTGGCTTTTTCTTCGGCCATGGCGCAGGCAACTTCATTTCCAGGCAACTGGGGGCACGCAATTACGACAACGCCGCCCGCATGGCCGTCACCGGCTTCGCCTCAGCCCTTGTGACTGGGTTGGTCATCGCTCTCCTTGGCCTTCTCTTCATCCGCCCCCTCGCCATCGGTCTCGGCTCGACGCCCACCATCCTGCCGCAGGCAATGCAATACCTCCGCTTTATCCTCATGGGCGCGCCGTGGATGGCCGGGTCGCTCGCTCTCAACAACCTGCTCCGCTTTCAAGGGAGCGCCGCATACGGCATGGTCGGGGTCACCTCGGGTGCAATCCTGAACGTGATCCTCGACCCGATATTCATCTTTGGCCTGGACCTGGGCGTCGCCGGAGCGTCTCTCGCCACCATGGTCAGCCAGTTCGTCAGCTTTTGCCTCCTGTTTATCGGGTGTACACGCGGCGGCAACATCGCCATCCGTTTGCGGAACTTCTCACTCCGCCTTCAGGATTTCCGCGAGATTGTCCGGGGCGGCCTGCCGTCCCTCTGTCGTCAGGGCCTGGCCAGCATCGCGGTCGTGACCCTGAACCGCCTTGCCGGCGGCTACGGCGACGCCGCCATCGCGGCGATGTCTGTGGTGATGCGGGTGTATTGGATGGCCAGTTCGGCGCTGATCGGCTGGGGCCAGGGCTTCCAGCCCGTGTGCGGCTTCAACTACGGGGCGGGACGGTTCGACCGGGTCAAGACGGCGTTCCGCTTTTGCGTCAAGACCGCCACGGTCGTCCTGGTGGTGCTGGCCGCTGTCGGCATTATCTTCGCGCCCGACATCATCGTCCGATTCCGGGACGACCCGGAGGTGGTGGCTATCGGCAGCCTGGCCCTGCGGTTCCAGTGCGCGGTCATGCCGCTGAGCGGGTGGGTCATCATGAACAACATGATGCTGCAAACCATCGGCAAAGCGGTGCCGGCGACCATTCTCGCGCTGGCGCGGCAGGGGCTGTTCCTGATGCCGCTCCTGGTGTTGCTGACGCCGACCCTGGGAGTGTTGGGCATTCAAATGGCCCAGCCGCTTGCCGACCTCCTGACGTTCCTGCTCTCGCTGGCGCTGGGGCTGCGCATCCTTAAAAACATGGGGGCGGAGGGCGTGCCGGAATTGCCGAAATCGGAGCTCGAGATCGAAGTGGGTGAAGACATATAACAAATGAGGGATGTCCGGAGTGTTCGACAGAGGAAAGCTCGATGCTCAATTGGGTAGCCATACTGCGCCGTATTCTCGGCCTCTACAATGTCAAAAGCCAGCAAGACCTCGGTATGGCGCTGGGTGTGCCGCTGGCGGCTGACGGAAGCTTGGGCGAGGGAGAAATCCCCTGGCTCATCCTGGCGCGCGTGGTTGCGGAAAAAGGGGTATCGTGGGATTGGCTCCTCACCGGCCGTGAATTCGGCGGGCAAAAGCGTAACGAGGGCGAAACCAGTTCGAAGACCACCGGTGTCGATCCAAAGCCGGAACATCCCGACAATACCTCGCCCCGCTCGGGCACAGCACCGCAACGCATCGAGACGCGCGAATTCATGCGGGTCATGATCGACGGCGACAAAAGCCACAGCGTGACGTCGGAGGAGGACGTCGCCGCCGGACAACGGGAGATCGACGATCGGGTCCAATCGGGCGAAGACAGCGAAGCGCGGCTGGAGTCGGAATTGCTTATCGAGGCCGAGCCGGAAGACGAGGCCGGACTCCTGGACCACCTGCGCAAACTCAAGGAATCGATGCAGCAGGAGATCGACCGGGTCGAACGGCTTCTCCGCGAAAAAGGAAGCTCGTAGCAATCCACAATGCATAATTATGCATTGTGCATTACGAATTGTGAATTGGACTATAGTTGTGTCGCCAAATCCTGCAACGCGTCGCCCGACAACCGGTAGGTGGTCCATTCATCCATCGGCTGAGCTCCGAGGGAGAGATAGAAGCCGATGGCCGGCCTGTTCCAATCGAGGCAGCCCCATTCGAGCCTGCCGTAGCCGCGTTCGACTGTCAATGCCGCCAAATAACGGATAAAAGCGGTGCCAAAGCCGTTGCCGCGAAACTCGGGTCTGATATAGAGGTCGTCGAGATAAATGCCGGGACGGCCGACAAACGTCGAATACGATGTATAGAACAGGGCGAACCCGGCCACAACCCCGTCCACCTCGCCCATGACCACCTCGGCGCGACCTTCGCTAAACACCCACTTCCGCAACAAATCAGGCGTAATCGCCACCTCGTCCTGCATCCGCTCCGAGTCGGCCAGCATATGGATAAAACCGATTATGGCGTCGACATCGTCCGGTGTGGCCGGCCGAATAGCTAAGCGGTCTTGACCTGTCATTAAAACCCTCCTCTGCGGCCGCCTCGACAAGCCACAAGCCGTAAGCAGCACTTAAAAGTATTTGAAGTGAAGCGGTTTTTGTACCGTTCACAGTAAATTATACCCCATTTAACTAATACAATCTCATATTCTTAAAAAGTTTATGAAATTTTTACATTGATTGTAGCTTTACTAAAGGCGCACCACTGGGTATACTTACGAAGACTTAACACCCTCTGCCTTACGCTATCTACCTTCACCTTATTAACGCACTCTCCTTACAGACACGGATACCACCGTTGACAGCTTTTGCGGTTCTTGTTGTGGTTCCTTATACCTCTTTTTGAAGGAGAACGCTATGAAGAGATTCCTCGTGGCTTTGGCACTGGTCGTGTCACTCGCCGGAACGGCTTTTGCCGGCCAAATTCGCATCGGCTTCGTTCCGAAAGCAATGGATTCCGAATTCTGGCAGGCAGTGCGTCGGGGCGCGGAAGCCGCTGCCGCCGAACACCCCGAAATCGAGCTCAGCGTCCTCTCTGCCGACCGCGAAGTTAATGTCCAGCAACAGATCCAGATTATCGACGACTTCCTCATCAAGGGTGTGGACGTGCTTTGTGTCGCGCCGGCCGGTGCGATGGAAGTGGCACCCAGCCTGCAAAAAGCCCACGATGAAGGCGTACCGGTCATTGTTTTCGATTCCGACGCACCCAGCTTCACCGACCGGGTAGCTTTTGTCGGCACCAACAACATCATCGGTTCCCGCCTTGCCGCCGAATATATCATCAAGCGCCTGAACGGCAAGGGCAAGGTCGCCATCATGATGGGCATCATGGGCCACCAGACCGCCCGCGAACGCCTCGAAGGCGCGGAAGCGCTGTTCAATGCGACGCCCGGTATCGAATTGGTTGCTAAAAATTCGGCCAACTGGGAACGGGCGCAGGGCATGAATGTGATGGAAGATATCCTCTCCACCCACCCGGACCTGGACGCCATCTTCTGCTGTAACGACCTCATGGCCATGGGCGCCGCTGAAGCGGTCCTGGCCGCGGGCGCCAAAACCATCATCGTCGGCTTCGACGCGAACGACGAAGCCGTCCGCGCCGTCACCGACCCGAGCAACCCCATCGCCGCCACGGTTGCACAGAACACCCACAACATCGGCAAATTCACCGTTGAAGCCGCCTACAAAACCTTCAAAGGCGAAAAGGTGGAACCGCACATCGACACCGGCACCGACCTGGTCACGATCGAGAACGCCGCCGAATATCTGAAATAACTTCTCTTGAGCCTCCGGGACGGCGACGTCCCGGAGGCTTTCTTACGTCCACTCGTTTTCCTCAATTGGAAAGGGGGTTCCTCATGTCAGCGAACTTCAAAATTGGCCTTATCGGCGCGGGCCGCATCGGCAAGGTCCATGCCAAAACCTTCTCCACCCTTGTCCCGGACGCCTGCGTCGCCGGCATTGCCGACATCGACCTGGATGCGGCCAAGAGCCTGGCCGGTCAGTACAACATCCCCGTCGCCACCGACGACTACCGCCGCCTCCTGGACGACAAATCCATCGACGCCATCGCCGTCTGCACGCCGACCGATTTCCACGCCGACATGATTATCGCCGCGGCCGAGGCAAAGAAACACGTCTTCTGCGAAAAGCCCCTCGCCTTTGAACTCGATCAGATCGACGCCGCCCTCGCCGCTGTCGAAAAGAACAAGGTGGTGTTCATGATGGGCTTCAACCGTCGCCATGACGCAGGCCACAGCCGCATCCGCCAGGACGTCGTCGCCGGCCGCATCGGCAATCCCGAACTGTGCCTTATCATCAGCCGCGATCCGGCCCCGCCAAGCGCCGAATACATCCGCACCTCCGGCGGCATTTTCGTGGACATGATGATCCACGACTTCGACATGTCCCGCTACCTCCTGAACGACGAGCCGGTGGAAATGTACGCGACCGGTTCCTGCATGGTCGATCCCGAATTCGCCAAATACGACGACTTCGACACCGCCATGGTGGTTATCCGCTTCGCCAAGGGCGCCATCTGCCATATCGACAATTCACGCCGCGCCGTCTACGGCTACGACCAGCGCGTCGAGGTCATGGGCTCCAAAGGGAGGCTGACGACCGCCAATATGCTTGAAGACAATACCACCTTCGCCGGGCCGGACGGCTTCCACGAACCGCGCGCCCTGAACTTTTTCATGGAGCGCTACGTCCCCGCCTTCCAGACCGAAGGCATCATGTTCGTCGACTGCGTCAAGAACGGCACGCCCCCGCCCTGCACCGGCTACGACGGCCGCGCCGCCGTCGCCATGGCCAAGGCGGCGGCCCTGTCGGCCAAGACCGGCAGAGCGGTGAAGATGGAAGAAATTGGCTAGGCAAATAGACCATTGAATCACATCCTGCGGTCAATCCCGGCGACCGCCATCGAGGGAGGAAATCTTATGGTGGATATCGATTCGCGCAAATTGCGCCTAGCTATGGTTGGTGGCGGCCCAGGTGCCGGCATCGCCAGGGCGCACCGATCCGCCGCCTTTATGGACGGCGAATACGAGCTGGTGGCGGGCGCGTTCTCGTCCGACCCGGCGAAGTCGAAGGCGATGGCGAAGCCGCTGTACATCGACCCGGCCCGCGCCTACGGCTCATGGCAGGAAATGCTGGAGACCGAGAACAAGCTGCCGGCCGACAAGCGTCCCGACGCCGTCAGCATCGTCACGCCGAATCACATGCATTACGGCCCGGCGAAGATGGCTTTGGAACTCGGCTTCCACGTCATCATGGACAAGCCCATCACCGTCACCCTGGAGGAAGCGCTGGATCTCCGCGAGACGGTCAAGAAGACCGGGCGAGTCCTGGCCTTAACCCACCCCTACGCATCCTGCGCCACAGCCAAACTGGCCCGCGACATGATCAAGGCGGGCCATATCGGCAAGGTACGGAAGGTGGTGGTTGAATATCCGCAGGGGTGGCTCTACCGGCTGTTCGAGGCCGAGAAGGGCAACAAGGCCGCCGCCTGGCGCACCGATCCCAAGCTCGCCGGTTCGGGTTCGGTCGGCGACATCGGCACCCACGCCGCCAACCTGTCGGAGACAATCACCGGGTTGAAGATCACCTCGGTCGCCGCCGACGTCGGCACAATCGTGGAAGGCCGCCTGGCCGCCCTCGCCCGCTGGGAAGGCGGCGTGCGCGGCAGCGTCCAGGCGAGCCAGGTCTCCACCGGCGAAGGGAACGGCCTCGATATCCGCGTCTACGGCGACAAGGCGGGCCTTCACTGGCGGCACGAGGATCTCGATTTCCTCACCCTCATCTATCAGGACAAGCCGGCGGAACGCTGGCACCGCAACACCGACTGGGCCAACGCCATCAGTCCCTCGGCGGCGCGGGTGTCCCGCTGCTACGCCTACCACCCGGAAGGCTACTTGGAAGAATTCGCCAACGTCTATTACAACGCCGCCATGGCCATCCGCTGCGTCGAGGCGGGCCGGACACCAGGCGAACTTGATCTTGATTTCCCCAATGTCGAAGACGGCATACGCGGCTTGGCCTTTGTGCAGGCCTGTCTCGAATCGTCCCGCAACAATAGCGCCTGGACCGATATTATCCGTTATTAACAACCGCCACACACAGGAGAAACCATGAATCCAAGAACATCCGAATTCCTGCGCCGTTTCGGTTCACTCATCGGCCTCATCCTTCTTTGCGTCATTATCGCGCTCATGTCGGACAAATTCCTGTCGGTGAAGAACCTCATCAACGTCGCCCGCCAGTCGTCCATCACCGCCCTGCTGGCCCTGGGCGTGCTCCTCCCCATTCTCACCGGCGGTACCGACCTCTCGGTCGGCTCCATCCAGGGCTTTACCATGTGCTTTATGGCCTACATGGTAGTCACGGTGCAGATGAACTCCTTCCTCGGCATGCTCCTGACCCTTGCCGTGGGTCTTGGAATCGGCATGGTGAACGGTCTCCTGCTGACCAAATTGAAATTACCGCATCCATTCATTTCAACCTTGGGTATGTTAAACATCGCTCGAGGTTTCGCCTTGATTATCACCGACGGCATGCCGATTTCCGGCCTCCCCTATGAAGTGCGCTGGCTCGGCTTCGCGGACATCGGTCCGGTCCCGGCCTGCGTGGTGCTGGTGGCGGTTGTGTGCGTTCTCATGTACATCATGCTGAATCATACCCCGTTCGGCCGGCACATCTACGCCATCGGCGGTTCGATGGAAGCGGCGCGTCTTTCGGGCGTCAACGTGACGAGCGTCATGAACTGGGTCTTCGCGATCGCCGGCCTCCTCTATGCGATGGGCGGCATCGTGCTGGCAGGCCGAGTGAACTCGGGCTATCCGCTGGCCGGCCTGGGTGCGGAATTGGACGCCATCGCCGGAGCGGTTATCGGCGGCGCGTCGTTGTTCGGCGGTGAGGGAACGGTGATGGGGACGATTATCGGCGTCCTTATCATGGGCGTGCTCCGTAACGGCCTGAACCTCCTGAACGTGTCCGCCTTCTGGCAGACGTCCATCATCGGCATGGTGGTCATCCTCGCGGTCTGGGTCGACGTGCTGCGCCGCACCGCCGAGTACAAGGCGGCGGTGGCGAAGAAGGCGTAACGATTCCCTCTTGCGCGGCGGTGGCCCACACCGAAGTCTGCAAACACCCGGCTGCCGCCCGCGTTTCGGCCACGGACCTGAAAGGATACGTATGACTGCCAATGCAGCTAACCAGGACAATGTGCTCCTGAAGATGACGGATATAACCAAACGCTTTCCCGGCACCATCGCCCTGAACAAGGTGCAATTGGACCTCCGCGCGGGCGAAATTCACGTTCTCCTGGGCGAGAACGGCGCGGGGAAATCCACCCTCATGAAGATCCTCGCCGGCGCTTACATCCGCGACGAAGGCGATATCTGGATTGAGGGAAAAAAGGTGGATCTCGGCAACCCGCTTGCCGCGCAAGCGGCGGGTGTGGCGATTATCTACCAGGAATTGACCCAAATTCCGCAGCTTTCGGCGGCGGAGAATATCTATGTCGGCCGTGAGCTTCGCAAAGGCCCGTTTATCGACTGGCCGCAAATCAACAAGAACGCCCGCGAATTGCTCTCGCAGGTAGAAGCCGACTTCAGTGAAAAGACGGAAACGCGCAAACTCTCCGTCGCCCAGCGCCAGATGGTGGAAATCGCCAAGGCCCTGTCCATGAATGCCAAGATCATCGTCATGGACGAGCCGACCTCGTCCCTTACCCCGCACGAAGTCGAGGGCTTGTTCAAAATCATGAACCGGCTGAAGGAACAGGGAAAAGGCATCATCTTCATCTCGCACCACCTCGAAGAGGTCAAGGAAATCGGCGACCGGGCCACCATTCTCCGTGACGGTCAATATGTCAACACGGTCGACGTCGCCGACCACTCCATCGATGAGATGATCGAGATGATGGTAGGCCGCAGTTTGGTGCCCAAGTTCCCGAAAATTCATGCGCCGGTCGGTGAAGCGCTGCTCCGGGTCGAGGGCCTAACCCGCTACGGGGCCGTG
>JAJPXZ010000048.1:23496-38888 GCA_021205245.1 Planctomycetaceae bacterium
TCAGCGTGCGGGCGGGCGAAGTGCTGGGCCTGGCAGGACTGTTTGGCGCGGGCCGGACCGAACTGTGCCGGATCTTGTTCGGGGCGGACGAGAAGGACGAAGGGCAAATCTTCGTCGGCGGCAAGCCGGTCTCCATTCGCAGCCCCCGCGACGCCATCAAGAACGGCATCGGCTTCCTGACTGAGAACCGCAAGGACGAGGGCCTGGTCCTGCACATGTCCATCACCCATAATATTTCGATGCCCATCCTCGACCAGTTGAACCGCAGCCCGTTCGGGTGGATGAAGATCATCGACCACAAGGCGGACGAAGCGCTGGCGCAGGAATACTACGACAAGCTGAACATCCGCGCGCCAAGCGTCAGGAAAAAATCGGGCGAACTGTCTGGCGGCAACCAGCAAAAGGTGGTGTTTGCAAAGTGGATTGCCAGCCGCTCGAAAGTCCTCATGATTGACGAGCCGACCCGTGGTATCGACGTCGGCGCGAAGGTGGAAATTTACAACCTCATTAACGAACTCGCCCTCCAGGGTTGCGCCATCATCATGGTGTCGTCTGAAATGCCCGAAGTCATCGGCATGGCAGACCGCATCCTGGTCATGTGCCAGGGTCGTATCACCGGCGAACTAAATGAGCCGAAGGAGTTCAGTCAGGAAGCGATTATGAAGTACGCCGTGATGTTTGCCCACAAGGCGGGCAAGCTGGCGGAAGAACCGGCATAACCGCTCTGCTTTGCACGCAGTACAGCCGCGCCCCGTGTGGGCGCGGTTTTTTATGGGTTGACGGGCGGGCAAAAGCGGTACAATTGCCTCTCGCAAGAGAATTCACACAACTGGAGACTTAATCATGCACAAGATGATCCTCATTGCCTGCGCGTTTGCGCTTATGGGCATAGCTGTCGCGGCCGACGCTATCCGTCTGCCCGAACCGGACAAAACCGGCGGCCTCCCCTTGGCACAAGCCCTGGCGCAGCGCAGTTCCGGCCGCGAATTCGCCGACGTCGCCGTGAGTCAACAAGACCTCGCCGACCTGCTCTGGGCCACAGCCGGCGTCAACCGCCCGGACGGCAAGCGCGTCCACCCCGTTGCCATGGGCCGGCAGGACATGACGGTCTACTTCTTTACGAAGGACGGCGCTTACCGCTACGATGCGCCCAGCCACACGGTGGAGCCGATGCCCAACGTGTCAGGCGACAACCGTGCCGCCACCGGCAGCCAGCCGTTTGTCCCCACCGCAGCCATCAACATGGTCTATGTTCAGGATATGAGCTTTTGGGCAAAATCGGATGGTGAACGCGTTGCCGGAGCCAACTACGGCTTTGCCCACGCCGGCGCGATGATGCAGAACGCCTACCTCTTCGCCGCCTCGAAGGGCTGGTCGGCGGTGGTCAGGGGCTATTTCGACGAAGCGACCCTGAAGCAGGCGCTTGGCCTTAGCGATACCCAGCGCGTCAGGCTCACCCAGAGTATCGGACCCGCCAAGTAACATCAACTGACACGCATCGAATAAAGCCCGCCGGATTCGTTCCGGCGGGCTTTTTCACGCTCAAATCCACGAATGACGAGGCGGCTTCCCCAACCGTCACCCCGGCGTCAAAACATCCCGCCGGACGCATGTCGGCGGGATGTTTACCTAGCACATGTGACCGAAATCCACGGCCTTATCATGCGGTATAGTCCAGCAACCCTTTCTGGTACCCGTCGAGCAGGGACGACGCCTTGCCGGTGCCGCCACCCTTGATCAGGGTACCCTGATCGAACTGGGAGGCGACTTCGCTTTCGGCACCATATCTGGCTTCGAGAACCGACATCACCCGCAGGTTAAGCGCGTCCAGCCCCGCGCCGCGCCGAAGCTGGCTGGGCGAAAGATTGGCATAGGTCTCGGAGGCGGAAGCGGACATCCCACTCGTTCCGCTCGAACCGGCTGTCACCTTGGCTGTTGGGGTTTTGCCGTCGGCGGTGAGGGTTATCGTCTTGGCGCTGGAATCGTAGTTGGCGAGCGTTTCCTTGCGGAATGCCTCGACAACCGATTTCTCGTATTCGGAATCGTTCATCATCTTTTCGTAGCCGGCGTCCGTGATCTTCACCCGCACCTCCAGCTTGGAAAGCATGGGCGCTCCCACCATCGATTCAATGGTGTTGAGGAAAGTCTTCTTGTAGGCAGCCACTTCCTCGGCCGTCTTCTTCTGTTCCTCGGTCAATTCCGTTTTGGGCACTTCTTCGCCCGCTTCGTCCGCCTTCTTTTTGGCCTCGGCCTCCTTGACCGCCTTATAGGAAAGATAGCCCAAACTTTCCCGATCCGACCGTATTGCGCTCATGGTGGTCTCCTTTCGCTATCGCCTGATACTGCAAACCGGCGACCAGTTCTACGAATCCGGCCACAAACTTGGGGCGCACAAATTTCGTCTCCACGCTATATATCTATAATTACGAAGGTTATGGCGTATCGAATCACCACCCATTGATACCGGCTAGAGCGCCCTTACCATAGCGATACTGACGGCACCGGGAGGATTTTTCTGGTAAATTCCGGCAATTCTGGTTGGATTGGGAAAACCCGCCTCCCTATGCAGCAGGAGATATCATGGACAAAATTACGCGGTTGCACCAGTTCGATACCCCATCCATCACCAACGTGGTCGCCACCTACCCGAAGAACCCGGAGTTCTGCCTCGGATTGTACCATCCCTGGGAGGGCCGCTGGTATGCGGACGAAACACTGCGATGCATGTTCCCGGAACATGGCCGCCGCGCCGGACATGTCGTCACCTGCGTCTATGGTATGCCCGATCCCGGCTTTGGCCGTCTCGGCCTGGCCGACGTCTTCGACGCCATAGCGGCTGCGCCAAAGCCGGTGGTCCTGGCCGTTAAACAGAACTTCCCGCCCCACATCAAGGCGAAGAACGGCCTGGTCGGCGGCAATATGATGACCGCGTTCAAATCGCTGGGTGTCGTCGGCCTCATCTCCGACGGGCCGTCCCGGGATTTGGACGAGATCCGGCCCATGGAGGTACAATACATGTTAACAGGCGTCTCGGCCGGTCACGGGCCGTTCGAGGTGCAGGCGGTCAACGTGCCGGTGGAGATCTGCGGCATGGATGTGGCGCCGGGGGACATCGTCCACATGGACGAAAACGGCGCGGTCAAGTTCCCGGCCGAGCACCTCGACGCGGTGCTGGAACGGGCGGCGAAATTGCAGGAAATCGAGGGGAAACGCCAGGAACGTATGCGCCAGACGGACGATCCGGCCGAACTCGCCCGCATTATCAGAGATCAGTACGATTGATCATCACACCACGCAAGGAGAGAAACGCATGAAAGTCATCGTCATCAATGGAAGTCCGAAACCGCGCGGCAATACCGCCCTCGCCCTGGACGCCGTCTGCTCGGTCCTGAATGAAAAGGGCATCGAAACGCCGCGCATCGAACTGGGTACGGGCGCGATGCACGGGTGCATCGCCTGCCACCGCTGCTCCAGGGAAAAGGATTGTCGCTGCGTCTTCAACGACGATCTCGTCAACACCAGCATGGACGACATCATCGCCGCCGACGGCCTCCTGATCGGCTCGCCCGTCTACTACGCCGGCATCAACGGCGCGCTCAAGGCGTTTCTGGACCGGGTCTTCTTTGTCGCGTCGGCCAGCGGCAGCCGTTTGCGCCACAAGGTCGGAGCCGCGGTCGTGGCGGTGCGCCGGGGCGGCGAAATAGCGGCCTGGGATCAGTTGAACAAGTATTTCACCATTTCCGAAATGTTCGTGCCGTCGAGCGTCTACTGGAACATGGCCTTCGGTCTGACGCCGGGCGAAGTGCTGGAAGACCCGGAAGGCATGGACACCATGAGCATGCTTGGGGAAAACATGGCATGGCTGCTGGAGGCGCGGCAAAAAGGCGCGGCAACCTTGCCCGCCCTCCGGGAAAAGACCTTTACCAATTTCATCCGGTAGGGTCCAGACCCGGCCGGCCGGCATAGCGCTGGCGGTAGGCGCTCGGGGTCATGCCGGTGTAGCGGGTGAAGATGGCGACGAAACGGTCGAGCGTGCGGAAGCCGGATAGCATCGCCACCCGCTTTATCGACAGGCTATGGTCGCGGAGCTTCTGCTTGGCCTGCTTGATTCGGGTGCGGTGTATCTCTTCCAGCACCGTTCTGCCTACGCCACTCCGGAATCGGCGCTCCAGGTTGCGGCGGGAGGTATGCAATATCGCCGCAACCTCGCCGGCCGACAGATTGTCGACCGCCCGGGCCCGAATCAGCGTCAACGCTTCGCCGACCAGCGGGTCGGCGACAGCAATTATGGACGACGACGCCCGCTCGACCAGCGGCTGGGGACGAATCCGCAGCGCCGGCATCGACGGCAGCATATGCCGCATCAACACCTCCAGCCGCTCCGCCGAGCGCAGGCCAATCTCGTGCCTGTCGAAGGGGATGCTCGATATCGGCGGATCGGACAACTCACACATCAGCACTTCATTGTCGACGCTCACCAGAGCCACGTCGTCGGGGACGCGGAGTCCGGCCAGACGGCACGCGCCGATGACGTTCATGCCGACATAATCGTTCGCCGCCATGACGCCGAGGGGCTTGGGCTGGCGGAGGAGGAAATCGGCCAGCGCCTGCGAGAATTCCGGCCTGTGCCACCAATCGATGCGGCGGCAGAATACGGCCAGACGACCGGTGCGGTACCGCCGGGTGGCTTGCTCGAATCCGCCAAGGCGCTCCTCCGACCAGCGCGACCCGGCGGCGGCGCAGAAGGCGAAATGTTCAAGCCCGTTGTCGGCCAGATGGGTGCCGCCTATCGTGCCGATTTCCCGGTTATCGTTGGTGACGAGGGAAAGGCGCGGATCCAGAATTGCGCCGGACGTGTCGACGACCGGTCGCCCGGAACGGGTGAGCATGGCGATGTCGTCGTCCGTCTCCACGGCGGCGATGATGCCGTCGCCGTCCCAGGTGCGGAAATCGTCTATCTGGCCCATGGGCCAATACGCGCCGCACAACTCCCAGTTGCCCCGTTCGCGTGCATAGCTGATAATGCCGTTCGCCATCCCCTGGTGGTGGATGAGGGCGAGGTTGAAATAAAGGGCGACCCGGAGCGGTTTGGCCATACATTTCCACCCGTGAAGTTGTCGCAAAACATGGTTGGTTTTGCGTAAAATAGAACAGGATCTTCGCATTCCAGGCGGTATACTTCATTCATGGGCGGAAGATGGCAAAATGCCGCTGGAGTTCCGCCCCACTTACTCCTTTACCTTACCGATAATCACCTCACGCACCGAACGCGGACCTTCATCCCGCGTGCGCGCATATTTTTCGCCCTGTCATTGTTTGCCGCATTTTACGGCTTGTCATCTTTTTTGCCAAGGAGTGAATTATGAAGAAATCCCGTTTCGCTATCGTCCTGTCCCTCGCCCTCGTCTTCGGCCTGTGCTCCTGCATCAGCGCCGGGGAAAAGAAGATTCGCATCGGCCTGTGCATGGCTTCGCTCGACACGTTCCTGAGTTCGATGGCGGATGCGGCTGTCGCGCGCGCAGCCGAGATTCCCGGCGTTGAAATGACCCTCATGGACGCGCAGGACGACTCGGTCCGTCAAACCGACCAGGCCAACACCTTCCTGAACGACGTCGACGTCCTCATCGTCAATGTAGTTGAGACCAGCGCCGCCCAGCCCATCGTCGACCAGGCCGCGCGGGTCAACAAGCCGGTGGTATGGGTAAACCGTAATCCATTCTTCGGGAAAGAGGTACCGCCGAACAACTACGTCATTTCGTCGAATTCCCTTCTGGAAGGCGCGAACGGCATGGAATACGCCGGCAAACTGATGGGCGGCAAGGGCAACATCATCATTCTCCAGGGGACCCTCGGCCACGAGGCCGCAACCAACCGCACCGAGGGCGTACGCATGGTCATCAGGGAAAAATACCCCGACATCAAAATCCTCGCGGAAGAAACCGGCAACTGGTTCCGCGACCAGGGTATGACTGTGACCGAAAACCTTATCACCTCTTTTGGCGACCAGATCAACGCCGTCCTCTCAAACAATGATGAAATGGCTCTGGGCGCGCTCCTTGCTCTTCAGATTAACGGTATGAACGACGTCATCGTCGTCGGCGTCGACGGCACCAACGACGGCATTACCTCGGTCGCCAACGGAGGCCTCGCCGCCACCGCCTACCAGGACCCCGTTGCTCAGGGGGCGGGCGCGGTCGATATCGCCATCAGGGTCGTCAACGGCGAAAAGGTCGAAGCACTCAACAGACTCCCGGTGGAAGTGGTCACCAAGGACAATGTCGAAGAATTTCAGAAGCGAATTGGCAAGTAACACGCATGCACCATAGTATGAGTGGAAACGCGGCCCGCGATCGAATTCGCGGGCCGCGTTCGTGTTTGATACCGCATGAATTTATCGGCCCTATGCCGCACCTCTCTAAAAGTCCGTTGCCGGAAAACCGAGTCGGTGCTATTATGGTCTCTCTCTTAGGCCCTCATGCACGGTCCAGTAGTTGTCCCATCGCCCATTACGCCTACTCACTCACCAGCGACAATTCATCAGCAGGGAACTGTTTCGTTTCCTTTCGTGGAATAGAAGAAAAAGGAGTAGAACGTATGCGACGATTGGCAGTAGCGATTGTACTGGGCATTCTGGCCTTTGCAGGACCAAGTCTTTCCGCCGGGGACGCGCCCGCGTTCAAAAACGGCCCCTACCTCCTCGCGCCGAAAAGCACGAGCATGGTGGTGATGTGGGAAGCGACCGCGCCTGCGGACGGGACCATCGCCTATGGCGTCGGCGACGCGCTGGGCGAAGCCGTCACCGTCACGGCCGACCCGGACGCGCCCGATTTCCAGGGCGTGAAAATGAACATGTACGAGTTCAAGCTGGACAACCTCCAACCGAACACTCGCTACTCTTATGAAGTATCGCTCGCTGGCGGCGAAAAACGCCGCGCCAGTTTCAAGACCCTTTCGGACAACCCCGAAACGGTCAACCTCATCACCCTGTCGGATTCGCACGTGTTTTCGACCCGGCCCAAATTCGACGCGGCGGTGAAGTCGTTCGACCCAGACCTGATTCTTCACTGCGGCGATCTGGTCGAAGGAACGGGCGCGCAGGCCGAACAGTTCAGCTTCTGGCTGAAGGGCCTCGCGGACGACGACTTCATCCACTCCTACCCGGTCGTCTACGCGAGCGGCAACCACGACCAGGGCGGCATCTACTTCGACACCTATGTCTACGGCATCCAGGACCGCGAATACGGCGCAACCGTGCCGGGCAACCAATCGTTCAACTACGGCAACCTGCACATCCTCTCGATCAACTCGAACCCGTGGGGCCTGTTCCAGATGAATTCGGAAGCCACCGGCAACAAGGCCGACGACGCGACCCTGGTCATGATCGACGATATCATGAAGTGGCTGGCGGCCGACCTAGCCTCGCCGGCGGCGGTCAATGCCGAGTTCCGCCTCGCCTTTACCCACCACCCGATTTCCGACGCTTATACCAAGCGTTACCTCCCGGCCGTGCTTGAACCGGGCAAGGTCGACGCAATGTTGTCCGGCCACACCCACACCTACGCACGCGCCGTCTCCGACAACCCGGCCGTCGGCGCAGGCACCGTGTACATGACCCACCAGGACGCACGCATCCACCACCGCCGCGGCGACTTTTTCCGCATCCTCTCGACCCCGGGCGAAGGCCTGATGACAATTGAAGCCTATGGCGCAAATGGTCCGGACGCTGAAACAAAGCTCGCGGCCACCACCCTCGTCGCCAAGGACAAGCAACAACTCGCCTACTCGGACATCGCCATCACACCCGATACCGTCCTTTACAACGGCGACGTTACCGTGACCGCCACCGTGACGAACACCGGAAAAGGCATCGCCGCAGCGGCGATCCCGGTGCGTGACAACGGCGAGGTCCGTTACCTCTACACGTTCGAAGACGGCGTCACCGTGCTGGAGCCGGGCAAATCGGCCACCCTTACCGGAACGCTGCGGATGGAATCGTTGGGCGAACACACGCTGGCTCTCGCCGACACGACAACCGCCGTGGAGGTAAAGTTCCGCCCAGCCACCTTCGACTACGCCAATGTCCGCATCAAATTGGGCGACGGCGACAGTTACGATCTGAACAGCAACAAGCTATGGATTAAGGCCGACATCAACAACATCGGCAACGAAGCCGGCGTCGCCAAGGCCGAGTTCGTTATCGACGGCAAAGCGGTCGCGTCCAAGAACTACAGCCTCGAATCGGGCCAGACCAAGACGGTGGAGTTTGATTACACCTTCGACGAGGCGGGCGAGTATGCGGTAACAGTCGGCAATGCGTCGGCCCAGACCATCTATGTGGAGGGGTCGATTCAGGGTATGCCCATCGTCGCGGACAAGTCGGGCAACAAAAACAACGCCTTTATCCACGGCGAGCCAAAACTCGGCCGTGACGACAATGGCCGCACCACGCTGGTGCTGGACGGCAAGCGCGATTATATCGAGGTGCCGGACACGGGCGGCTATACCGTCACCGACGGCATCACCGGCATGGTGTGGGCCAACCTGCCCAGCGCCGGCACGACCAAGGGCGGCCTGACCGAACTGGTCGAACCCTACGAAGACCTCGACGGCAAGGGTTCAATTCCGGATCATAATCCGCTCATGCTCAAGGGCATCGGCCTCGGCTGGGGTACGCCGTACCTGTTCCGCATCGCTGTCCGCGAGACCGGCAAGGTCACCTACGGCGTCTGCCTGCACGACGACAACGGCGAGTTCTCCTGGAACGACGGCAGCCAGCCCGAAGCCGGGATCAAGAAAGACACCTGGGTGCAGTACACCAGCTCGTTCGACTTCGAAAACGGCGGCGACGCCTACCAGAACGGCTACCAGAGCGCCCACGTCGACAAACCCGCCTTTACCGCCCCGATGAAGAATTGGGAAGGCGAACCGCTCCTGGTCGGCCTCGGCTACAAGAACACCCTCCTCACCGGCCGCAACCGGGGCATGTACCATACCATGCTGCCGGGCGCCCTGTCGCAGGTGCGTTTCTATACCGCCAAGGTTCCGGCCGCCGAAAACGACAGCCTCCGCGCCACCCCGTCCGAAGCCGGCGCGTCGGCCGGGGCGCTGAAGATCTGGCTCGATTTCGAGCCGGAAAACATCGAGACAATCGGAATCCACACCACCGAGTGGGTACCGATAACCGCCGCGCCGTCCCGGCTCGTATTTGATGCCGAGTTCGCGGGCGACGCCTCGATCGCCGCGACCTTGCAAACCTCGGACGACGGCAGCACGGTGAAGGAAGAGAAGCGGTTCGACCTCATGTCAGGACACTGCGCGGCCGAGTTGTCAGGCTTCCAGCCCGCCCGCTTTGCCCGCATCGTCACCGAGTTCTCGTCCGACCTGAACGAGGAGGAGAGCAGCGTGCCGGTGCTGCGCGAGTACATTCTCACCGCCGGAAGCACGCATCGCTGGAACACGCTGGTCGACTGGAACCGGGGCGCATTCTCGGGAGCCGCCGGACATCAGCCGGGCGACGTCTACCGCAACCACGCCAGGGACTTCGATAAATACGACGGCCCTGTTGACGAACCGGATGCGAAATAATTACCTGCACCGCATAACACAGGCGAGGCCCGGTTCGAGAGAGCCGGGCCTCGGCTTTTGCCCAGTCTGCAGCGAATTTATTTGCCGTGGCGGTCCGGATACGGATAATGGGCGATTTGTGCGGCTGGGAGCCGCGACGCGTTTGGACGGCGCAGTGACGCCGTCCCGGCGGTTTCATGCGGTCGTTTTGGACATACGGAGCGCGGATTCTCCGCGACTGCCGGAAAGGACAGGGTGATGACGGTCAGTGCATTGATTGGCATGCAGTGGGGCGACGAGGGCAAGGGTAAGATTGTCGATATTTTGGCTGAGCGGGCCGACGTCGTCGTGCGCTGCCAGGGCGGCGCCAACGCGGGACACACCGTCGTCCTCGGGTCGGACGTGTTCGCGCTGCATCTCATCCCATCCGGCATCCTCCGGGACGGCGTTATCTGCGTCATCGGCAACGGCGTTGTCGTCGATCCGGTCCGCCTCGACACCGAACTCACCGGACTCCAGGGCCGCGTCGCCGACACCACCGGCAGGTTGTTCGTGTCCGACCGCGCCCACATGGTGATGCCGTGGCACAAAATCATCGACGCCCTCGCCGAAGGCAAACTGGGCGCGTCGTCCATCGGCACCACCAAGCAAGGCATCGGCCCCACCTATATCGACAAGGTCAAGCGCTGCGGCATCCGCTGGAACCAGGCCCGCAACCTGGACAAGTTCCGCGCCCGCTTCCGCTCCGCCCTCCAGGACGCGAACAATATGATCAAGCTTCTGGGCGGCGAGCCCCTGCCCGAGCAGGCGACCGAAGACGAGGTCCTGACCTGCGTCGGCAAACTCCATCCCTATATCACCGACACCGTCGCTTATCTTCACAACTGCGTCCGCGAAGGGAAACGCGTGCTGCTGGAAGGCGCGCAGGGGACCATGCTGGATGTCGACTTCGGCACCTACCCCTTTGTCACCAGCTCCAACACCACCGTCGGCGGCTGCGTCACCGGTTCCGGCCTCGCGCCGACCATGCTCCGCGACGTCCACGGCCTGTTGAAAGCGTTCACCACCCGCGTCGGTTCCGGCCCCTTCCCGACCGAACTGGACGGCCCAGAGGCCGACCTCCTCCGTGGCACCGGCAAAAACCAGTGGGACGAATTCGGCACCACCACCGGTCGTCCGCGCCGTTGCGGCTGGCTCGACCTGGTCGTCGCCCGTCATGCCGCCCGGGTAAACGGCATCAACAAGATTCACGTCACCAAGCTGGATATCCTTTCCCAGTTCGACGAACTGAAAATCTGCACCGGCTACCGCATCGACGGCGAAGTGACAGCCGATTTCCCCGCCGACGCGTCGTCCCTCGACAACTGCGAGCCGATTTACGAAACGCTGCCGGGCTGGAAGTGCGATCTGCCCGCCTGCAAAACGGTGGCCGAGCTGCCGGAAGCGGCGGCGAATTATATCAACCGCATCGCCGCCTATCTCGAGACCGATATCGCCAGCGTGTCGTACGGTCCCGGACGGGATCAGACGGCTTTTTAGGGCACTATGACTTTTGACTCAATGAACAGAAATACCTTTTTTGCGCCTCCTTTAAGGATTGATGATGAAACGTACGCATACCTGTGGTGAACTCCGAAAGACCGACGCCGACAAGACGGTAACATTGGCAGGCTGGGTCCAAAACCGCCGCGACCACGGCAGCCTGATGTTTATCGACCTCCGCGACCGCTACGGCCTGACGCAGATCGTGTTTGACACCGAGAAGCCCGAAGTCCTCAAGCTCGGCCAGGACGTGCGGGCCGAATGGGTACTGCAGGTGACCGGCACCGTGCTGGCGCGCCCCGACGACATGGTTAACCCGAAGATGTCGACCGGCGCCATCGAAGTCGCGGTCGAATCGTTCACCGTGTTTTCGAAGTCGGCCGCCCTGCCGTTTGAAATCGACGAACACGCCAAGGTCGGCGAAGAGGCCCGCCTCACCTACCGCTACCTCGACATGCGCCGTCCGGCCATGCAACGCAACCTGGCCGCGCGGCACCGCTTTGTCCAGGCGATTCGCAACACCCTTGACCAGCTCGCCTTTATGGAAATCGAAACGCCCATCCTGGCGAAATCCACCCCCGAGGGCGCGCGCGACTACCTTGTTCCGTCGCGCATTCACTGGGGCCACTACTATGCCCTGCCGCAGAGCCCGCAGTTGTTCAAGCAGTTGTGCATGATTGGCGGCTGCGACCGCTACTACCAGATCGCCCGCTGCTTCCGCGACGAAGACCTCCGCGCCGACCGCCAGCCCGAGTTTACCCAGCTCGACCTGGAAATGAGCTTCGCCGACGAGGACGACGTCTTCGCCGTCGCCGAAGCGTGCATGGTCTCCGCCTTCAAGGCCGGGTGCGGCGCCGACATCGAACTGCCGTTCCCGCGCATGACCTACGACCAGGCGATGGAAAAGTACGGCTGCGACAAGCCGGACATCCGCTTCGGCCTGGAACTCTACGACCTGTGCGACCTCGTGTCGGAGGTCGACTTCAAGGTATTCCGTGCCGTTCTCTCCGGCGGCGGCATTGTCAAAGGCATCGTCATTCCCGGCGGCGATTCGTTCAGCCGCAAGGAACTGGATGTCGAACTGCTGGAAATCGCCAAGCCCTACGGCGCGAAAGGCCTCGCCTGGATTAAGATCACCCAGGAAGGCGAATACACCGGCGCGCCGGTCAAGTTCTTCACCAAGGAACAGATCGACGCCATCCGCGAGCGCATGGGCGCGAAACCGGGCGACGCCATGGCCTTCTCCGCCGACAAGCGGAAGGTCGTCAACGCCAGCCTGGCGGCGGTCCGCAACTACCTGGGCCAGACCAAGCTCGGCCTCGCCAAGCCTGACGACTTCAAGTTCCTCTGGGTCACCGATTTCCCCGCCTTCGAGTGGGACGCGGAAGAAAAGCGTTGGGTCTCGGCCCACCACCCCTTCACCTCGGTCAACCCCGAAGACGTCGATTTCATGATGGCTGCGGATCCGACCAAGGAGGACTGCGGTCTCGAGAAGGTCCGTTCCGCCGCCTACGACATGGTCCTGAACGGCACCGAAGTCGCATCCGGGTCGGTGCGTATCCACGACGCCGCCCTGCAGAACAAGGTCTTCCAGGTGTTGAGCATTGAAGAGGAGCAGATTAAGGAACGCTTCGGCTTCTTTACGGAAGCGCTCCGCTACGGCACTCCGCCTCACGCCGGCATCGCGCCCGGCATCGACAGGCTGGTGGCGTTGATGATCGGCACCGACTCGATCCGCGAAGTCATCGCCTTCCCGAAAAACGCCCGCGCCATCGACCTTATGTCGGGCGCGCCCGGCGATGTCGACGCGAAGCAGTTGAAGGAACTCGGCATCAAGAACGAGGAAAAGAAGGCCTAACCAGCTTTGTCTCGATAAGCGTTCGAAGGGGGGCATTTCGCCCCCCTTTTTATTATGCCATGACAAACAACCCGTATTATGACCGCCATGCAATAAACCGTCGCAATGAAAAGGACAATCCCTTGCCCCTTCTCCTTGCATTCTGCCCCATAGCCGATTAAAATTGAAGGTTTGCCCCAGTCTTGGCGCACCGCGCCGTTATCAGTGAGGAATAACGCCCATGAGTTCAATTTTCCCCTTCCCCGGATGGCGCTATGATCCCGGCAAGGTCGACCTGGCCAAAGTCATGGCCCCGCCCTACGACATCATCGGCCCTGAAGAACAGGAAAGCCTCTACGCCCGCGACGACAGGAACGTCGTCCGCCTTATCTTCGGCCGCCAGGGCGAAAACGATTCGGCCCATGACAACCGTTACACCCGTGCCGCCAGCCACCTCGATGCCTGGCGGGGCGACATGCTCTTCCTCCAGGACCGCCCGGCCGTTTACCTGTACGAGCAGGAATTCGAAAACGCCGGCAAGAGCTATGTCCGGCGCGGCTTCTTCGCCCGGGTACGCTTGTCCGAATGGGGCAAGGAAGGCATCTATCCCCACGAAAAGACCCTCTCCGGTCCCAAACAGGACAGGCTGGAACTGATGCGCTCCACCCGGGGCAACCTCGAGCCCATCTTCGGCCTGCTGGCCGATCCGGAAAACGAGGTCGCCGATGCTCTGACCACCCTGGTCGACTACGAACCCTGCCTCGACATCCGGGACGACGACAATGTCCGCAACCGCATGTGGGTGGTTGATGATCAGGACCTGCTCCACAAGCTTCTGTCGCTGACCCCGTCGCCGGAAATCTTCATTGCCGACGGCCACCACCGTTACGAAACCGCCCTCGCATACCAGGAAGAGATCCGTAATAAAATGCAGGAAGCCGGCCAGGTGCCGCCGCTCCGGGGCGATCTCGACTGTGATTACATTATGATGTTCATCGTCCCCGATTCCGATCCGGGTCTGGTGATTTGGCCCACCCACCGCATCGTCTACGGGCTGGAAAACTTCGACCCAACCAAATTCCTCCGTGCCTGCGAAAAGAACTTTACCGTTGCGCCTATCGCGAAGGACCGGCTCGAAGCGGAACTCGACGCCTGCGCCATGCCCTGCTTCGGCTTTGCCTATGGCGAGAAATTGTTCATCCTACTCTTGAAGAACCGCGCCGCCATGGACGCCGCCCACCCCGACGCGGCCGAAGCATGGAAGGTGCTGGACGTCTCCGTCCTGCACACCCTGATCATGGACGAGCTGCTGGGCATCGACGAAGGCAAGCTGCTCCGCAAGGAAAACATCGTTTATTCGAAAAGCATGGACGAGACCCTCGATTGGGTGCGGACCGGCAAGAACGGCGCGCAGTGCGGCTTTATCCTCCGTTCGACCCCGATGCAGCAGGTCCGCGACATCGCCGAAGCAAGCGCGGTCATGCCGCAAAAATCGACCTATTTCTACCCGAAGCCGCTTTCCGGACTGGTGTTCCACCTGTTCTGGTAAGAGCGGAAAACCAGGAGGACCAGTATGCGTCCACTCTTCCTTGCCGCCATCGCCCTGCTCTGCCTCTGTCCCGCCGTTCTCGCGGGAACGATGGAGGAAGAGGCGGTGAAATACCGTGCCGACCTTGACGAAGGAGTCGCGCTCCTTCGCACCGGCTCGCGGGACGAGATTCACCGTTCCATCGCCAAATTCAAGTCCGCCCTCAAGCTCAGGCCCGAGAGCGCCGAAGCGTACTACTGGCTGGCCCTCGCCTACTCGGACCTGAACAACTACCTCCGCGCCGCCGACAACGCCAAGGACGCCACCACCTACGACGACCGCCTCGCCGAAGCATGGTTGCTCTGGGGACAGGTGCTCCTCTACCAGAAGGAATGGAACGAGGCGCGCATCAAGCTGGAGACGGCGGTGCACCTCGCGCCGGAGGAACCAGTGGCTTTGTATAATCTGGGCCGGGTGTATTTTCACGGGTTAAAAGACCCGGACAACGCGCTGTCCCGTTTCCGCGCCGCCTGGCAGCGAGGCCAGGCGACCCGCCGCGACAACCCGGAGATGATCGCACTCACCATCCGTTCGCGCCTCTATATGGGATGCTGTGAGTACGAACGCGGCGTGCGCACCGGCAACCTAATGTATTTCGACAACGCCATCAACTGCTTCCAGGACGTCCTCCGCGAGCAACCGGCCAACCACGATGCGCGCCTGCGGCTGGCAATGGCCCTCAGGAAGGCGAACCGCTCGAACGAGTGCGAGCAGATGCTCCTGACCATTCTCCGCGATCTGGAAGCAGCGGGATCAGGCGCGGACCGGCAGATGCTGGCCGAGGTCAACCTGCAGATGGGCGACCTCTACCTGAAAGACCCGCTCTTCAGCGACCTAATGCGCTCCATCATCTACCTGCGC